>NZ_CAJKVK010000040.1 GCF_905203285.1 uncultured Succinatimonas sp.
TGATTATCTGAGAATCAATAGGGTCCGGAGCAACCAAGTTAGGAAGAGTACTTTCAACAATATTTTTATATGTTCCTATAACTTCCTTTAAAGCATTAAGATCACGAATACCTAATCTATGCAAATTACCAATAATTCCAGTTTTCTCTTCAGGTGATAAATGAACATTTAAATTATTCCTGAGCAAAATAGAATCAGAGGCTGATACAAAATCAATTAAATTACTAAGCTCCTTAATATCTTTTAAAACTACTTCTCTTGCAATGTTTGAAATATCTTCATCAGTTAATGTGGTGCCGTTACCTTCAACTTGTATTGCTCTATTTAATACTTCATTTTTTATATCAGCAAGAACTAAGGTGTAGTCATAATTAGCAGAGTCAAATAATGAAGATGCCACACCCTGAGCTTTTGCTTTAATAATGACATCGTCAAAAACTTTTTCTCTTATTTCAGGCGGAATGGCATCCTTATTTGAAAACCAAGCTTGTGCCTTTTCTACTGCCTGATAATTTATAGAATCTGAAGGCAATTCTTTAATTGCTAAAGCAGCATCGGCATTTAAATAATCGCGTAAGGCATCAGGCAAAAGATCCGTCTCGGTTTTTCTTAGAAAAACAGTATTAAATAATTTATTAAAAGACTCCTGAGCTAATGTACTTTGCGGCACATCCCGGTCAGAAACGGTTAAAATATCTTCATTGTCTAATGCATAAATACTTTTTACTAATTGTTTTACAACACAATTAATATGTAAAAGTTCTTCTCCTTGATTCATGTCAGCAGGAGCAGCATTTTGATCTTTATTAATTTGAACTGATTTTTGATTTGCAGCAGAGGTAATTGAAGCAAATTTAGAAACGGCATTTGCCATCAAAGTTGCAGACAACTTGCTATCAAGTGCAGAAATTCCGCGCTGCTGCAACAAAACCGTCAAAGCCGCAGTCATTATTTTGTCAAAAGCACTTTCTCTTTCTTCTTCAGGTAAAAGCTTCACTCCGCTTAATACATCATTGTAAAAAGCACTTACTTTATTTAAAAAAGCTCCGTCTACTGCTACAGAATCATTTATTAATGGTTCTATGATATCTTGTCCTGATAAAAGCGCATTAAATAAATACGGTTTTTACTTATCATCAAGACCTGCTAATGAAATATTAGCTCCGCCATCAAGCATTAAAACTGCTTCATTGATTAATGCGGATTTCTTTTCTAAAAACTGCTCTGTTACTTTATCTAAAGCTCTAAACAAGCTTTCAACTTTAGGATAAACGTTTTCATTCTCTAATGTGAGCTGTTTTACTGCTGCATCTACAATCTCGGGATTATGGCAAATAATTTCACGATACTGCTCAGGGATATTAAATTTGTTCATGCAAACATAATCGGGAACTCCTGCGAGCATTTGACAGGTATGTTTTCTTACGGCAAAAGTGCGTTCCTGAAGAGAATTTAAAGAATCGTTATCTTTTAAACACGCCTTTAAAATGTCATGACAATCTTTAATTGGATATAAATCTTTAATTTCATTAAATAAATTCAATAAAGTAGCGTTTTTATCCGCTGCCGTTTTATGTTGTTCTGCAATAGCAGCAAGTTCTCCTTCTGAAAAAAGGCTTAGAAGCTCTGACATGGGTTCAAGATTTTTTGCAAATTCTTGTAAGGAAGAAAATTTAAAATTGTCAAAATTTGTTAAAAATCTCTGTTCAATATATTTTTCAAAAAAACCGCTTTCTTTTGCATATCCTGTTATTACATTCTGTATGGGTACAGGAAAATCTTTATTTCTGGTTAATATCTGGAAATTATCTTTATTATTAATAAACTCCTCTACCAAAAACTTATTTAAAGCAACTCTTTGCTCATCTTTATTCTCAAGAGAAATTCCATTTTTCGCTACAAAAGATGCAAATGACGTTTTAAAAAATTGAGGGATCTTATTTTCATTTGCAAATTTTTCTCCTACCTCCAGACCCTTTTTCATATCGTACATAGCAATGATTTGCTTCACGTCGCCTGCGGTAATGGCTTTATTTTGTACTTTTAACTTGTCTAAAAATTTATCTGCTTCATTTGCTATTGTCTGCAATTTAGGATGACTACGGATAAGAGATTTAATTTGATCAAATGTTTCTCTTTGCTCATTGAGATAAGAAATAGCAAATAAAGATGAAATACCGGAAATTTGAGATCTGGTTTCAACATTATTAGATTTACTGTTAACAAACAGCGGGGTCGAATCATCCAAATGCTTTACTTGAGAAAACAGCGACTGTTTAGAAATTTGTTCACTCATGATTTTTCCCTCTTTAAACATTAAGCCACTGCGTAGTATCTTGCTTTTCAGTTTGAGCTGAAGCCTTGCTCAAACTATCCGTCAGACAAGATAATAAATTTTTAAAATCTTTTTTACATTGCTGCGTAATTTTTAAAAATTTAGCCAATTCACTTAAAAAATCTTCAACTGATAAACCGGTTAAAGCAATTTCATAATTCACTAAGATCTCTTCATTTCTTTCATCCAGAGCATACGAGGCTCCATAAGTGCCTAAACGCAAAAAATTTGCTGATAGTAATTTTCTATAAACAAAAGCTGATTTTATTTCTGCTACAGATCCGAGTGAATATTGCAATAAGTAAGAATTTTCTGCGGGATTAAAAGAGAAAACCAAATCTCTTCCTTCATAGTTCAAGATTGCAATACCGTCATTTTCACAATTGCAATCAATGCCCAAAAAATTACATAAAGCATTTAAATATTGGTTCTGCATATAAGATCCTTAAAAATAATATGCTCTGCTTTTATATATATTATGTGCTAATTTTAAACTACTGCAAAATAATTTTTGTGAGGCAGGATCTTATATTAAATAATTTTTACTTAACTATTTTTAGTAATTGACTTACCGTATCCTCAAAAGAGCTCTTTTCATCCAGACCTTGTTTTAAAAATTTATTCACGGCATCTATGTGTGACAAGGCAAAATCTGCTTCGGCGTCATTTCCCTTTTTATATTCACCAAGTTGAACCAACAATTCTATCTCAGAGTATTTTGCCAAAATCTGTCTTAACTTCTGTGCAGCTGCTTTATGTTCTTTGCTGACAATTGTATTCATCACGCGAGAGACGCTTGCAAGCACATCAATAGCGGGATAATGATTAGCAGCAGCAAGTTTTCGGGACAATATGATATGACCGTCTAAAATAGATCTGGTTTCATCAGCAATAGGCTCAGTCATATCATCGCCTTCAACCAATACTGTATATAAGGCGGTAATTGAACCTTTATCAGAATTTCCCGCTCGCTCCATGAGTTTTGGTAAAGTTGAAAAAACAGAAGGTGGGAAACCACGCCTTGTCGGAGGTTCTCCTGCAGCCAACCCAATCTCGCGTTGTGCACGTCCAAAACGTGTAACAGAATCCATCATCAAAAGAACATTTTTACCTTCATCACGGAAATATTCAGCAATGGCCGTTGCGGTATATGCGGCTTTTAATCGCTCCATGGACGAACGATCAGAAGTAGAAACAACCAACACCGCTTTTTTCATTCCTTCAGGACCAAGATCGCGTTCAATAAATTCACGTACTTCACGACCGCGCTCACCTATTAAAGCTAAGACGCAAATTTCCGCACTTGTTCCTTTAATTATCGATGAAAGCAATGTTGATTTACCACCGCCTGCGGCAGCAAAAATGCCCATTCTCTGCCCCTGTCCACAGGTTAAAACCCCGTCTAAAACCCTTAATCCAAGGCTAACGGGTTTTTCTATTAGTTTTCTTTGCATCGCAGCAGGAGGGTCTGCATAAACAGGGTAAAATTTATGCGTCTTAAGCGCCGGACCGCCGTCTGCAACGTCACCTACACCATTTAAAACCCGACCTAAAAGCTCTTCACCTACCGGAACAGACAAAACATGACCTGTCGGAATTACTTCCGTGTGATAAGAAATCCCTTCCAAATCGCCCAGCGGTGTTAAAAGTGCGGTATTTTTTGAAAATCCAACGACTTCAGCACGCAGCATCCAATTTTCACCGGGATTGCGCAAAATACACAGTTCACCGACTTTTACTCCGGGAACCGAGGCTCGAATAATAGTACCGACAACCTGATCAACTCTTCCCCTAATCTCCAATGAAGATACTTCATCTACTGCATCTTCAAGCATTTGTCCGATGTATTCTAGAGCCATCTTTAATCCTTAGAAGCAACGCGTGCACTTAAAGACTCACTTAAAATTTTCAGTTGAGTATCAAGGCTTGCTTCTACAACACCCATTTGAGTTTCTAAAATACAATCTCCTTTTTTTAAATTAACATCTCCTATAACTTCGATATATCCGCTGCGGCCGTCATCTGATAATAAATAAGCTTTTAAATCTTCACGGACAATCGGTTCATCATGAGTACTTACCCGTACGACAATTCTTTTTTCTCCGCGGACCGCACTTAAACCTTTACGAACAACTCGAACGATCCGATCTTTTTCATCAAGATCACCGATAATTTTATTTACTGATTTTGTTACCACTTCAACAAGCTGCTTCTCAAGCGATTCAAGGCTATCTACCTGAGATAAAACCATATCCATAATTTTAAAAGTATATTCGCTTTTCCCTTCTTCCTTTCCTTCGGTTAAACCTTGTTCAAAGCGATTTTTATAGATTTCCTCAGCTTTATCTAATATTTCCTGAGCTTTCTTTTTACTTTCTAAAATGATTTCTTCAGCGGCAAAAAACTTCTCCAAATCATCTTTTCTGATGATCTTAACGTCATCTGCAATTTGTAATTTATCATCAGCATCTAGATGAAATATTTTTTCCATTTGCCATCAATCTCGTTTATTGCAATAAAACAAATTAAAGAAAAGAGCTTATCCTGATCTAATGACCATTGTTGCAGTTTTTCAAATTCAACATCAAGCTCTGCAATCTTTCTTAATAAAAAGTCCTGATAATTTTTTGATAAGCTTCCGGCAAAAAAAACAAGTATTGAATAACCTTGGTGTTTGGTTTCCTGTAAAACCAACTTAACATCCCGTTTTGAGGAATAATGTCTTTTTACCGTACCACCAAAGACATAGCGTCCGCGCTCCATAACAAATTTATAAACGGACGAACCTATTGCTTGACTGAGACAAAGAAGTTCATTTTTAAGAATGGTTGTCGTAATGCAATCTGCAAATACGCATGAACCAAGGTAAACTGCGATTTTGTCTAAAGTTTCTTTATCAAAAAAAATTACACGGGTCTTAGGATCGGAAAAATCAAAATAAGCGATTTTTTGCTGTTTTTTAAACAAAACTAAATCAGTTTCTTCAATATCACGCATAAAAGACGGATATTGTGCATAAAACGAAAAGAGACTCTCCTTATTAGAGCTTTCATGCACTGAGTTAAAATCAAGTACGGCATTTAAAAGCTCTTTATTATCAATAAGGGATAAAGCATATTCTCTCTGCATTTTGCCGATTATGCCTCTTTGTTATCAGCCGCTTTATCTTTATTAGCAAAGTCAAATTTTATATGTCCTGTTCTTTTGCCGATACCAAGCAATAAACATAAAGCAATTGCCAATCCGCCGATTCCGGCAAGAACATAACCGACAGGACCTGCATACCAAGGTTTTAAGGTTTTTTGAACAGGTAAAACATTTTCTTCAAAAGTCTCAGTCATTACAGCTACCCGATCATGAGTAAGTCCGGGAACAGAGCGAGCTGTTGTATCTTTAATACTGCTTATCATATCCACGACAGGAGATTCTTTGGTATGACGGATAAAAACCGCAGCTGAAGGAGGCGTAGTAACACCTGATGATTGCTCATGCTGAACTAAGACAACGTGAACGCGCGCATCCAAGACGCCGTCAATTCTGGAAAAAGTAGCAGATAATTCCTGAGACAAGGCATAAGCCAGTCGAGCCTGTTCTTCCGTTTGAGAAGAAATCATTCCCTGCCCTGAAAATACCGAGCCTAAAGATTGAAACTGCTCACGCGGTAATGAATGTTCTTTTATAATTTCAAGAGAGCGCACTAAATCCTGTTCATCAACTTCAATTGTAAAACCGTTTTTGCCTTCTGAAATTTTTTTAGCATCGACTCCGCGCTGTAAAAGAGTCGACAGCATCTCATTGGCATCACTTTCCGTTAAATTAGAATACAATGCTTCACGGCAACCGCACAAAAGCATTGCACTTAAAATAACGGCGCTCCCAAGAAATTTAAAACGCATTCTATTACCTATCCAACAGATTTAAAGCATCCTGACACAGGTTATAAGCGCTTTGCTGTGAAGCATCAACACTTGAAGCGAGTTTTTTTGCCTCTTCCGATTTTTTCTGTAAAGCAAGAGAAAAAACTTTCATTGCTTTAACGTCCGCATCGTCAGAATGAGAGACAAGAAGCTCATCCAAAATCTGATCAGCCTTATCAAAATCATCAACGACGATATAAGAAAAAGCTAAACCTATTTTAGCCCCGACTAACTCGCTATCCACGCACAACAAGCCTTCAAACAAACGTCTTGCTTGAAAAATCTGACCTTTAGCGCAGCCGGCAAATCCTATTTGGATTAAGGCACTGATTTTTTCTTTTTCTAGAATCTGCATTGCTGCCTCACTAACTTACTTTTTGAGAAATTGACTTTATAGACTCAGATAAAGACTTTACTAAATTAGCAGTAAGCTCCATTACAGCATTATATTGACCCATCTCAAACTGCATTTCAAGTAATGCCGCCTGCTGATCTTCAGTAGAATCCAAACTTGAGATATTAGCCATTTTTTCTTTCAACTGTTCTGCCTTTCCTGACATGCTGTCCATGCCGGTTTTAATCATATCAGCAAAACTGCTTCCTGAAATTTCCATATCCGACCTCCGGTTTTATCCAAGCTTATCAATAATCGCCAAAGCATTTTGGCAAGACAGATAAAGTCCGCGATAAGCATCAATTTCACCCACACTGACACCGCTGTCCATTTTATTTTTCAGCTGTACAGATATTGAAAAAACTTCTTCTTTAAGCTCTTTTAATAAATAAGCATTCTCAGGATTTAAAAGCAAATCCATATTCAGATCATTTAAGTTCATAGGTAATTTTTTCTCCTTTTTTATCAAGGATAAGTTCATTAACCGAGATCTTTTCTAAAATATAACCGTTAGGCAGCTCAGCTCCTTCAAAATATTTATCGCCGTTTTTCAAGCTGACAAAACGCAACGGTTCTAAAGTTACTCCGCTAATACTGTCAAGATTAAAAGGCAAAACCGATACCGGATCGGTTAAATCCGACTTTTCATTATCAGAGCTTAATTTTTGGTCGCTATCCTTATATGTAACAGATACGGCATCCCGAGGCAATAAATCAATATTGCCTTTAGGCATGGTACGTATATCTCTAAATATAACAGGAGCTTTACAAAAATCAGCTGTTTCTCTTTGCAAAGTTAAAAAATCTTGATATTGATCAGGAGTGAACTTACCGTCATAAACAACGAAACCTTTATCAAAAATCAAAGATACCGGTAAATTTAATTGACTTATTTTCTCCTGAATAAACGGCTCTAATTGCGATCTGTACGTAAAACCGGATTTGATATTTTGTCCAGATAAATGACTGTTTAATGCATTAAAAATATCATTCTCATAATAAGGATCGCAAATATATCCGTATACGACAAAATCATTTCCTTTAAGAGCAGGATTTACGGTAATCCCGTATAGAGAAAAAGCATGCTTAATAGACAACGCTTTAGCACTTATTAAATTAGCTTTAATCTCGACTGGATAAGACACATGAGGAATTGATTTCATTAATTTTTCGTAATTTTCTTGATCAAGAACGCTTCCTGAGACCACATAGATACCGTCTTTAAAATTAACCTGAACAGGATCTACGAAAAATGACGATGATTGATTCTTAATGGCAGCTATTTCTTCATCAATGCTTGCTTTACTATCAAAGACATTACCGAAAATCAATAAAAATAACAGCAGAGCAAGAATAACGGCACCGATAAAAATCTTGGATTTATAAGTGCTCTTAGATTTATTCGCAATCGGATGTTCTGTCTTAGGGTTAGTGTTTTGAGCTGTTAAACCACTTATATTTGCTTTTGCAGAAGCTTCGTCTTTTATATCTTGCTCTGATTGGGCATGCAGAACAACATCATTTGTCTCTTTGACGGAAAAAGACGTAAAAGCGGCAAAAGGATCTCCTTCCTTATGCCATGCCAAGGTATTTAAACCTAGAGACAACAAGTCCCCTGAAGGTAATGACTGTTTTCCTTTTAATTGCGAGTTATTAATTAACCAATTACCGCTTAAAGCTTCAGCAAAAACTCCTTCTTCAGTCAAAAAAAGTTTTAACTCGCTTTTCTCGATGGCGTTGTCATAAATTACGATATCGCTTTTATCAGTATTACCCAAGATATATTCACCTTGCGGTAAAACAAGAGAAGCTCCGATATTGGAACCTGATAAAAAACGAAACTCGAATCTGCGATCATCCATAAGCTATATATCCTTTACTAACTGAGCTTTAGTACTGCTATTTGCAGAGGATGATCGGGAAGATGCGCATCCTGATTCATTTAAAGGTTTTGTTTCCCGCATTGAGTAATCTGCTTGAGTCGGCGATTTTGCAAAGCTCTTATCATCAAGACCGCTTGGCAAATTAATGTCATCTAAATCAAGAATTCGCGGGGTAATCAATAATAAACGCTCTCTTTGAGTCGCTTCATCACTGCTTGAGCCGAAAAGTCCTCCGATTAAAGGAATATCTTTTAATACTGGAATACCGTTATCGCTATTGCGATGATTCTCCATATAGTATCCGCCAAGCAATAGGCTTTGTCCCTGCTGTACTAAAGCCTGAGTATTTATTGTGGTCTTTTTGATAACAGGGATCCGTTCATCGGCTCCTTGAGCATCGCTTGATACGGTATAACTTTGACTCTGATCCGTATCCTGATTTGTCTGCAAAGAAATTACCATTTGAATGTAAGGGGCAGATCCGTCATGAGAATCAATAATATGAGGAGTAACCCGTAAAATCGTACCGGAAACGACCTCAAAGAGATCGGAGCTTTCATTTCCGGCAACTTTTACATAATTTGTAGTTGTATCCTCAAGCGTTGCCTCCACGTTATCAAGAGTAAGAACAGAAGGTCTGCCTAATGTTCTTGCTTTGTTATCTTCTTCAAGCATATTAACTTGCATCATGAAGGCACTCTGATCGGTACTGAAGACCGTGGAAAAAATACCGCCGCCATTAGGATTTAAACTTCCTGAATTTGAAATTTGATGCCCCACTCCGCCGGCAATTTGCCAATTTCCGGTTCGGCGTGCCGCCTGCCAATCAATACCTAAGGAATCAGCTGCTCCCACATCAACATCAACGATTGCGGCATGCAGTTCCACCAATCTTACCGGAACATCAAGTTCCTTTATGACATCTTCATAATAAGGCATGCGGTAATCATAATCATGAATAATAACGGCATTTAAGCGCGAATCGGCAATAATAGACGGAGAAAACAGATTTCGAGGCTGCACCGATCCGCTGCTTTGTATCGATGTGTCGGAAGGTAAACTATTTTGACTACTGCTTTGAGATCCTTTTATCAATCCGCTGCCGCGAAGTCCCGGCAAAGCCGATCCTCTTTGAGTTACGGTAACGCCAGAACCTTGGATATTATTGGATCCGCCTGAAACCATACTTTGCAAAATAGAAGCCACACCCGGGATATGAACATTTCTATCCGAACTGCTTACTTCAATATCTTCAGCCTTTGCATGCTTTAAACGAATAACTTTCATCACAACATGCTCTTCTGTTGCGACATCAAATTGTCTTATTGCCTCTACAATCGTATCAACATAACTTTGAGGTCCTGAAACACTTAACATTCCGTTTGAATTGATTCTTACAGGCAAATTTGCAGAAATAAGACCTGAAGCTCTGACTTCATTTAAAAGCTCCTGTGCTGAAAGAGCCGAAGGTTTTACAACGCTTTGAGTTAACTCACTGTCACTGTAAAAATAAATATTTTTCCCTTTTATGTAATAACAGACGCCAAAAGCCGTCTTCATTCCGTCAATAAACAAATCGGGATCTATATTTTCAAATCTTCCGTTAACTTTTCCCGTCAAAGATGAAGACACATTTACCGAATATCCCTGTTGTCTTGCAAAATCAGCTAAAACCGAAGATATATCCTCTTGAGAGGAATAATGACTGTAAGGTTTATTAAACGCAAAAGAATAAGCAGGAATTATCATCAGCATAAATGCGATAACATACAGAGCTTTCCTAAAATGTCCCCACGTATTTTTTATGACGTTCACGGATTTACTCCCCAAAAATTAAAAGCATCAACACGCTCTGAGCTTTCATTTGAGTATAAATGCTCCACAAAGAAATCACAATCATCCAAGAAATTCTGACACAAAGATAAAAGTTTATTTTTATCAATTAATGAAACATCAACATCAAGTTCAAGACATATATCTTTATCTTCAAGCGTAAAATTTACTTTATGATCCTGCCATATAGCAGCGGTCATGGTTGCGCCTTTTTTGGCTATTTCAAATGCATCATCATCGTTTTGCGGCAACGTAAATAAAACAGCACGCATTAACAAAACATCAGAATTCAAGGCATACAGGCTGAACGTATAATTATCAAAAGCAATATCAATTTTACTTTTGTCCAAAGCCAAATCCTGCTGATTAAAGCTCCATCCGGCTTCCTTACAAATAAGCTCAATTGCATCACGTGCCTGCATGCCATAACTCCTTATTAGCCTAAAATGCGTTTATTCGCCTCAATCATTCCCTGAGAAATGGTTGATGACGTATCGATGGATTTTTGCACCACCGACTGCAATGACTCAGTAATGGATTTAACCTGATCGGCAAAAGCATCAATCTTTTTCTGATCCGCCTCAAGTTCTTTTAGACCGGCATCAACTAAAGCTGCACCATATTCTCCTCCGGCTTGAATAAAACCGGTTACGGACTTTGTGGCTTGCTCAAAAGCAGTAACAGCAGCGCTTTGTGCCATTTTCTGCGCGTCGGATAAAGCGCTGTTTCCTGCAATTTTAATTGACATACCCATCTGAATGCCGCTGCTTGCCAAAGAAATTACATTTGAAACGATTGAGCAGGCAAATTTAATTGTAGCCTGCTTGCGCATTTCGCTTGCCTGCTTTTCCATTAAATCAGCACTTTGCATCTGAGCTTCATAGGTCATATTGCGATTTTCTCTAACCTGCTCGGCAAGAGTCTGACTTATCAAAGCCAAAATAGTAGCTCCAGCTGATGCCATAGCCACCATGGAACTTCCAAGGTCGGAAGAATTAAATGACAAGCCGTTTCCGTGCAAATTAGGAATTGAATCAGCATCCTTACCCTGAGCACCTGGAATTGCAGAATTGTTATTGGTATTTATATTGTTATCAGATCCGACATTTCCATAAAAGGAAGTCTTTTCATTGCCGTTAACTCTAATCATAATTTTTCTCCTATGCCATCGCAGGAGCTGAACCGCCTGAAAGGACTGACTGCATGGTGCTATTGCAATCATCAATAACATCCTTTACGCCTTCAGCCATTGCAGTGGCCTTTTCCATAATCTTTTCTATCTGTTTTGTGTCCAAATCCTGAGCAATCTGAATTCTCATCAAAATAGCTTCAAGAAGCTTGGAATCAGCTTTGATTTCATCTATCTGTTTTTCATAAACAGCAGACGTAATATTTACTGCTGAACTTGCAGCTTGAGTTCCTGCTGAAACAATGTTTGTTGCATTATTCATAATTTGCTGGAACTTAGTTAGCTTTGATACCTCGCCAAGCTTTGCCGCATCAGAAATTGTCTTTGCAGCACCAGCACCTGAAAGCACGCTTCCTACAATTCCTATAGCAAATGACGTAATCATTCCGCAAATTGCAGCTGCCTGCTCATTTCCGCCGGTTGCTTTTGCCGCCTCCGCAAATCCGTTTTGCAAGCTAAGCTTTCCGTCAGAAGCCGTAGACATAATCGTTTCAACAGTTGAGGCGATTAACAATCCGGCACCGATAATACTTGCAGGATTCGGCGCAATAACAGCACTGGCAAGGACAGCAACTGCGGCAATAGCTTGAATCACACAGCTTATGATTGAAAAAGCTTGCTTCAATTTGTCTAAAAAGCCCTGTTTTTCAGCTTTTTCAGCTTGTTCCTGCAGCTTTTCGATTCTTTCCTGATTTATCTGCTTGCGTTCCTCAGCATGTGCCTGCAACGTAGCCACGCCTGATGAAACGGCCTCTTTTCGCTCCTCCATGCCGAGCATGGACATTATTGCTTCTTCGCACAATCCCATAATTACACTCATGGGAATAGTATCATTCGGCGCACTTAAAGAAGGCAGAGAATCTAAATTGAGATCACCTGAAGAAACATCCGGAATTGACGAGCCTGAGCTTGAACTAAGACCCTTTTCTTTAATTCGGCTTAAGATCTCACTGATCTCTTGTGCCTGTGCTTTGCTGACATCATGAACATTATTCATATTCAAAACCTATTATTTTTCAGACACAATCTTTAATAAAGCGGCCCCTTTGTTTTTGAAGGTATCGTCTTTAGCATCACCTTCTTTACCCATAATGGACAAACTTTCAAGAGCCGCAACGGCATTTTCTTTTTCTCCGGCTTTAAGCAAGCAAACTGCCGCGTAGTACATCGGCTCGGGATCCACAAGACCGCTTACTACGGAAGCCAATGAATAAATATCTGCAGCTTTTTTATAATTTCCCAAAGCCTGTTCGCAGCCGCCAAGCCCCATAAAGTATTTAATTTCATTGTAATCATAAAGACATAGTGCTCTGAAAATACTGGCGGCATCATCAAAGTTCTTACTTTGATAAAGCTGATAAGCTAAAGCATAAAGTGCCTCTAAATGTTTTTTATCAACCCCTGCCAAATCAGCAACACTGCAGCCTTGACCGAATAATGCTACAAGCTCTGTTGCAGTAAACTGATGCTTTTCCATAAAAAACTCCTTACATTCTCACTCTGTCAATAGGTTGCACCGATATTTCAGGAGTTAATTCCTGATAATCAAGAACCGGTACGTTATAAAATTCGGTTTCGATAAGACGTCTTACATAACGGCGAATATCTATTGAGGCAATAATCACCAAATTACGATTACGCTTACCTAAAGCCCTGCCGACTTCTTTTAAAAAACGTCTTGATGACTGCGGATCCAAAGCTAAAAATGCCCCCGAAGAAGTTTGACGAATTGATTTTCTAATCAATTCTTCTACAGACGGCTCTAATAAAATTGCAGGTAGAATATTTTGTCCGGCGCAATATTTATAGCTTATCTGTCTCTTCAAACAGCTTCTAATAGATTCACATAGCATCACCTGATCTTTTTCTTTGGGCGCCCAAATAATAATTGCTTCTAAAATTGAGCGTAAGTCGCGAATAGAGATCTGCTCCTGAACAAGACGCTTAAATAGATCAGCAATTTTCTGCAAAGGAAGAAGTCTTGATACCTCATGTACTAAATCAGGGGCTCTGTCTTCCATTTTATCAAGCAGATACTTAGCCTCCTGCAAACCGATAAAATCAGAGGCATGTCTTGCCAGAACCAAAGAAAGATTTAAAGAAATGACTTTAGAATGTGTGTAATATGAAACACCGATAGTCTTTAACTTGTCCTTATCTTCTTCTTTTATCCACCAAGTCTTTTCCGAAGGCAAAAAAGGACGACCTTCTTTTACTTCAACGCCAAGCATACGAATGTTGTCTGGATCTTCACGCACCATGACGCATCCCGGTTCAAGCTTACCGTGAGCTACCGGAATCTCATCAAGATTAAGCACATATTCATATGGCTCAAGATTAGGATTTTCTCTAAGATTAACCCCGGGGAAAGGAACTCCCAAATCAAAATATAAAGCTCTTCTTAGTGCGGCAAGCTCGTCGTTTAAAGCACTAAAATCAAGGCTATCGCTTAGATTATTAGACAAATCCAAAATTAGAGGAACTACGGGAGCAAATTCTTCACTTCCAGCTTCTTTAGAAAAAGCTTTACGCTTATCCGTTGCCGAACGCAGCGTTTTTTGAATTTCAACTTTAGGATCAACCTTTAGATCTTTATTTTTCTGCATATATGACAGAGCATAACCTATAGCAAAAAGAATAAACGCTAAAGAAAACAGCTGCGGTTTAGGGAAGCCCGGGATCAAAGCAAAAAGGAAGACCAAAGTGCCGGCTATTTTTAAAGCCTTAGGCTGAGAAAATACTTGATCGCCGATTTGCTCGCCGACATTATCATTGTCACCACCAGATCTGGTTACAAGAATACCGGCGGAAATTGCGATTAATAACGAAGGAATTTGCGAAACCAAACCGTCACCGACGGTAAGCACGCCATAAAGCTGTAAAGCTTCTCCTGACGTCATTCCCATCTGGGTTACGCCGATAATCGTACCCGCGACAATATTTACGGCAGCAATTAAAAGTCCGGCAATTGCATCACCTTTTACAAACTTCATGGCACCGTCCATAGCGCCATACATTTGACTTTCAAGGGAAACGGCGTTTCTTCTATTTTGTGCTTCTTCTGAATCAATGGAGCCTGCACGCAAGTCGGCATCAATTGACATTTGCTTTCCTGGCATTGCATCCAATGAAAAACGCGCTCCAACCTCAGACACACGTTCAGCACCCTTTGAAATTACCAAAAACTGAACAATTGCGATGATTATGAAAACTACCGCTCCGACAATAAAATTTCCGCCTACGGCAAACTCACCGAATGTGAAAATAATTTCACCGGCATCTGCCTGCAGCAAAATCAAGCGTGTGGTCGCGATGTTTAAACCGACGCGAAATAAAGTCGTAAATAAAAGCAGAGTAGGAAAAGAAGAAAAGCTTAAAACATTCGGCGCATACATAGTCATCATCAAAATGACGAATGACATTGATATATTCGCGGAAATAAGCAAATCTACAAGCGGTGTAGGCAAAGGCACAACCATTAGGCATATAACCGCCACCACCATGCCGACCAAAAGAAAATCGGCATGTTTGGTTACAAGCGAGGAAGCAGTACGAGCGCTTTCAAGTAATGTCATACTTTCTCCCTTAAGTTATTAATCATGGCGTTAGCTTCAGCTTCCCGCCCTGTTTTAATCAAAGCCCGAGCGCGCAGAAGATAGACTGAGCGATAGATATCTTTATCCTGACTGAATTCATTTATTTCATCAGATAACGACAATACTTTTTCGTATTCTTCTTTATTATCAGCACATAAAATCAACATAGCTTTTGCCCAGATATCTTTAGGATTTAAAGCTAAAATCGCTTTAGCTCCCCTATTGGCGCTGTCTACATGATTCATCTGAAAATAAAAATACGTCAGAATCTTAAGCGTATTATTCTCATCAGGAGTAAGACCTTTAATTTCTATCGATTCAGCCATCTTATCCCTCGACCATCATGCCTAAATAAGCTTTTAACAGTTCGCGATTTTCCATCAAAGGACTAAGATCTTCACGCAAGAATCTTCTTACATCAGCATCCTTAATCCCTTGCATTCTTTCAAAAATAGAGTTTAAAGATCTATTTAAATTTGCCGGCTGCAAAATGTCATTACTGGAGAGTTTCGGTTCTAATCCCTGCAAAGCGATTGCACTGAAACTATTTCCCTTATATAACTCATCGAGCTTAACTTCAGTTTCGTTTTGTACGACAATCTGCTCTACTTGCGGCAAATGTTCGCTCTCCGGCAGATTCATAACACTGCCAAGCCCGATATTGGAATTTAAAATATTTACGGAAGAACTCATAATTACTCTCCGTTTATGACTTTGTCATATATGGCTTTTAAATTAAGTACGGAGTTTTCAATATCCATAGCCGAAATGTCAGAAGACAATTTTGTCAAAAGCATTATTCTATCTTTGGCAAATCCTACTGAAAATTCAATAGAATGACGATTAAAAACTGAGCATTCACTTAAAAACATCATCAAAGTATGCTTATCATAAGAAGCTACCGGAAAAGATAAAGACATTATCAAAAACTCTTCTTCACCTTTAGATGACTCCAAGCAATAATCCAAACCATTCCATCTAAAGCTCAAAGGATTTTCTTTTGAAAAAGAAGAAAAGCTTACTCCCCAACGGCTTTCCAGTTCGTTTATTTCTCTATCAATCATCAGTTGCCTCCCTGCTCAAGCCACTCGTCTTCTTTTTCAATTAACTTATCGACAAGGTTTTGGACGGCATCAATCACATGAGCCCTGTTTTCGACTCCGAAAAAGACCTCAGAGCCTAACTCTCGAGCCTTGTTAAGCAAATCCTGAGCCATCAGGACTTCAGTTTCAGGATCTTGCTTAGAAACTTCCGTATAAAGAGATCTGACTTGGGATGTCTGTATGAATTTCTGCTCAGAAAGCTTAAGCATGCGTTCAAGCAGAGAAAAACCGTTTAAATTACTTGAATCGAGATGATAAATCTTGTCAAAACGCTCAACAAAACCGTTTAAGATAACTGAAGCTCCGTTTATAGATCTTGCAAGAGATAAAGATGTACCGACACTCTCAAGCAAAACTTGTTCCTGAGACTGATTGACTGAAGCCAAATCAGCAGATAAAGCCTCAAACATAAAATCTATTCCGGCATCAACTTTATCTGCACCAAATTTTTTCTCAATATAATGAAGCATCTCTACCGGAGTTTTACAGTCATGACTTAGCTCACTGTATGAAAGACATAAATCAAAAGAAGAAGATAAATCATTATGTCCTGCAACACTTATAGTATTAATGCAGGCATCAATTTCACTTTTTTCATCAGTATAAAGAGCCTGTGCCAGATCTTTGATTTTCTCCGCAAATGACGGATCTTTCTCATTATCGGCATACTGCAGTAAAAAAAAGTAATTAGAAGCCGGATGACCGCCTTGTTCTTTTAGGCGGTTTAACATGCTCTCACGATTTTCCTTGCCGGCTCTTAAATCTTCTAATAATTTACTTTTCTGATTGCGATCATCATTGTCCGTCTGCAATTCAAAAGCCTGCTTCATTTTCTCAATTTTTTCTTCTAAATTGAGAGCAGCCTGCTTTTGTTTGCGATCCTTTAATTTAGTTTGCTTTGAATTATCGCGAGCAAAGGTAAGCTCTTCTGCGCTGTCGGCAAGAGACGCTTCGGGACTTTCGGCAACTTGAACGGCAGCTCCCGAAAGTTCTCCTACATTACTTTTTGCAGCATGGGCAGAAGATATTCCTTCCTGCACTAAACTTGCCGCATTGTTTATACCTCTAACGTCATTCATA
This sequence comes from uncultured Succinatimonas sp., assembly GCF_905203285.1. Taxonomy (GTDB): domain Bacteria; phylum Pseudomonadota; class Gammaproteobacteria; order Enterobacterales; family Succinivibrionaceae; genus Succinatimonas. The sequence continues at coordinate 17,331 of NZ_CAJKVK010000040.1, forward strand.
GCAAACCAAATCTTCTAAAGTTAAGTAAAAAACAATCAGACCAAGTTATGAGAACCGCGGCGGCTGCTTAATGATACTTTGGGCTTGTCTTCAATTCCCAATTTATTCTTAAAAGCAAAAACGCGTTCATTTACAGATTTTTGAGTCTCACTCTTAATTTGAGTAAGCAATTCTTCTGCTTTGGCCTTATCGTCAGCAGTAATATCAAGGGTCGGAGCCATAGTTTCAATCTGCTTGCGGGTGGCCTCATTTATGGCATCCAATTCTTTTATTTCTTTTTCAACATCTTTTAAAAATGCATCAATCTGCTCATTAGTAATAGCCATTTTATTGTCCTCTTGCTAAAGATTTCAAAGTCTCATTTGCAGTGGAAATTGCTGAACTTGCACCCTGCATATAAGA
>NZ_CAJKVK010000041.1 GCF_905203285.1 uncultured Succinatimonas sp.
AGCTGCCGTTGGAAAAACATTGCTTCCTGAAGCTAAAGCAAACGGTATGGATATATCATTTTTTACTGCAGCAAATATTGCTTCAGGGCCTACCGGTCAAATTATTCCGCCTTCAAACGGAATGATTGTTTATTCAGTAGTAAGCGGTGGAACATCAATTGGTGCTTTATTCCTTGCAGGCTATATTCCAGGTATCTTAATGGGACTTGCATCAATGCTCGTTGCTGCAATTTACTTTAAGCTTCATCCTGAGTGGGCAGGCAAAGGCGGAATAGTAAAATTTACTTTTAAAGAAGCGCTAATTGTTATTTTCCAGGCACTTCCCAGTCTTGCATTAATTATTGTAATCATCGGCGGTATTATCGGTGGACTTTACACAGCAACTGAAGCAGCTTGTACTGCTGTTGTCTATGCTTTCATTCTTGCTTGTATTTATAAACAAATTAATATCAAAGTATTAAGAGAAATCGCTAAAGACACAATTGAGGTTAGCTGTTTAGTCCTTTTCCTAATAGGCGCCTCGACTATCATGTCTTATGTACTTGCATATACTCAGCTGCCTAAGATTATTTCAGAAAGCATTTTGGGAGTAACTCAGAGCCCTGTCATTATTTTACTTATCATGAATGTAATATTACTTATTGTAGGTATGTTCATGGATTTGACTCCTGCTCTGTTAATTTTTACTCCTATTTTCCTTCCTATTGCAGTACAAATCGGCATGGATCCTATACATTTCGGTATTATGATTATGTTTAACCTCTGTGTAGGAATCACCACACCTCCTGTTGGCGCAGCTTTGTTTGTCGGTTGCAGTATCAGCGGACAATCAATCGAGACGGTTACAAAGAAGCTCATTCCTTTCTTTATCGCTATCATCAGCGCATTGGTCTTAGTCACATTCATCCCTGAACTATCATTAACCATACCGCGTATGGCGGGAATGATTCAGTAAATAATGATTAATGTGTAGGAGTAAAAAAAATGAATAATTTCAATTTTTGCAGACCAACAGACTTTTACTTCGGAAAAGGGCAAGAAAACGAAGTAGGAAATATTTGTAAAAAATATAACGCCCACCATGTTCTGTTACATTTTGGTGGAAAATCAGCCCTTAAATCAGGCCTTATAGACAAAGTTGAACAAATTTTGATTGAATCAGGACTTGAGTGCACTCGTCTAGGCGGAGTTCTTCCTAATCCGCGAGCAGATCTGGTTTATGAAGGAATAAAACTTTGTAAAAATAAAGGTATTGATTTAATTCTCGCTGTCGGAGGAGGCAGCGTTATTGACAGTGCTAAAGCTATCGCAATGGGAGTTCCATATGAAGGAGATTTCTGGGACTTCTTTATGGGAGGAAAAATTCCTCAACAAACGCTTCCTGTAGGGTGTATTCTTACTATTGCAGCAGCAGGATCTGAAGGCTCAAACAGTTGCGTTATTGAAAAAGAAGTAAACGGTATCATCAAAAAGAAAGGATGCAACTTGCAAAGCAATGTTTGTACTTTTTCAATTTTAAACCCTGAGCTTACACAAACAGTGCCTCCTTTTCAGACTGCTTGCGGAGCCTGCGACATAATGTGCCATGTAATGGAAAGATACTTTACCAACACTAAAGATGTAGAACTTACAGATGAACTTGCAGAAGGCGTCTTAAGAACTATGGTAAAAATGTTGCCACGAGTCATGAATAATCCTAAAGACTATGAAGCTCGTGCTGCTATTATGTGGGCATCAACTTTAGCCCATAACAATCTTCTTGGCGTAGATAGAGAACAAGATTGGGCAAGTCATCGTATTGAACATGAACTTTCGGCTCTTTATGACTGTGCCCATGGTGCCGGGCTTGCAGTCGTGATGCCAGCATGGATGGATTATGTTTATAAACACGATATCATGCGTTTTGCTAAATTTGCCAATAGAGTTTTCGGCTGTGCTATGGATTTTAGTGAACCTGAAAATACAGCCAAAAATGGTATTAAAGCTTTAAGAAATCTCTGGAAAGAAGCGAAATTACCGCTTAACTTCGAAGAACTGGGAGCTAAAAAGAAAGATATTCCCGTACTTTTAAATAACATCGGGGATGAAAATCATACCGAAGGGCATTTTGTTGTATTAAATAAACATGATATTGAAGCTATTTTAAACATAGCCGCAGAATATCAAAGCTAATATTTTCCTATCCTCAAAGAGAACTATGCGCATTACATAGTTCTCTTTTTTTATATTCACTCCTAAAATAATCAAGCTGTCCATTAGGATCTAATAAGAATTTTCAATAAATTCAAATTATTCTTTTTACAATTACTAAAAAAATAACAAATTTAAATCAAAGGACTCGTACGCTATAATTAATGTAATAAATTATAGGGCGCTAAATGACACAGAAAAAAATATCATTACATACTTCTTTTTCCAAAAGACAAAAGCAGCACAGAACCGTAAACCGCAATAAAGGTTGGGGCAAGGGATTAACTGAAAAAGCCGTTTTTACCCGTAAAATGCTTTACCCGACTTTTTGGGGTGCATGGCTTGCCGTTTTTACTTTATATATAAGCGTCAAATTAATTCCCTATCCTCTTTTAATGAAGCTCGGCAAATCCTTGGGTAAAATAATGGCCCGAGTCATCAAAGGAAGACGCTATATCGTTGACTGCAATTTAAAACTTGCCTTTCCGCAAATGACTGATAAAGAACGTGCCGAGCTTGCAGAAAAAATCTTTGAAAACTCAGGTATGGCAGTTTTTGAAACCGGAATGGCTTGGTTTTGGTCTGACAAAAAGATTTTAAAATATACCATTATCGATGATGAAGAGTTAGAACGCGCCCGCGCTATTGCCGCAAGTGACGCGAGGATCCTGGTTTTAACCTGCCATTTCGTTACGCTTGAGCTTATGGCAAGAATGTACGCTCTTACCATCAAACCGGGAGTCGGGGTTTATCGTCCGTCCGATCATCCCGTGTGGGAGTATGCCCAAGTTAAAGGTCGTTTAAAATCAAATCTTGCTTTAGTTGACAGGGCAGATCCGCGCACCATGATAAGAGCTTTAATGAAAAGCCTTCCTATATGGTACGCACCCGATCAGGACTATGGACGTAAAGTTTCTATTTTCGTGCCTTTTTTTGCTGTGGAAAAAGCTGCCACGGTTACCGGAGTTCACGATTTATCTAAAATTAAAAACACGCTGATTCAGCCTTCCTGGACCATTCGCGTAAAAGACGGTTACCGCCTTTACGTATCGGCTCCCCTTGACAATTTCCCTACGGACGATGAAGTTGCCGATACCGCACGCTGCAACAAAGTAATCGAAAATATGATTAAAATTGCTCCTGAGCAATATCTGTGGCTGCATCGACGCTTTAAAACCGTGCCTGACGGTGAGCCGTCCCGCTATCCGGAGATTAAGTAATAAAAAATGATGAAAAAGACTTTTTTGCTTATAAGCACTGCCGGAGCTTTTCTTCTCTCAGGATGCGTAAGTGATTTTGAGCGCAATATAGCTTATAAAATTGTTACCGCTCTGCCTCAAGAAGTTCAAGGATGTGAATTTATTGCCGATGTTGACACTACTCCGCGCGCAACAGTCAATAATGCCCGTTTTGATTTAAAGCTTCAGGCTGCTAAATTAGGTGCGACCCACGTAGTGGAAACCCATGCTTATGCAGCCCCCATAGGCTTATATTTTTCACCCGACGTCGGCGTCGCACTTTCAGGCCGCGCCTACATTTGTCCTGAAGGCATAGGACCTAAAATGTATGAAGGCCCGCGCATTCCGGGAGCTCCGCGCCCTACACTGCAAAAACCAAACTGACAAGATTAAGACAAAAAACTTTAAAGGCGGGATCGTTCTGCCTTTTACATGTTAGCTATCACTGATAGTATTGCATGCCTTGTTATTTTTATAGAGCCGGCAATGTAGCAAGCTAATTAGAAACAAAAGACATATGTTTCGATAAACTTAAGTATGCGTCGCTTGCGTAAATGTTAAATTGAAGCCCAGAGCCTTAAAAACTTTGCAGATAGTACGAAACTCAGGATTGCCTTCTCCTGAAAGAGCCTTATAAAGGCTTTCTCTAGCTAAACCTGTTTCATTAGAGACTTTACTCATTCCCTTCGCTTTAGCAATTAACCCTATAGTTTTAGCTATTAAAGAACCGTCTCCGGGATCTTCTTCAAATGCAGCACGTAAAGCGTCGTTATAATCGTGTTCGTTCTTTAGGAAGTCTAAAGGGTCAAATTTACTTATAGTTATTTTTTCCATAATGAAATCTCCTTAGATGACAAAATTTCTCGCGCTTTATTTATATCATCTCTTTGAGTGGATTTATCTCCTCCTATCAATAGCAATAAAATCACTTCTCCTTTAAACGTAAAATACAAACGGTAGCCTGGACCGAAGAAACATCTGGCTTCATACAAATCATTATCTATATGTTTTATGTCTCCTAAATTTCCATCCTCCATGCGTAAAATTCGTTACATAATGCGATATTGGCTTTGTCTATCTCTAAGAGACTGCAACCAATTTTTAAAAAGATTGGTTTTTCAATGATGTATTTCATAATATATTATTGTAATCTATAAATTACAAATTTTCAAAAAATTCGAGATTCACTTGTACTTTTACATCCTTATACACAGTCAATGTGATAAGCATCATCAATCAAAATGTAGTTATAATTTCGGGAGATGCATTGCTCCAAGTTATAGTCATTTACTTTTAACATCTCCTTTAAATTGATGTCGGAAAACAAACGTTTTTCTATGACATTCTCAAATCTAACAATATCCTCAAAATGAGTTTCTACATATTTTCTAGAGAATATCAAGCAGACATACTTAATTTGCTGCAGTTCTTCAGCAGAAAAATCTTGTTCCCAAGCAAACGGGATATAGCATCCCTCCACAATCAAGTTTTGTGAGTTTTCAATACAAGTTGTAATCATTCCCCTAACAATCGGCCACACATATTGCGTAATTTCCGCATCGGGACTTTCGGCAGTAAAACTGCATTTTCCGCTTTTAATAAGCCCCATTTTCAAATGGTCTATTGACAGGTAGGGATATTTGTACTTTTCCAGCAGTCTTTGCGCCAACAAGGTTTTACCGGTATGAGTGTCACCCGCAATTAAAATGATCATGAATTACAAAATCTTTCTTTTGTGAAACTTTAAACAGGCTTTGCCAATCCGCCCAAAAAGCGCAGCGAACTCTTTTTCGGCAAGTCAGCCGCGCTTTTTTATTTGCTTTTTACGTCTAATGTCTACTTTAAGATTTGATGCTTAATATCAATCTTGATACCGGCACTTAAATTCTCTTCCTCTTTAGCAAAAAGCTTACGCCAAATTCTTTCAACGTCAGCGCATTCTTTAGGTTTATCCTCAATTGCCACAATGCGCGGCAAATCAGCTAAAGAAACCCGATGATAATAGCCGCGAATTGCGATATACGCGTCTTTTAAGGTCGTGACATCCTCTTTTGACAAAATATTAAGGCGTGAGCATTCATCCAAAATACGTACGTTGTCCGACCATAAAACCATATCGGAGTGTTTGGGGGCTTCACGAAGCAAAAGATATTGGGCGATAAATTCAATATCAACCATACCGCCGCGCCCTTGCTTTAAATCAAAAAGCGTCTTGCCGCTGCGATCAAGATGATCGCGCATCTTGCAGCGCATGGCAAAAACGTCTTGCTTTAACTTTTCATCATCTCGCGGCATACGCAGCACTTTGCTTCTGATTTCTTCAAAGCGCTCCATGACTTTGTGCGATCCGGCTATCGGCCTTGCTCTTACCAAAGCCTGATGCTCCCATGTCCAGGCGCGCTTTTCCTGATATGCTTCAAATGCGGCAGTATCGGTAACGAGCATTCCCGAATCTCCGTCAGGACGCAGACGCATATCCAAATCATAAAGAACACCGCCTGACATGCGCGTTGTAGATAAATGCAAAAGCCTTTGCACCAAACGCTGATAGAACATGGCGCACGGTACGCTATGCTCTCCTTCCGTCATGGAGTCATCAATGTCGCGAATGAACACCATATCCAAATCGGATTTATAGCCAAGTTCGATTCCGCCTAATTTTCCGTAACCGATAATGGCAAACCCCGGATCGGCCGCGCTTCTTCCAGGAGGCGCTCCGAAACGCTTGACCGTCTGATTCCACGCAAGAATTGAAATTTCACGAATCAAAGCTTCGGCAAGCCAAGTTAAAGAATCGCTTATTTTCATTAACGGCAGACTTTCCGCTCTGTCGGACATGGCAATGCGCAGCACCATTATTTTTTTAAACAAGCGCAGCTCTTCCATCTGATCTTCTAAATCATCAGGATCGATACGCAGTAATTTCTCACGCAGCATAGCCATATATTCATCGGGCTTTGGCGGAGCGTTCAAATAATGCGGAGCAATTAATTCATCAAGCAAAATAGGATGTGCGGAAATAAGAGATCCGGCAAAAGCGTTATCTTTCAATAAACCGATAAGCCTTAAGCAGGCCTGATGATTTTCACTTAAAAGCTGCAGATAAGTAGTACGCAATGCCACCTTTTCGATTAAAAGTCCGATTTTTTTAAATAAAGACGGCGGATCATCGTCTGCTGCAATTTCCTTAATCAAAAAAGGCATCAAATGAACCAAAGTCTGGCGTCCAACAGGTCCCATCGGCTGTCTTGCAAGCAGTCTTCTTAACTCATCAACCGCTTTAGCGTAATCAAGAGCCTTTGAAGAATCTTTCATCAATGGTTCAAGGACTTCCGCCATCTCTTCAAGAGATAAATTTGACTCCCACAGCTCCGCACTGTCGCGATCTGCTGAATTATCCGAATCAGGCTCGTCACGGATAACCTTGCAAAACTCTTCATGGACTTCGTCCATGACAGCTTGCAGCTCTTCTTTAAGTTCGGCAAAACTTGCCTTATTCATGGCAAGACGAGCCCGTTCTTCATCGCGCGGGTTCTGCGGCAAACATTGAGTTTGCTGATCGGAAAATTCCTGAATAACATTCTCAAGGCGTCTTAGATAAATATAATTCTCATCAAGCCGCTTGCAAACATCGCTGGGCAGAAGCTGCAGCTTATCAAGCTTTCTTAAAGTAACGCGCAAAGAACGCTCGGACAATTCAGGGATGCGTCCGCCGCGCATTAATTCAAAGACTTGAGCGATAAATTCAACTTCGCGTATACCGCCTGATCCTAATTTAAAATTGCCGTTTAAATTACGCCGTCTTACTTCAGCTTCAATCATATGCTTAAGCTTACGCAATGATTCTATAGCGCCAAAATCAAGATAACGGCGATACACAAAAGGACGGAGCATTTCTATAAGCTCACTGCCATAATCGCCCCAATCGTCTTTAGTGCCCAAAAGCTTGGCTTTAACCAGAGCATAGCGCTCCCAGGTGCGTCCCTGCGTCTCATAGTAAACTGAAAGAGCATCAAAGCTATGCACTAAAGGACCGGCATCGCCAAAGGGACGTAAACGCAAATCGACGCGATAGCAAAAACCGTCAACCGTGGTATCGGATAATAGATTAGAAACACGCTGAACGATTTTGGCAAAAAATTCCTGATGGGAAATAACGCGGCTGCCGCCTATGGTCTGACCGTCGTAAGGATAAGAAAAGATCAAATCCAAATCAGAAGAAAAATTAAGCTCCCCGCCACCCAGTTTTCCCATTCCGAAAACCAAAAGCGGCATCTCTTTGCCGTCTTTATCAAAAGCGTTGCCGAAAACATTTGATAATGACGCTCTCACGACTCTAACGGTCTGCAAAACGATAGCTTCTGCAAGATTGGATAAAGAGGTGAAAATTTCCTCAATGTCGGCCCGTCCAGTCAAGTCACGCCAGGCAATCGGAACCATTGAGCTGCGGCGCAGGATGCGCAAACGCTTTTTAAGCTCAATATCGGAAATTCCGGAAACAATAACCGCCTTAACGGCGTCTTCTCGGTTTAAAGAAAAAGTATCGCTTTCAATTGCCCCTTTTTCTATAAGTTCAAGACACTGTTTGGGGAATTGAATTAAAGTTTTAGCTATAAAATCCGACATGCCGAGGACATAATTTAAGTCCTTTTGCTCACATAATTTGGCAAAATCCTGAGCGTCAAGGCGATTCTTAAGACGCTCGGTATAAATGGAGGCTTCTTTTTGCAAAACCTCCGGCAAATCGGGAAGATTGTTTTTATTCGGGACAATTGAGTACGGCATTATCCTTCCTTAGCGCCGCTCAATTATTTTTCGTAGGCGGCCGCTATCTTATTTAGCAAAACTCTGATGCGCAAAGGCAGCATATAAAGTTTAGTTTTACCGATTTTAGCGCGTAAAACTTCGACCGTAGACGCAATTTCATGTTCATCTATGGCAAAAGCCACGTTTAAAAACTCGCCTTCAAGCGCATGCATATATTTATACATATGCATTAAGATGGCACGCAAGTCTTTTATTTCTTTTAATAAAGGCTTTATCTGCTCTGAAGGGAATGCCATTTTAAGCTCACGCTTTAATTCCTTTAAAGCCTTATTAATTGCTTTTAAGGTATAGCTTATATAGCCTAAAACCGCAGGATTTTGCTTTACCATCAAAAGACCTATCATCTTTTCAAACATAATGATAAGTCCGATAAGGAATTCACTTACGTTATGAGGACCGGAGTCAGGCAACCTTATCTGATTGCGCTCATTGCGCAGCAAAACCGCGGCTTTATGCATTTTTGAAAAAGGTTCTAAAGTTAAAGCTATGCCTTTTTCATCCAAAGCCTTTACCAGATTTAAAAAAGCATCAAGCAGCTCTTCTTCTGACAAAGAAGCTTCTTTTAATTCAACTTCAAGTTCATTAATCGGATATTTACCGCCTTCATATAAGATCCCGCCGCGATCATAACTTACCTCAAACAAAGCTTCACCGAACCTGAAATCATAGCTATGGCGGGTAAAATCAAGCTCGCAATCTTTACGCAGTTTTTTCTGCAGCTGCGCCAAATCAGTGCCATCCGGGAAAGCGTCAAGCGGAAATAAAGACAAATCAGGTTTTTTAGCGTTTTCATCAATGCGAACGTTATATTCATTTCGTACATGTACGCCTGCAATATTAGAACCGCGAATCTTTAAAGTCTGTTCGGTATAGTCATTGGCTTTACGGATGCGAAGTCCTGCCTGCATCTCATAAAAGTCGCGTTTATTGGTATCAAAATAGATGTTGGTCAGATTATCGACATGCTCATTTTCTACCTTTCCGATGCTCTGCAGAATTTTTCTTAAATTAGTACAAACTCCGATAACTCCGAACTTAAGTTCTATTTCCTGACAGTTCATATAATCGTCCTTAAAAAACATATTCTTTTGTCATGATAGCAAACCGATAATCCTTACGCACTTTAAAAAATGTTAAATTCTTGTAAAGTGCATGAAAATACAGCCTTTTTACTCATTAAAAATCTTGGGAAAATGACAAAAAATGATATGATTATCAAATATGTTACGTAACTTAAAGCGCAGCAGTAAGATCGGGCATTGTTAATATCGAAAATCGATTAGGACATAAAGCTCCCAGGTTTGACAGCTCAATATGCCGGTGTCTATAACACTGCAATACAAAACCGATAATTTTGTATTATGCGCAAATCTCTCCTGACTAAAGGGGATATAAATAAAAAGGAATTACCGTGTTTAAATCAAAAACCGCTTTTACATTTATCTTTGCCTTACTATGTTTTTTAAATTCTGCCTTTGCCGCAGAGTCCGATAATGCCGCACAAGTGCCCACTCAGGGAGAGACGATTTACGTATCCGATCATAATCGTATCTGGACCAGAAGCGGCCCCAGCTCCCGCTATCGCATCAACGGCTCGGTACGTATCGGCGATAAACTCACCTTCCTTGAAGAGCGCGGCAAGTTTTACAAAGTTAGAAGTGAAGACGGAAAGGAATTCTGGATGCAATCCGACACCCTGCAGGTAGAGCCTTGCGGCTATACTTACACGGAAGATCTGCAAAAACAGGTAAACGACCTTACTTATAAGCTTGAAAATTATGACACCGAACTTTCACGCAATTATCAAGCTGCAAAAAAAAGACTTGAGCGCCTTGAAAAAGAAAATGCCGGCATGAAAGAAGCTATTTTGCAAAAAGACGCTACGATTCAACAGCTTGATGAACAGCGCCGCAGCTACGCCGAAAGTCTTGAAACCAAAGATTTGGATATGCAGATGCGCTGGTGGATGCAAGGTGCTATGATCGCATTAGGCGGCGCTATTTTAGGCGCGATTTTCATTTTTATTCCCCGTCCGCGTTTAAAGCGCAGACGTGATCGCTATTAAAAAGGATCTTGATGCAAGAGTATTTAGTCGGCGGAGCTGTCCGCGATCAACTGCTGAAAATAGAAGGAGCTGATCGCGATCATGTAGTTGTAGGATCTACACCGCAAGAAATGCTCTCTTTGGGCTTCACCCAAGTAGGAAACGATTTTCCGGTTTTCATCCATCCTAAAACCGGAGAAGAATATGCTCTTGCACGCACTGAAAAGAAACAAGGTCACGGCTATACCGGCTTTATATGCTCGTTCGGCAAAGACGTAACGCTTGAAGAAGATTTGCTGCGCCGCGATTTAACCATCAACGCCATGGCGATGGACAAGAGCGGACAAATTATTGATCCTTACGGCGGTTTAATCGATTTAAATAATCGGGTTTTACGTCATATTTCACCTTCTTTTAAAGAAGATCCCCTAAGAGTACTGCGTGTCGCGCGTTTTGCCGCTAAACTTCATTATTTAGGCTTCTATGTTGCCGATGAGACTCTTTTACTCATGCAGGAGATGACTCAATCCGGCGAGTTATCAAGCCTTACTCCCGAGCGGGTATGGATAGAAACCCAAAAAGCGCTTAACACCTCCGATCCCCACATCTTTTTCATTATTTTAAAGAAAGTAGGCGCTTTAAAAGTTATATTCCCCGAAGTGGATGCTCTTTTCGGAGTCCCGGGTCCCAAACGCTGGCATCCTGAAATTGATTCCGGAATTCACACGCTTATGACCCTAAGGCGCATAAGTCTTGAGACTTCCGATCCTAAAACCCGTTTTGCCATGCTCTGCCACGATTTAGGCAAAGCTTTAACCCCTAAAAATGAATGGCCGCATCATCGCAATCACTGTGCTTTAGGAGTAGAGCCTTTAAAACAATTATGCAAAAGGCTTAAAGTTCCCAAAGACTATGAAGAGCTTGCATATATCGTGGTATTTCATCACTCATATATGCATCATCTGTACCGCAACGGGGCTGAAGGCATAGTTAATTTGCTTGATAAACTTGATGCCTGGCGCAGACCTCAGCGTATAAAACCTTTCGTACAATGCTGCAAATGCGACTTCTTGGGAAGAAAAGGTTTTGAAAACCGTCCTTTTCCGCGCGCCGATTACTTCCTGGCCATTTTCAGCCTTTGTCTTTCCGTTAAAGCAGGTGAGTTTATCTCGCTAGGATACACCGGTAAGGACATAGGAAGCAAAATGCATGAAAAACGAGTGGAATTAGTTAAAGACTTTATGAAAATGCTGCCCCAAGGAGAAATTGACGACAGTCTGAATGAAATGCCGCCGATTTCAGAATTTAAGGATTAATTTAGTAGCTTAAGGCGGAAAATTCCGCCTTAATCATTAATGGATGATATATAACAGCAAAGCGCCCAACAGCAGACGATAAATAACAAAAATCGCCATTCCTGACTTTGAAATGAACTTCAGGAAGCAATGAATAACGATAAGTGCCGTTATAAAAGAAATGAACACGCCGACGAATATCTCAAGCGGGGCTGCATTTAATTCCGGATATTGAACGATCTTAATTCCTTCAAGCAGACCTGAAGCCAAAATGATCGGAATAGACAAAAGGAAACTAAAACGTGCCGCCGCTTCAGGGCGCATGCCTAAAAACAATCCTGCAGTAAGGGTAACGCCGGATCGGGATGTTCCCGGAATCAAGGCCAACGCCTGAACCAATCCGATGATAATAGTCTGGGTAAGCGTCATCTTTCTTAACGAATCCGAACGCTCATCCATGTTAACCACATTGTTCCAGCAGAACTTGCGATTAACGTAAGACGCAAGACCTAACAGCAAACCGAATCCTATCGTCGTATACGCAATGATATGAATGGAACGGGCAACCGATGAAATATGAGATTCAAAGAGGAAACCGCATAATCCTGCAGGAATGGTTGCAATTACTATAAACCAACCGATTCTGCTTTCAGGAGTGTTTTTCCGTTCAATCAAAGAACGGATCATGGCATAAGAAATTTTTACCAAATCCGAAAAATAATAAATAATTACGGCAAGCAACGTTCCGATATGCACAGCCACGTCAAAGGCTAGGCCCTGATCGGGCCAGCCTAAAATTTGACTTGGGAAAATAAGATGTGCGCTTGACGAAACCGGTAAAAACTCAGTAATGCCTTGAAGAAAGGCTAAAACAAAAATTTGAGTTAAGGTCACGATTATTCCTTAGTCCAGGAAGGTGCCGGCTCTTCCCAGTTAAAATCAACTTTTTTTACCTTCATCTTTTCAGGCAGACGAGGCTCCATTTCCTGCCACAATTCAGCAACACGAACTTTTAAAAGCGGGTGAACAAGATCAGGATCAATCTCGCATAACGGGCACAAAACAAACGGATAATCCTGAATATCATGACGCGGCAGCTTGCACGGTTCAGTGGTTACAACATCACCGTAAACCAATACGTCAACATCGAGGCGACGCTTGATGCCGAAATTAGTGCCGTTATTAAACATCATCTCTTTACCGGCAGAAAGCTCAATTTCGGTGATCTTGGCGACCAAATCATCAAGAGATAAATCGCAATCTCCGCCAATCACGATATTATAGTAATCAGGCTCTGCCTCGCGAACCGGACGGCTTTCCCAGACGGAGGAACACTTAACGTTTGAAAATAAGGCTGAAAGCTCTTTTTTGGCAAAACGTAAAGCGTTATCACGATTTAAATTTGAACCTACACCCAAGTAAACTTTAGTAGTCATCTTATCTTCCTCTATTTACATCTGGTAATCTCTATACCTACGCCTAAAGCTTCTTTAACGGCTTCAGGCTTTGATAATCTTAAAGTTACTGAAGAAGGATTAAACTTCTGCAAAATTTCTGCACAAAGTTCTTCAGCAAGCTCCTCAAGCAAAAAAGCTTTACGCTCTTTTGCAAAATTCATGCAAAAAGAAGCAACCATAGCATAATTAATGCTCAAATTAAGATCGCCTTTTTCACCTGCCTGTTTTAGCGAATGCTCCATACAAACATCCATAATAAGCGGCTGCTCATGGACACGCTCATCAGGCAAAATTCCGATAATGCAGGAAACTTTAAGGCCGTTTATAAAAATCTTATCCATCACAAAGCCTTTAAAGAATCCAGCGGCCAACGCGGAAAAACGTCAACCCCTAAAGTACCGATTTGTCCTGCTTTAAAACGCATCATTCCTGCAAGAGCTATCATCGCTCCGTTATCGGTACAAAATTCGCGGCGAGCAAAGAAAGCTTTTCCGCCGCGATTTTCCATTAATTCGGATAAACAGCTGCGAATGGCGGTATTGGCGCTGACGCCGCCTGCCACGACTAAAGTATTAAGTCCGGTAATATTCAGGGCTCTTTCACATTTATGTCGTAAAGTATCGGCAACAGCATCGGTAAAGCAGCGAGCAATATCTCCTTTCTGCTTTTCTAAATCAGTACTTGCATGCACCGCATTTAATACCGCAGTTTTAAGTCCGGCAAAACTGAAGTCGCAATTAGGTCTGTCAAGCATCGGTCTGGGAAAATGATAAGCTTTGCTATTGCCCTTTTGCGCCAGCTTCTCAAGACCTGGACCGCCCGGGTAAGGAATACCTAAAAGCTTTGCCGTTTTATCAAAAGCCTCTCCTGCCGCATCATCAACCGATTGACCTAAAAGCTCATAAGAACCGGGTTTTTCAACTTTGATGAGCATTGTATGCCCGCCTGAAATAAGCAACGCGACAAAAGGAAAAGTCGGGGCAGGATCTTCAAGCATCGGAGCAAGCAAATGACCTTCCATGTGATGCACGGGAACTGCGGGAATATTTAAAGCATAAGCAAGCGCTCTTGCTTCCGTGGCGCCTACCAATAACGCTCCGATTAATCCGGGTCCTGCCGTATAAGCGACTGCGCAAAGATCATGCATGGAAGTTTCAGATTGCGCTAAAACTTCTCTTACTAAAGGAACGACTCTTTTTATGTGATCGCGGCTAGCAAGCTCCGGAACCACTCCGCCGTATTCGGCATGCATGGCAATCTGAGTATGCAGGACATGACCTACTAGACCTTTTTCATCATCAAAAACGGCCACGCCTGTCTCATCACAAGAGCTTTCAATTCCTAAAATACGCATGCACTTTTATCTTCATGTGAAAAAATCAAACCCGATTGATAATTTTAGCAAAATCAGAGCGGTTTCAGTTAAAAAGATTACTTGCTTTCATGACTTTTTCTGTCTGAGTTTTCTAAATTTCAATGATGTGTTTTTTTACTTGTTTACTTTATAACCTTTTCTTTGTATAATTCGCACGTTTATAACCAGCCGGAGTTTGTTTATAGCCCGGCTTCGTCATTTTATAAGTGAGGTGGTTTTCCACATGCCAGTCATTAAAGTACGTGAAAACGAGCCGTTCGACGTTGCCTTGAGACGTTTCAAGCGCTCCTGCGAAAAAGCCGGTATTTTGGCCGACGTAAGAGCCCGCGAATTCTACGAGAAGCCTACTACCGTGCGTAAGCGCGCTAAAGCTTCTGCAATCAAGCGCCACGCCAAGAAGATGGCCCGCGAAAATGCGCGCCGTACAAGGCTTTACTAATCACGCACTTGTGTCTTAATAAGACATGACTGCTTGTTTAGTCTAGTTTTGTTAAAAAGCATTTGCTTTTTTAACGGTCTCTAGATTGTGTATTTAAAGGTCGACTTTATGTCGGCCTTTACTTTTTTAAAGGCTCAAAACAGTATCTATTGCCCTCCGCTTAGGTCTTTTTCCTAAGAAATATTAATATTGTCTTAATACTCTAAAAGCATATCTTTTTATATAAAAATAGTATTTTTCTTTCTGCATTCTTTCTATTAAATTTTAAGTAAAAAACTATTAAAACTAACGGATTTCTAAGTAAATCGATCTACGATTTATTTGGATAAATCTTTAAGCATTGCAAATTAATGAGTCGAAAGATTTAAGATTTTGATTAAGCTCTATACAATGAAAGCTTTTAATTCATTTCTTATCAAAAATATCATGTACGTACTGCTATTAAGTTCCATAGCAGTACTTTTTGTTCCGCGCGCATTTCCGCTGCTGCTGCATGAAATAGTAGGAACCGTGCTGTTTTGCGTCGTTCTTTTTCACATTTATATCTTTCGTGATTACTTTCACTATAAGCAGCCTAAAAGCTTCACCTCTTTTTATAAAAACTTACTTATCTTGCTGACAGCCGTAAGCTTTTGCATCGTGATCATTAGCGGCATCGGCATATCGCATTATCTGTTTTCCGCTATTGATCTAGGATCGGGTCGTATTTACCACCAACTGCATGCCGGATCGGTTTTCCTCTTTTTAATATTTGCTTTTATGCATGCCGGTTTTTATTTTGATCGTTTCTTTGCGCTTATAAGCGATGCTTTAGGTAAAAAAGCTAAACTTGCGATTATTTGCGCGCTTTACTTTATTGCTGCAAACGCTTTACCGCTTATCTTCTCTTATGAATTTTTTGACAAAATAACATTTAATCAAAGCTTTTCATTTTTTGATGATAAAAGATCGGTATGGCTTTATATAGTAGATAATTTCAGCATCGGCATTTTCTTTGCGCTTTTAAGCTACAACATTTACAGATTACTTTTAACGCTTGATATTAAAAGAATAAGGAAACAGCAAAATGATATATAAAAATTTAGGATCAACGGACATTAAGATTTCAGCTTTATGCGTCGGCTGCATGAGCTTTGGCGAACGCTTTGAAGATTTTCATCTGTGGACTTTACCCTATGATGAAAGCAAGCGCATTATCGATCATGCTCTCGATCTTGGCATCAACTTCTTTGATACCGCCAACTGCTATGCTCACGGAACTTCAGAAGAATTTTTAGGCAAAGCTCTTGCCTCCGTTCCCCGAGACAAAGTCGTAGTAGCATCAAAAGTGTACTTTAACGAAGGGCATCTTAGCAAAGAAGCAATTGAGCGTGAAATTAACGGAACTTTAAAACGTCTTAACATGGATTATCTTGATCTCTACATCATCCACCGTTTTGACAAAACAACACCGATTGAAGAAACCATGTCCGCTTTGGATTCGCTGGTAAAAGCCGGAAAAGTCAGAGCACTGGGTGCTTCTGCCATGTATGGCTATCAATTCTATAACATGCAGCTTTGTGCCCGCGACAACGGATTAACTTCCTTCTCATCCATGCAGAATCACTACAACCTGCTTTATCGTGAAGATGAGCGCGAACTTATTCCTATCTGCAAACAAATGAATGTCTCCCTTACCCCATATAGTCCTCTTGCAGCAGGCCGTGTCGCCCGTCCTGATTGGGAAAGCTCAAGCCTACGCTCACAAAGCGACAAAGTAGCCAAAGCAAAATATGACGGCACGGAAGATGCAGATAAACTTATTGCCAAATCGGTTTATGAAATTGCTCAAAAGTATGATGTAAGCATGGCGCAAATAGCTCTTGCCTGGCATTATGCCAAAGGAGTAACCGCTCCTATTATCGGCAGTACCAAGATAAGCCAATATGATGACGCGGTTAAAGCTATGGATATTTCGCTTACCGATGAAGATATTAAAGCCATTGAAGCGCATTATCTGCCGCATAAAGTGATGGGTGCAATTTAACTTTTCTCATTAAAAGAGAGGAACAAAAAGCCTAAATTTAACTTTCTATTTCATATCATTTCAAAACGTCAGTCATGACTGACGTTTTCTTTTATCTTAAAAATCAATTAGATATATCGTCAGTCACAACTGACGATTTCTTTAAATTAAGCAAAGAAAAATATTTTCTATAAGCGGTCAATATAATTTTCAAAAAATATTCTACAAAAGGCACATAAGTATGCTGATCTTCACGCCATTTGTCAGAGCTTTGCTGAAGAGCCTCGTAATAACCTTCTTTATTTTCTTCAATCAATTTCTCAAGACTTATATATTTACCGACAAAACAATCAATCCTATAAAGCAAAAGAGACGTAAGCAACCTACTTGTTCTTCCGTTGCCATCATTGAAAGGATGAATGCACACATAGTCCAAATTGACGTCCTCACCGGTCTAAAGGCCAGTGATTCCTACTGCTAAACAACAATATTGCTACTATTGTAAGCTTCAGAGGGTTCCTGCTGCCGACCTCCAACGAGATTCGCTTGACAGGCTATCCGGGCAAGTCCTGCCCTTCTTAAGATGTTTTGTGCGGCATTGTGGTCGGCATTGGCCTCATACCCGCACTTTATACACTTGAATAGCGCCTGCTCTGTGCGGTTATCTTTACTTATATGTCCGCATTTTATGCAGGTTTGACTCGTGTATTGGGGGTTTACTTTAATCAGTATTCCACCCTTAAGTTTGAGCTTATATTCAAGGTATGTGAAAAATTTATGCCATGCATCATTTAAAATAGAGCGGTTCAATCCCGACTTGGCTTTAACCTTAGTGCCGGGAT
>NZ_CAJKVK010000042.1 GCF_905203285.1 uncultured Succinatimonas sp.
TCTTCTTCATTTGGACCTCAATGCGTGTCGCCGTTTCAGCCGCACAAGCGCCGAATACCACACGCCTATAGATAGAAAATACCGCGAAATTTTATATTAATAAAAAGATAAGAGCAAGATCTTTTTAGATCATTTTAGGGATCAAAAAAAGTTTGTCTTGGACTAAAAGACGAGTTTTGTTTAAAAACTGTAAGAGAAGTGTTTTTTGTGAAAAAATGCGACAATAGGCAATAATTCTTTTTCATAAGTTTTTTACATGTCATTTAAAGCAGCATTTTCCGTTATCGAAGTCTTATTAAACCGCCCCTTGTTTCAATGTTTTGATTACAAGCTTGAAGGTTTACATTCTGATGATATTGTCGGGGCCCGAGTTGAAGTTAATATCGCAGGCAGCCGCGAAATCGGCATTGTTTATAAAGTAAAGCATGACAGTATTTTGCCTTTTGAAAAATTAAAAAATGCACGGCTTCTTGATGAGAAAGATATTTTTGCGCCTGACCTTCATAAGATGTTGTCTTTTGCGAGCAATTATTATCTTTATCCTTTAGGTCAGTGCTATGTAAGCGCTTTGCCGAAGATGCTGCGTGACGGTAAGGAGGCCTCTTATGGCGAAATTCCTGCACTTGCCGCTACCAAAGAAGGGCTTGAGGCTGATTGTAAGAACTTAAAAGCAAAAGTGCAGGCGCAAATCCTCTCTTTATTAAAAGTGGGACCCGTAAAACGCAAAGAATTAAGGGAAAGAGGTTTTAGCGCACAGGCGGAAAACGCGCTTATAAAAAAAGGATTTGCCGTAAAAGTTAATTTGGCGCTAAGTCTTAAAGCAAATAAAAATATAATTGCACAAAACGTCTTAAAAGAAGAGCCTCCCGTCTTAAATCCCGAGCAAAGCGTTGCGGTTGAAACAATATGTGCCGCCAAAGGGTATCAGGCCTTTTTGCTAAACGGCGTAACCGGATCGGGCAAAACTGAAGTTTATCTGCAGGTAATTGCCAGTGTACTGAAAAAAGGACAGAGCGCTTTGGTTCTTGTTCCTGAAATTGCGCTGACTCCACAGACATTTGAGCGTTTTTATAATCGTTTTAATGTTCCGGTATCGTCAATGCATTCGGCGCTGTCAGATCGGGAGCGTCTGGATGCCTTTTTAGATATGCAAAGAGGCGAACCCTCAATTTTAATCGGGACTCGATCAGCTTTATTTACTCCCATACCGAATTTAGGGCTTATTGTTATAGATGAGGAGCATGACGGATCGTTTAAGCAGACCGACGGTTTTCGTTATCACGCGCGTTCTTTGGCGCTGGTACGTGCAAAAGCTGCCGGCTGCAAGATAATTTTAGGATCGGCAACGCCGAGTCTTGAAAGCGTAGAAAACGCTTTATGCGGAAAATTCACCAAACTTGATCTGACAATAAGAGCAGGCGGTGCCAGTTTGCCGCAATTTAAACTTATTGATTTAAAAAATGAACCTTTAACGCCGGGCATCAGAACCGGTATCGGTTTAGAACTTGAAAACCGTATCGGTGAAGAAACGGCTAAGGGCAATCAGGTTTTACTCTTTTTAAATCGCCGCGGCTATTCTCATCATTTATTCTGCCCACATTGCGGCAAGATCTTTACCTGTCCTAACTGTGACAATCCGCTTACCGTTCACAAAGGTGAAGGCAGGCTTAAATGTCATGTTTGTGATAACGTGTTTGCTCTTCCAGTCGTATGCCCTGATTGCGGCAGCCGGGAGTTTATGGAAAACGGCTACGGCACTGAGCAGGTAGAAGAATTTTTAAAACTGCGCTATCCCGACGTGGGAATCGAGCGTATTGACAGAGACAGCGTCAACAGCAAAGTCGAGCTTGAACGGCGTCTTGAACGAATTAAAGAAGGGAAAAGCCAGATCATGCTCGGGACCCAGATGCTTGCTAAGGGACATGATTTTCCTGATGTCACGCTGGTAGGCATATTGGATATTGACAGCGGCCTTTTTTCAGATGATTTCAGAGCCCTTGAATCAACCGCCCAGCTTTTGACTCAGGTGTCAGGACGAGCAGGAAGAGCCCAAAAGCAAGGGGAGGTGATTATTCAAAGCTATCATCCTGAAAATGAGTTGTTAAACAGGCTTATAACTCCCAATACCGCTTATTTTGATATTGCGCTTGATCTTTTGTTGATAAGAAAAAATTTAAGTTTGCCTCCTTTTTCTTATCAGGCATTTTTGCTTTCAAACAGCGAAGATCGGGTTAAAGCCTTTGCCTATTTACAGGAACTTAATTCTTGTTTAATTAAGAAAGCAGAATCGTATGAAGGTTTAAGTTTAGGTCCTGTAATTTCTGACAAGATGGAAAAAAGGCATAATCGCTATCATTTTCACATTCTGGTTACGGCTCTGCGCCGTGATGTTCTAAATGCTTTTTTAAATGAAACAGTGAAAATAGAGCAGGACAATCCCCCTAAAAACGACGTAAGGTTTGCTATAGAGGTTGATCCTTTGTTTCTTTACTGAGTTAGAAAACGGAGTCAAGGTGTTTGTATGCTGTTCGGCATTGATTTAGGCGGAACTAAAACCGAAATAACGGTATTAAGTGACGATGATCATGAGGTATTGTTAAAAAAAAGAGTTGCGACGGTAAAGAATAATTATGCCGCTACTCTTACTACCATTTCCTCTTTAGTAGATGAAGCGCAAAAGGCATTGAATGTCACGACAAATGTCTTTGGAGTGGCGATTCCGGGTACGGTATCGGCAATTACGCATACTATCAAAAACGCTAATTCCTATTGGCTTATCGGTAAAGATTTACTGCATGATTTGGAAAAAGCAACTGGGAAAAAAGTTTTTCTTGAAAATGACGCCAATTGCTTTGCTCTTTCTGAAGCCGTAGATGGAGCAGGAGCTGCATATAAGACGGTGTGGGGGCTTATTTTAGGTACCGGATCAGGAACGGGAATCGTCATTGATCGCAAGACAATCGAGGGACGAAACGGTCTTGGCGGAGAGTGGGGACATAATCCTTTGCCGTGGATGAATGATTATGAGCATGAGCTTGCTAAAACTCAGCATTGCTATTGCGGTAAGCAAGGATGCATAGAAACTTTTGTCTCCGGTACCGGCTTTGAAGCTGAGTATGCCAGGCAAAGCGGTAAAAACATTTTGGGAGCGGAAATAGCAAGGCTGTTAAAATCAGGTGAAAAAGAAGCCAAAGATACTTTTGATCTATATGTAGACAGACTTGCAAGATCCATTGCCTGTTTTGCCAATTTTATCGACCCTGACGTTATTGTGTTAGGCGGAGGAATGTCGAATTTAGACGCTCTTTATTCGGTTCTTCCGAATAAAGTAAAAGAGTATATTTTCGGTAAAGAGTTTGTTACGCCGATTGTTAAAGCAAAGCATGGTGATTCTTCAGGCGGGCGCGGTGCCGCATTCCTGTGTCAGACGGTATAGATGTTCATTACTTATTGCTCTTTGAATTTTGAGATTTAAAAATTAGTTTTTTTAGCATGTAAGCAGAATTGTTGCTATTGTGAAACCTTGAAATTTTAGAGGAAAAGTTTGCTTTGTGGTATCCTAATGGATCAGATTGCGCTTACTTAAGTATGCATGTAAAAACTTAAGGTAAAGGCGTTTTGTATACGCCTTCAATTGAAGGGTCTAATTTATATAACTCCTTTTGGAGATGTTGATGAAGCAGCACATTGAAAATTTACTTAAAAATGCCGTTTTAGCTTTAGCCAAAGATCATGAGATCCCGGAAAATGTCATTAACAATATAAAAGTAGAACGAGCCAAAGATAAGGCTCACGGTGATTTTGCCACCAATTTGGCTTTGATTTTAGCCAAGCCTTTGAAGATGAATCCAAGAGCCGTTGCCGAGCTTTTAATTAAAAATTTAGAACAATCCGCGCGTATAGAGAAAACTGAAATCGCAGGCCCCGGCTTTATTAATTTCTTTGTAAGCGACAGCTTTACAGCAATTAAGCTTCAGGAGATGAGCTCTGATGCCCGCCTTGGTATTAAAGAGGCAAAAGTAAAGGATACCGTCGTAGTTGACTATTCAGCACCGAATGTCGCTAAAGAAATGGCGGTACATCATATCCGCTCTACCGTAATCGGAGATGCAGTCGTTCGCGTCTTAGAGTTTTTAGGTCATAAAGTAATAAGAGCCAATCATGTCGGTGATTGGGGCACCCAGTTCGGCATGCTTATTGCTTATCTTGAGGAGCAGGAAAATAAGTACGGCACCAATCTTGATTTAAGTGATTTTGAAGCTTTTTATCGTGCCGCAAAGGAACGCTATGACGGAGATGAGAATTTTGCCGTTTTAGCTCGTTCATACGTGGTAAAACTGCAGTCAGGCGACGAGTATTGTAAAAAGATGTGGCAAAAACTCGTCAAAATGACCATGGACCAGAATCAGAAGCTTTATGATCGCCTTGACGTCACTTTAACTGAAAAAGATGTTATGGGTGAGAGCCTTTATAACGATATGCTGCCTAAAATCGTTGAAGATTTGATTCAAAAAGGAATCGCGGTCGAGGATCAAGGCGCTATCGTGGTTTTCCTGCCGCAGTTTAAGAATAAAGACGGTGAGCCGTTAGGTGAGATTGTGCGTAAGAAAGATGGCGGTTATCTGTACACTACTACTGATATCGCCTGCGTTAAGTATCGCGTTGAGACCTTAAAGGCCAACCGTCTTATGTACTTTATCGATTCTCGCCAGCACCAGCATTTGGAAGCTGCCTGGAGCATTGCAAGAATGGCAGGCTATGCTGATGACACAATTAAAATCGAGCATGAAGCTTTCGGTATGATGCTGGGTAAAGACGGGAAACCGTATAAAACCCGTTCAGGCGGTACCGTAAAGCTGCGTGATCTGCTTGATGAGGCAGAAAATAGAGTTACCTCTTTGCTTGAAAACCGTAACAGCCCGCTTCAAGGCAAAGAACGTGATGAAGTTATTCACAACATCGCTATCGGTGCGGTTAAATATGCTGATTTGTCAAAAAACCGTATGACCGATTATGTGTTTGATTGGGATTTGATGCTGTCTTTTGACGGAAATACCGCTCCTTATCTGCAGTACGCATATAGCCGAATTCGTTCCATTTTCCGTAAAGCGGAAACAAAACCCGGTGCTATTTTGTTAAAAGAAGAAGCTGAAAACAATTTGGCAACCAAGCTTTTGGCTTTTGAAGATACCGTAAAGAGTGTCGCCGAGAAGGCTATGCCGCATCTTTTGTGCACATATCTTTTTGAGCTTTCAGGTATCTTTATGCGCTTTTATGAGGCTTGTCCGGTGCTTAAAGGAGATGTCGCTCCTGAAATTCAGGCAAGCCGTTTGGCTCTTTGCGATTTAACCGCTAAAGTTTTAAAGCAAGGCTTAGGTCTTCTTGGCATTAATACTATGGAGCAGATGTAAATGTTCTCTAAGATTTCCGCAGGCGGTAAGCTTAAAGATAAAAAGAAGATTTTTACGCTGCTGTTTGCTGCCGTTGTAGTTATCTTATTTGCTGTTTTTTTACTGTCTCTATCAGGGGAAGAAAAAGATCAGAGCGCTGTATCTTCTTCTCAAGCTGAAACCTCGGGTGAGCTTGTGATAAATCAAGATGCGGTGACCGAGCCTGCTTCAAAGCGTTATGACTATAACAATGTTGTAACTGATGAAAGTACGGATGCAGAAGAGGCATCTGAGGTTGCATCAAGTCCTTTTGATATTTTGGATCAAAAGGCTTCAGGCGATGCTGCTTCGGTAGATGACGGTGCCGTAAGTTCTGATTCTGCTGAAACTTTAACTGCGGTAAAGCCAACAGTTCAAGCTGTTTTGTACTGTGATTCTTTTGCCGATAAATCAGCTGCGGAGACGCAAAAAGCGAAAATCGCTTTTATCGGGGTTATAAGCTCGGTAGTTCAAAGAGACGGAGCCTATAAACTTAAAATTGGACCTTTTCCGTCCAGAGATGAAGCAAAACAGATTTTTTCCAAGCTCGGGGACAATTCTTTAGTCGGAACTTGTTCTTTAGTTGATGAATAAGGTTTATAAAAGTAATGACAACAATCGTTTCAGTTCGCCGTAATAATGTAGTGGCCGTAGGCGGTGACGGACAGGTTACCATGGGGCAAAGCACCGTGTTAAAAGGAAACGCGGTTAAGGTAAGACGTCTTTTTAAAGGCAAGGTTATAGCAGGATTTGCAGGCAGTACCGCCGATGCATTTACTCTTCTTGATTTATTTGAAAGTAAGCTTGAAGAACATCAGGGAATTTTGGAAAGAGCCTGTGTTGCCTTGGTTAAAAATTGGCGTACCGACAGAGCGTTGCGTAAGCTTGAAGCTATTTTGATTGTCGCTGACAAGAATGCTTCTTTTTTAGTCAGCGGTACGGGTGACGTCGTCAGAATGGATGATGATATTTTGGCAACCGGATCGGGCGGTAATTATGCATTAGCCGCAGCACGCGCTTTGGTAGCAAACACTGATTTGGATGCCAAAACCATCGTTAAAAAATCACTTGAAATAGCAGGTGATATTTGCGTGTACACCAATCAAAACCATGTTATAGAGACTATTGAATATTAAGGATTAATGAAAATGACGGAACTTACTCCGCGTGAAATCGTAAGTGAACTTGATAGATTTATTATCGGACAGAAAGAAGCGAAGAAGTCTGTTGCTATCGCATTGCGTAATCGTTGGCGTAGAATGCAGATTGATCCTAAGCTTCGCGGTGAAATTTTTCCGAAAAACATTTTAATGATAGGACCTACCGGTGTCGGTAAAACGGAAATCGCCCGCCGTTTGGCCTCTCTTGCCAATGCTCCTTTTATCAAGGTTGAGGCAACTAAGTATACTGAGGTTGGTTATGTAGGAAAGGAAGTCGATTCCATAATTCGCGATCTGGTGGATGTCGGCATGAAATTGGTTAAAGAGCAGGCTTTTAAGAAAAATCGCGTCAGAGCCGAAGATGCCGCTGAAGAACGCATTTTGGATGCTTTGCTGCCGCCTGCCGATAATACGCCTGAGAGTGAAAAGGAAAATAATCCTACCCGCCAGATTTTCCGTAAAAAACTTCGTGAACACGAACTTGACGACCGTGAAATTGAAATCAGAGTTGCCGATACCGGTCCTAGTTTTAATATAATCGGCGGCAATGCGGCTATTGAAGAAGTAAATAATCAGCTGCAGTCTCTTTTTGACAATATGAATGCCAATCGTACCGTTGTCAGAAAAATGAAAATTAAGGATGCTTTTAAAGAGATCGTTATGGAAGAGGCTGAAAAGCTTACTAAAAAGGATGATTTAAAAGCTGAAGCCATTAATCTTACTGAAAACAACGGTATTGTCTTTATCGATGAAATCGACAAGATTTGCGGACAGGATTTGAACGGATCCAGAGGTGAAGTGTCACGTCAGGGCGTACAG
Organism: uncultured Succinatimonas sp.; assembly: GCF_905203285.1. Lineage (GTDB taxonomy): Bacteria > Pseudomonadota > Gammaproteobacteria > Enterobacterales > Succinivibrionaceae > Succinatimonas. The sequence continues at coordinate 7,409 of NZ_CAJKVK010000042.1, forward strand.
CGTGATTTGCTGCCGTTAATTGAAGGCTGTCAGGTTAGCACTAAGTACGGTATGGTCAGAACCGATCATATTTTGTTTATCGCTTCAGGTGCTTTCCAAATGTCAAAGCCTTCTGATTTGATTCCTGAACTGCAGGGGCGTCTGCCGATTCGTGTAGAGCTTAAGGCTTTAACTTCCGAAGATTTTGAGCGTATTTTAAAAGAGCCGCATACTTCGCTTACCAAACAGTATGAAATGCTGCTTGCAACCGAAGGCGTTACCATCGAGTTTACCGATGACGCAATTAAGCGCATTGCTGAGGACGCTTTTACCGTTAACGAGCGTACTGAAAATATCGGTGCACGCCGCTTGCATACTTTGATGGAAAAGCTTTTGGAAAGTGTTTCTTTTGAAGCGCCTGATCATGCCGGGCAAAAAGTGATTATTGATGCTAAATATGTCGATGATCATTTAGGAGAGCTCGTGCAGAATGAAGATTTAAGCCGTTATATTCTGTAGGAAAAGTTTATGAGTGAGCATGATGATTCGTTAAGCCCCAAAGAGCGTGAGCTTATAGCAAGTTTAAAGGAAATAGTCTCGTTAAGTGAGAATATGCGCATTAAGCTTGAAAGGGCACAAAAGGAATTGAGCTCACTGCAGGCTACTTTGTCTTCAGAAAGACGCAGTATGATTGAGCTTAAAGAAGAGAATCAGCATTTGCGTGAAGTTTTGCAGAACTGGCGGAATCGGATGAATTCGGTTCTGGAACAGTTAGGTGAAATAAAGTAGTAAAAACTAAGGCCGGATATCCGGCCTTAATTTTGAATGCTATTTAGCTCTCGATATTTAAAGGTTTTCTTCCGATCCTAAAGAGTATAGTGCTGACTATAACGCCGCACAGTAAAGAGAGCAGGAAGAACAACGGATTTTCTGCCAATACCACGATAAAGATGCCGCCGTGAGGGGCACATAATCCGCAGCTAAAGAACATTGATAAAGCACCTGCTACTGCAGCACCTGAAATGCAGGCGATACGCATTTTAGTCGGATTTATGGCTAAAAACGGATAGACACCTTCAGTTATAAACAAAAATCCTTTACTTATTGCAGCCCATGCTAAACCTTGTTCAGGTTTTGAGAAACAGTTCTTAAAAAGTAATGCGCCAAGACCTGCGGCAATCGGCGGTACCATACCTCCTACCATTACTGCTGCCATAATAAGGCAGCCCGGGCCTACTTCAGGCAGACAATCACCTAAGAGTAAAACACCGCATGCGTAGGCAATTTTATTGCAAGGTCCTCCCATATCGGCAGCCATCATACCGCCTAACACAGCTCCTATAATCGCCAGAACCCAAGCATTGGCTCCCGATAAAAACATCTCGATAGCCGAATCGATAAGAATTGCCGGGATATTGGTAATAAATTTAGCAATGATAGTTGTGAGTACGGCACCTAGCAACGGATAAACCAAGAGCGCGAACATAGCGTCATGGCCTTTTAGGAATCTTGCGGCAAGCCGCGCGGATAAAAATGCCACCCCGCCGCCTACAAAACCGTTTAAGACCGCTCCGATAACTCCGGCATCAGACATATCTGCCATAACGCCGCCGGTAAATCCTGCGACAAGCGCCATGCGTCCGGCCATGGAGAAGGCGATAAAAGCGCTTAACACCGGGAAAAGCAAGGCACCGATACTGTAGCCGATAGTATCAAGGAAGAAGCCCAGCTCCGTGTCGCGAATGAAATTAAGGCGGGCAACGGCGGAAAGAATGCCTGCGGTTGCTGCAAGCGGGAGAATATAGGTAAGTCCGCTCATTAAGTGACGGTACAGTTTCATCGGAATATTGGAAGATTCCGATAAGGCGCCGGCACTGTAAACAGGGCAATTAGGATCTAATGCTTTGGTGATAAGTTCAAGCGGACGGCGTACTCCGTCGACTACGCCTACGCGAACCATTCTTTTACCGATGAAACGATCAATATTAACGGCACGATCAGCGGCAACGATTACGGCTTTAGCGTTGGCGATTTCCTCCGGCATCAGCTGATTGCGGTTACCGGCGGCTCCGTCAGCCTCGACTTTGATGGAAATTCCCATTTCTTTGGCTTTATGCTCAAGAGCTTCCGCTGCCATATAAGTATGGGAAAGTCCGGCAGGACATGCGGTTACGGCAACAAGATCATAAACGGGAACTTTTGCTTTGTTTTCTGACTGCTGCGTGTTTTCTTGTTGTTGTGCCTGTTCTTTTTGCTCTTCCTCTTCTTTGTTTATTTCTTTTTTTTCTGCTTCATTAATATAAGAAAGGAATTCATCCACGCTTTTAGCTGAAATCAGAGCTTTACGGAAATCTTCGTCGATTAACAAAGATGACAGGCGGGCAAGAACATCAAGATGAGCATCAGAGGCGTTATGCGGTGAGGCGATTAAAAAGATAAGATTGACGGGTTCTCCGTCAATTGAATCAAATTCAACGCCGTTTTTAACCACCATGGCAGAGAGCGCCGGTCTTGAAACGCCGGCACTTTTGGCATGGGGGATAGCTACACCCTCACCAAATCCGGTGGAACCTTTGCGTTCACGATCAAAAACAGCGGCACGAAAGCGCTCCGTGTCACTTAAACAGCCGGTCCCTGCAAGACTGTCTACAAGATCGTTAATTGCAGATTCTTTATTGATGGGAGCGGCGGTTAGATTTACCGCTCGCCGATCCAAAAGATCGCAAATATGCATATTTTTTCCTAAGTGATAAACACGGCTTAATTATACAGATAACGCAATTGAAAATGTAAATTGCGTATGCCGGAATATCGGCATGTAAGATTTCTTTTAAATAATCTTTACATTGCAAATTTGTCCGCAAGCACTGGTACAGATAGTTTCTTTAGTATCAAGATCCTGATCCATATTAAGTGACGGAACATCTTCTTTAGGTATTCCGACTACACGAGCGGGAATTCCCGCTACCGTAGTGTGCGGCATAACATCGGCAAGTACGACGGAACCAGCTCCGATTTTGGCGTTATCACCGATTTTGATGTTGCCGAGGATCTTTGCTCCGGCTCCAATCATAACACCTGAACCTACTTTTGGATGACGATCGCCTTGTTCTTTACCGGTACCGCCAAGAGTAACGTTATGCAAAATGGACACGTTATTGCCGACGCGTGCGGTTTCGCCTATGACTATTCCTGTCGCGTGGTCAAACATGATGCCGTGACCGATTTGCGCTGCAGGATGGATGTCCACGCCGAAAACGTCTGAAACTATGCCTTGCATAAAACGGGCAAAATCACGACGGCCTTGCTGCCATAACCAGTGAGCGACACGCCATGATTCAAGTGCGTGAGGTCCTTTAAAGTATAAAAAAGGAGAAGTGTAGTCAGACGCTGCCGGGTCACGGGAACATACTGCTATCAGATCTTCAGCGGCGTCCTCAAGAATTTGAGGATCTGCAGTAAATGCTTCAATGCAGATTTGAAAGAGCTCTTTTTGCCCGATAACGGGAGTAGCAAGACGGTTGGAGATAATTTGCGCCAGTCCTTCACCTAAATTGGCACAATTTAATATCGCTTTATCAAGGTAACCTTTTAAGAGCGGCTCTTTTTGTAAGATATTTGCAGCTTCTTTTTGCATTTGTTCCCATAAAAGAACCGATTTTAGTTGAGAGTTAGCCACTTGCTGAATCCTCATTAACAGTAAGTTTCACCGTTTTTGCTTTTGTTTTGCTTGTATATTTCCGGATTCACCGGGCAAGAAGTTTCGTCCATAAATTGAACGTCTTTGTACGTATCATCCGTATCCGGCTCCATATGTATGGTTATATCACTGTCAGGATAACGGATTTTGATGGCCTTTTCAGCCTCTGAGGCAATTTTATGCGCTTTTGTTAATGGCATATTACCATCAAGGACAATATGACATTGAATAAAAGTATGAGGACCTGCCTGTCTTGTTTTTAAATCGTGAAGTGATAGTACCCCGTCAATTCCTAAAATTAAGGACATAACTTCAGTATGTTCTGCAGGCGGCATTGATTTATCAAGAAGCGTTGAGATGGCAGTCCTTCCGATATGATAAGCGCTATGCAGAATATAAAAACCTAAAATCACCGTAAACAGACCGTCAGCCCAAGCAAAATTAAAGCGGCTTAAGATTAACGAAGCGACGACTCCCAAATTTAATAGGATGTCGGATAAATAGTGATACCTGTCGGCATTAATTGCTTCGCTTGATGTCTTTTTATATACGTAGCTTTGAAAAGTGACAAGGCATACCGTGATAAGCAAGGATAAAGTGGTGACAATGATGGCAGCGTCAATATAGCCGATGACTTCAGGATTTTGCAGACGTTCAAAACCGTGAACTATAAGAAGGATTGAAGATCCGCTTATAAATGCTGCTTGTGTAAGGGCAGCTAAAGCTTCGGCCTTATAGTGACCGAAACGATGATCTTTATCGGCAGGAGCCAGGGCAAAACGCAGAGCAAGCAAATTAATAAAAGAAGCGCAGCAGTCGATAAGCGAGTCGGTAAGTGAAGCCAGAATTGTTGAAGAACCGCTGAAAAACCAGACTGTAGCTTTCATGACAATAAGAGAAATAGCTGTTGCAACCGAAGCAAATCCGGCAAGCAGCACCAGTTTTCTGTAATTGACTGCAGGAATGTTTGGTTCCTCAGTACAAGGCTTGTTCACTTCAATCATTTTCTTTTTATTTATCGTTATTCCTTTTGTTAAAAAGGAGTTTTGGAAGCTTAATCTTTTTATAAAAAATTCTGTTTATTGTAACAGCCTTTTGGTTTAAAAATTTTTGTCAGCTAAAAGTCGCCCTATATCATAGCGAGATTGGAAAATCGCACTTATAATCTAAGTAATCATAGTACGAAAATATAGAAGCCAGATACTTTACGCAACGTGGATTTTTATGGTGCGCGTAATTGTTTAAACGTAAAGCTCGGACGCTTTTAAGGCAGGTGCGGCGATGATGCTTAATAAGATACTGCGGTTTATTTTTTATTATCCCATTCGTTTTACGGCAACTTGTGATCCGGTTCCGTTTGAGCCTTTAAAGCATATTAAAATTGATAAGCATAAGCCTATTGCTTATGTAACGGTGTCATCGTCAGTCGCTAATTTGATGACTATTGAGCGCTTGACCAAAAAACTGGGGTTGCCCAGTCCGTTTGAGCCTTTGGTTGTAGGACCGATGCGTTTAAAAAGAACGGCTTATTTAAGATCGCCCGGTCTTTTCAGTTCCCGTTTGCATAAACGTGATATTTATAAAGTTTTTAATACGTGGGTTGCCGCTTGCCGAGATTTTGGCACTGATATTCAGATAATTCCCATCACTGTTTTGTGGTCGCGAAACCCTTCTTATGAAGGTTTGGCAATGCGCGGCATTGAGGCTCCGACTCCTTCATGGCGTAAATTTTTAACCGTAACTTTCTCGGGACGAGATAACTGCACTATTGTTTCAGATCCGGTATCGGCTCTTGCCATTCAAGAAAAATTAGAGCAAAGCAAATATACTAATTTATTGCAGCGAGCAGCAGCTTTGCATTTTCTGCGTAAAGCCAGATCGGTTGTAGGAAAGCCTTTCCCTAACCGTAAGCTTCTTATTGAGGAGCTGATGTCAAGACAAGGTACGCAAGTTGCGATTGAAGAGGAAATGAAGCGCAGCGGAGCGAAGAAAGAAGATCTTGAAGTAAAGGCGCGGCAGATTTTTGACGTGATGGCGGCAGATACCCGTTATCCGCTTTTGAAGTTTTTAAATTCCGTTATCAGCCTTTTGTGGCGGCGTTTTTATCACGGACAAACAATCATTGGGGCAAACCGTGTTCGTGAACTGGTACAAAGCGGACATGAGATCATTTATATTCCGTGCCATAGAAGCCACATGGACTATATTTTGCTGTCCTTTGTTATTTTCCATGAAGGTTTGCCGCTGCCGCAGATTGCCTCTGGAGACAATTTGAATTTCTTTCCGGTAGGACCGCTTATTCGCCGTTGCGGTTCGTATTTTATTCGCCGCAAGATGAAAGGAGATCTGTTTTATACCGATATGTTCAGAGAGTATTTAAGTTTGCTCTTTGAACACGGATATGCTACGGAATTCTTCATTGAAGGCGGACGATCACGTACCGGCAGAACTTTGCCGCCGCGAACCGGCATGGTTTCAATGACCGTTCAGGCGCAATTGCGCGGTATTGAACGTCCTATTGCCTTTATTCCGACATATTTAGGCTATGAGCATGTTATGGAAGTCGGATCGTACATGAAGGAATTAGGCGGAGCGCAGAAAGAAAAAGAAAGTGCTTGGCAGCTTTTAGGTATTTTTAAGCGTTTTAGATATTACGGCCGCGGTTATGTAACTTTCGGTGAGCCGGTTATCGTTCCGCGCTATTTGTCGCAAATGGTTCCTGATTGGCGAAAAGATCTTGACCCGACAGGACGAGGACGTCCCGATTGGCTTTATGAAACAGTCAATCAGATGTCGCATGATATTATTATTAAGCTTAATGATTCGGCAATTGCCAACGGTATTAATCTGTGCGCGTTAGCTCTTATGAGCGATGAGGATCATATTATCAGCATGCGCGGACTGCACCGCTGTGTTGCTTTGTTCTTAAAGCTTTTAGAGTGCGATGAGGCCCGACACAAGTCTTTGCCTGAAGACAGGGAAACCGGTGTTTTGATTAAGCAGGCGCTCGAATTGCATAAATTCCATGTTTATAACGTAGGCGACATGGAGTTCGTGCGTCCAAGCCGCGGTCAGACTTTGCAGCTTAGATATTTTAAGAATAATATTCTGCATTTGTTTGCGCTTCCTGCGCTTATTGCCAATATCCTTATCCGCAACGGTCATATTTTAAGAAAAGACGTCAACACGCATACAAGATCGTTGTTTTATTTTTTGCGTCATGAGCTTTATTCTCCGGTTCCTGAGGAGTCGCTTGATAATTTAATTGAGATTTATATCGACACTTTCTTAAAGGAAGGTTATATAACGCAAAATGAAGACATGCTTTATATTTCAGGTGACGGGTTTAATGAGTTTAGTATTTTATCAAGAACCATTCGACCGCACTTGATTCGCTTCCTGGTTGCGGGAACAGCATTAAAGCAGATAGAAGACGGTACAATGAATGTTGACGCCTTCATTAAAAAGTGCATTGATTTATCAAAGCGTCTGTCTTCTTATGTAACTGAGAATTCTCCTGATTTTGCCGATCCGATTTTGTTTAAGATCATATGCCATACTTTCATTAGACATAAGTATTTTGAGGTATTGGAAGACGGCACGATTAAGAAGAATCTTCCTAAAGTGGAGAAACTGTTGCGAGCTGCCGAGCCTTTGCTTGCAGCACGTGAGGTGCAGGCTCTTACCGGCAGGAAAGTAAGAGGCAATCTTATCAAACAGCAGACCGCCTCTTAATTGTCTACTTTAGCGGCGTACGAGTAAAGCGCCGCTTTCTAAGTGGTGGGTATAAGGGAATTGATCGAAAAACGCGAGTTTTTCGATGCGATGGGTTTTAGTTAAAAACTGCAAATCAGATGCAAAAGACTCCGGACCGCAGGAAATGTAAATTACTCTGTCAAAACGGGCAGTGAACTTTAGTGCCGCTTCATCTTGAAGACCGGCGCGCGGCGGGTCAATTAATAAGGTTTTGAAATTATATTCGTTAAGATCTACGTCTTTTTGCTGTAATCGGTTGAAAGTGCGTTCGCGGTTTAACGCCTGTGTTACTTCAACGGCGCTTAAACGTACCAATTTAACGTTATCAATATTATTTTTTTCTAAATTGCGCAGCGCATTTTGCGTAGGGACTCTTGCGACTTCAGTAGCAAGCACTTTGCGATAACAGGGAGCTAAAGTAGCAGTGAAAGTTCCCGAACCGCAATAAAGCTCTAAAAGATCGGTATTTTGCATGTCTTTTGAGCAGTTTAGGGCAAATTCGAGCATTTTTTCGCAGGTTGCGGCATTAGGCTGAGTAAAAGTGCCTTCAATTTGGTAGAGATAAACATTTTTGTCGTTAACTTTAAGACATTCAAGTAAGGTATCGTCTTTACACGTGATTTTTTGTTTGCGGGCACGCGCCACTATTTCTGCGTTAAGTGATTTTTCTTGTAAATATGATCTTAATTTTTCAAGGGAAACAGCAAAATCATCATCTAATTTTTTATGATAATTTAAAGTGATAATGACGTCACCTTGTAAATTACAAAGAAAGTCAGCCTCAAATAAACGGTTTTTAATCAGTAGGTCGGTAAGAGCATATTCTTTAAGTAAAGTCATTGCTTTGTTTATTGCAAGACTTACGCCGTCAAAGTAGGTAATGAAAACGCGTTTTTTCTTACCGTTTTCTTTATCGTACATGCAGTATTCAAAGCCACTTTCGGTATGAAAGACGGCAAACTCCGCGCGCATGCGGTAATTACTCGGCGTTGAAGGAAAAATTTGGGGAGTCGGAAGCGTAATTCCTTTATCTTTAAGCAGATTTAAAACATAAGCGGTTTTTTCGTTTAAATAGTTTTGATAATTGTTAGGATCGGTCGTGGTTAAAAGTTCTTTTAGCATGATTCACCAGGAGATCTGAATTTTAGGAATTAAAGCTTTAACTTAGCTCTGAAATTTTGTTGTTATAATACTGGAAAAAAGCATATTTAAAAAATTTCTATAATAGCTTTTAGGGTTTAGGTCAAAAATAGTAGAGATGTTTCGAGTATTATTTTTTGATTCAGGTTTGGGCGGTACGTCAGTATTTAGTGCCGTGAGGGAGTTAAACCCGAATTGCAGCTATTATTATCTTTTTGATAATGAATGCTTCCCTTATGGAAATAAGGATGAAGACTTTATTATTAAGCGTACGGATGAAATATTAGAAGAGAGCGTCAAACGTTTTTCGGTTTCTTTGATAGTAGTTGCCTGCAATACGGCAAGTACAATTGCATTGCCTAAGTTAAGAGATAGGATAAAAATCCCTATTGTCGGAGTGGTTCCGGCTATAAAGCCTGCAGCAGTTAAAAGTAAGAGCAAGATCATAGGCCTTGTTGCAACGCCCGGTACTATTCGTCGTGCTTATACCAATGATCTTATAGAAAAGTTTGCTAAAGATTGTAAAGTACTTAAAATCGGCACTACGGATTTAGTTTGTCTTTGCGAGCGCAAAATGGCGGGTAAACCAGTTACTCTTACGGAGGTTGCGGATGTGTTCGGACCGTGGCTTATGTTAAAGCCTGATGAAAGACCTGACAGCATAGTATTAGGGTGCACGCATTTCCCTTTAGTAAAAGACGAGATCGGATCATTATTTCCTAAAGCCGTTCTGGTTGATTCAGGCGAGGCTATAGGCAGAAGAGTAAGAAGTCTTATTTCTTTAAATCAGGCTCTTTCGTATGAAGAGATAAATGACGGAAACCATGCTTTTTTTACCGGAGATCTTGTAAATCATTTTGGATATGAAAACGCTTTTAAGCGGCTTGGATTTAAAGATTTGACGAAATTTTCTTTAAAGTGACGTTCAAAACATTGGTTTTACAAAAACATACAATTTTATCTGCAGATAAAGTAAAAATTTATTTTGCATAAAATCAAGAAGTTAATAAAAAACGTTAAAAAATTGTAAAAAATTATTTGACAGCGTGAAAAGATAATCTATAATGTGCAACCACTTGAGCGGCACGCTCTGCTCAAAAAGCTCTTTAAAAA
>NZ_CAJKVK010000043.1 GCF_905203285.1 uncultured Succinatimonas sp.
TTAATTAAGATCAGAAAAGAATTTTAAGAGGGATATAAAAATGTTAAACCAGTTCAATAAACTCTACCAAGGCAGCTCATTAAGCGAAACCGAAAGCCGTGATGTTTTTGCTGAAATATTTAAAGGCAAACTTAATGAAGCTCAATTAAGCTCACTTATCACCGCCTTAAAAATTAAAGGTGAAAATCAGGACGAAATTGCCGGAGCTGCACTTGCCATGCTTGATGCCGCAGAAAAATTTCCCCGTCCGCAAATCAGAATCGGCGAAATTGTCGGAACCGGCGGCGATTGCCTTAATACCATTAATATTTCAACTTTAAGCGCTATTTTCGCCTCCTGCTTAGGTCTTTACATCGCCAAACACGGCAACCGCGCGGTTTCATCAAAAACCGGAGCTTCTGACTTGTTAAAAGCACTAGGCTACAACTTAAATTTAACGCCTGATTTAAGCGCTGAGCTTTTGTTAAAAGAAGGCTTTGCCTTTATGTTCGCTCAGACTTATCACAAGGCGATGAAATTCGCAGCTCCCGTGCGTCAAAGTCTTCAGACCAGAACTATTTTCAATCTCTTAGGACCTTTAACAAATCCAGCTCATCCTGATTACGAGCTTTTAGGCGTTTATGACAAAGAACTCTTACCTTTAATGGCTAAGACTTTGTATAAAACCGGAATTAAAAGAGCTTTATGCGTAAACGGCAACGGTATGGATGAAATCGCACCGTTCGGTATTACGCATTATGCTGAACTTAAAGAAGACGGTACGGTAATTACCGGTTTTATGACCAAAGAAACTTTCGGTATAACCGATGAGTACACTCAAGACGATCTTAAAGGCGGAAGCCCTGAAGATAACGCCGCTATCGCTTTGAATATTCTTAAAGGTAAAGGAACCGACGCGCAAAATGCGGCAATTGCCGTTAACACCTCTGCACTTTTGTATCTTGCCGATCGCGTAAGCTCTTTTAAAGAAGGCTACGACGCAGCGTTATCGGTAATTAAATCTGGCATCGGTTTAGAAAAGCTTTGCCGCTTATGCTCTTATACCGAGGACAAATAAGATGTTGCAGGCACAAAAATTAAGCGCCGCCGCTCTTAAATATGACGGCCTAAACATAGAAAGTCTTGATAATACGGTCTTAGCCGCTATTATCAACAAAAAAGTAGAAAATATAGCTGCAATTAAAGAATATAACGCATCTTTAAGCGACAATGCTTGTGTTAAGCGTAAACCACACGAGTTTAAACGTGCCTTTGAAGGCAATAAGCGCCATTTTATTTTAGAGTGCAAAAAGTCTTCACCGAGTCTTGGAGATTTTTGTCCCGATTTTAATCTTGAGAAAATCGTGTCCTGCTATAACGATCGGGCTGATGCGATATCTGTTCTTACAGAAGAGTTTTTCTTTAAAGGATCTTTTGAGTACTTAAAGCAAGTTCGCAAACTTACCGAAAAACCGCTTTTATGCAAAGACTTTATAATTGCCAAAGAACAAATAGAAATTGCTAAAAAAATCGGATCTGACGCTGTTCTTTTAATGTTAAGCGTCTTAACCTTTGATAAATTTTTAGAGCTTTATGAATTTGCTAAAACATTAAATCTTGATGTTCTTACCGAAGTATCCAATGAAGTTGAAGCAAAATTTGCAATTGAACATCATATAGACATTGTCGGAATCAACAATCGTGATTTACGCACTTTAAAAATCGATTTAAATAATGCCAAAAAACTTTATCCATTATTTCCGGATAATACTGTGGTAATTAGCGAGTCCGGAATCAAAACCCATAGGGATATAGTCAATATGCTGCCGCTTAAAAACTTTTTAATAGGCTCCGCCCTGTGTTCTGAAATTGATATTGATATAAAAGCGAATACACTTTTATACGGATTCAACAAACTTTGCGGTTTAACTGATAAAGAAGGAATTGAAACTGCAATCAACAATAAATTTTCTCTTGCCGGCTTAATTTTTGCCGAGAAATCCCCTCGTTGCATCAATTTAGAGCAAGCAGCAGAACTGGCTTTAAACCCAATATATAAAAGCAAAATTAACTTTTGCGGTGTATTTAAGGATGCAGAAATCAATTCTGTTACTGAAATTGCATCTAAACTTTGCCTCAAATTTGTGCAATTACACGGAAAAGAAAGCCCTGATTATATAAAGACTTTGCACGAAAAATGTCCACAGCTTACAATCATTAAAGCTTTAGGTATGAATGAAAGCTTAAGCCATGAGGATCTTGTGCTGTTTAAAGAGTATGCGGCCACAGCTGATTATCTTCTTTTAGACAGTAAAAACCCCGGCAGCGGTAAAGAATTTGATAAAAGTCTTATTCCCGACTTCATAAATAAGGATAAAACCATTATTTCCGGAGGAATAGGACCTTCAAATATAGCTTCAATACTTACTCTTAATTTTTGCGGCGTTGACTGTAATTCCTGTTTGGAATCGGCACCAGGTAAAAAAGATCCTGTTTTAGTCCGCGAACTTTTTAACAGAATTAATGAAATCAAGGAGTAACAAATGTCTCGTTTAGATCCTTTTTTCGGTAAATTCGGCGGTATGTACGTACCTGAAGTATTAATTCCGGCTCTTGATGAACTTGAAGAAGCTTTTGTTACTGCCAGACAAGATCCTGAATTTATAAAAGAATTAAACGATCTTCTTAAAAATTACGCAGGTCGCCCTACCGCACTTACGCTTTGCAAAAATCTTACCCGCGGAACCAAAACTAAACTGTATCTTAAGCGTGAAGATTTGCTGCACGGCGGTGCCCATAAAACCAATCAGGTTTTAGGTCAGGCTCTTTTAGCCAAGAGAATGGGAAAAACCCGTATTATCGCTGAAACCGGAGCAGGACAGCACGGTGTCGCAACCGCTTTAATCTGTGCGTTAATGGGCTTTAAGTGCACCATTTATATGGGTGTCGTTGACGCAAAGCGTCAAAAACCCAATGTCTTTAGAATGCGACTTATGGGGGCGGAAGTAAAAGAAGTTAAATCAGGCTCCGGTACTTTAAAAGATGCGTGCAATGAAGCACTGCGTGATTATGCCGCAAATTTTGAACATACTCATTACATGATTGGAACTGCCGCAGGCCCCCATCCTTTTCCAACAATAGTCCGTGAATTTCAAAAGATAATCGGTATTGAGACCAGAAAGCAAATCCGCGAGTTCGAAGGAAGAGATCCTGACGCTGTTTTTGCTTGTGTCGGCGGCGGTTCAAATGCTATCGGCATGTTTACTGATTTTCTTGATACCAACGTTCCTCTTTACGGTGTTGAGCCCGCCGGCAAAGGTCTTGATACCGACTTCCACGGTGCCACTTTAGAAAAAGGCTCAGAAGGTATCTTTTTCGGGGCCTATTCTTATAATCTGCAAAATGAAGACGGTCAGATAAATGAATCTTATACGGTATCTGCAGGCCTTGACTTCCCGTCAGTAGGTCCGCAGCATGCTTACTTAAAAGACATTGGCCGCGTGAACTATGTTTCCGTTACTGATGAAGAAGCACTTGAAGCTTTTTCTCTTTTAAGCCGTCATGAAGGAATCATTCCGGCGCTTGAATCATCCCATGCTTTAGCTTACGCCATTAAAATGATTCGCCAGAATCCTGATAAAGAACAACTTTTTGTCGTAAATCTCTCAGGCCGCGGCGACAAAGACATCTTCAGCGTCAATGACATTCTTGAGCAAAAAGGATGCATTGATGAACACGGCAATATCATTATCGAAAAAATCGCCGGCAACAAAGATTTATTATAAGGAGACAAAAATGACCGATCGTTTTACCGAATGCTTTAAACGTTTAAAACAGGCTGAAGAAGGTGCTTTTGTTCCTTTTGTCACCTTGTGTGATCCGAATTTTGATATCTCCTACGATATTTTAAAGACCTTGATTAACGCAGGGGCTGACGGCTTGGAGCTTGGAATTCCATTCTCCGATCCCTGCGCTGACGGCGTCACCATTCAACTTGCTGATAAACGTGCATTATCAAGCGGTGCCTCGCTTGATAAATGTTTTAAGCTTATATCAAAAATCCGTGCAGAATATAACGATGTACCGATTTCAATTTTGTGCTATTCAAATATCGCAATTGTCCGCGGTTTGGAAAAGTTTTATCAGGATGCGGCAAAAGCCGGAATTGATGCTGTTTTGCTTGCGGATATTCCGGTTGAAATGGTCGATAAACAGCATAACTTTTTAAAAGCCGCAAACGACGCTGATATTGATTTGATTTTAATTGCTCCGCCCAATGCATCTGATGCTACTTTAAAGAAAATCGCGGAACTCTCGCAAGGCTACACTTATGCATTATCCCGCTACGGAATTACAGGTACTGATAATGCATTAGGAAAGCCCAAAGAGATGCTTAGAAAATTAAAAGAAGACAATGCTGCCCCTGCTCTTTTAGGCTTTGGTATTTCAACTCCTGAACATGTAAAAGAAGCGCTTGAGGCAGGTGCAGACGGAGCTATTGCCGGTTCTGCGGTTGTGAAAATCATTGAAAATAATCTTCATGATAAAGGCAAAATGCTTGCTGAAATAGAAAACTATGTAAAAGCAATGAAAAAAGCCACTAAAAAATAATTTTCTAGCACTTTACTTTTATTTATTGAATTGGTATGATGAGTGTAGAGGAGGAATAATTTAATGCCTGATTTTTTCAGGCATTTTTCATTAAAATCATCAGATCTATATTATTAGACTTTAAAATACAAAACGAGATAACGTTAAAGTTAAAAATTTTTAATTTTTCTTTTAATCTTCCATACAAAGCCTGTTTTTATCAACTTTACGCACTAATCCGGCTTTTTTGTCATTGCAAACGTTTACATAAAAATTAATTTGTTAAAACGTGATATACATCATGTTTTTAAATTTAAATATACTTAAGAATTACACACATAGAGCAAATAGATCTGATGTCTTATGACAGGGATTCTTTATGAAAATTATGTTTTACGGTGTTCACTCATACGATATCGAGTTTTTCACCAGAGCCAATAAAAATTTCGGTTTTGAATGTGTTTTTCAGCGCGCACATTTAAATATTCACACTACTGCACTCGCTCAAGGTGCAGAGATCGTATGTCTTTTCGTCAACGACTTTGCCGATAAAAAAGTTATTGAAGAATTTTCCCGCATCGGCGTCAAACTTATTGCTTTGCGCTGCGCCGGTTTTAATAATGTGGATTTAAACGCAGCAGCCCAATACGGAATTAAAGTCGTACGAGTCCCGGCCTATTCTCCTTATGCGGTAGCCGAACATGCCTGCGCCTTGATCCTTACTTTAAACCGTAAAATTCACCGCGCCTATCTTCGCACCAAGGACGGAAACTTTTCCTTGCATGGACTTATGGGATTTGACATGCACGGTAAAACTGCCGGCATTATAGGTACCGGAAAAGTTGCCAAAAAATTAATCAAGATCCTTCAGGGGTTTGATATCAATGTCTTGGCTTACGATCTTTATCCTGATGAAGAATATGCCAAAAACAACAACTTCCGTTATACGGATTTAAATGAAATTTTCGAAAAATCGGATATTATTTCCCTGCATTGTCCGCTAACTGAAGATACCACTTATATAATTAATGAGAATTCTATAGCCAAGATGAAGTCTGGTGTAATGATCATCAACACCGGCCGTGGCAAACTCATTGACTCTGAAGCTCTCATTGAAGGATTAAAACAGCACAAAATCGGCGCTGCCGGTCTTGATGTATACGAAGAAGAAGCCAATTACTTCTATGATGACAACTCCGACAATATTATCGACGATGATAAACTTGCAAGATTATTGTCTTTTAACAACGTCGTAATAACTTCACATCAGGCTTTCTTTACTCATGAAGCAGTAAGCAATATTGCAGAACGTACTTTAGAAAACGTTCAGGAATTCATTGACGGAAAACCGTTAAGTTGTGAGGTAAAGAATATTTAAGATTTTTCATGTACCCTCTGACATCGTTATTTTCGATGTCTTCTTTTGACGTAGTCATAGTCATTGCTCCTTAAGAAATTAAGGAGCTTTTTTTATGTAAAAACTTTGTTAAAAACGTCGTAAATTCCTTGACCCATCAGTCATTTTGCTATATTTTGCTGTACTAATTCACTTTTTTAGTGCAAACGCGGTGTTTTATGGCATAATCTCGCGACTCGAATTTTTTAATAAAACCTATGACAAAACTGAGCTTAAAAGACATAATTTTGCTCGGCATGACGAATTTTGCTTTATATGTCGGTGCCGGGAATATCATTTTTCCGCCATTTATCGGCTTACAGGCAGGAGACAACGTACT
The DNA here is from genome assembly GCF_905203285.1 of uncultured Succinatimonas sp. GTDB lineage: Bacteria > Pseudomonadota > Gammaproteobacteria > Enterobacterales > Succinivibrionaceae > Succinatimonas. The sequence goes on from NZ_CAJKVK010000043.1 coordinate 6,306, forward strand.
TCTTGCAGCAATAGGCTTTATTTTGACCGGAGTCGGACTTCCGGTTATAGCAGCTATTGCATTAGCTCGAGTAGGCGGTGTGTTGCAGTACATTACTATTCCCATCGGAATAAAGCTCGGTCTTATAATGACTGTCCTTTGTTATTTGTGTATCGGTCCTTTATATGCCATTCCGCGTACCGCAACAGTTGCTTATGAACTTGCAATAACACCGTTTACCCATACTTCAGCATATCTTCCTATTTATTCAGTCATTTATTTTTCAATATCCTTTCTGTTTGCTTTATATCCTGCCAAGATTCTGGATACAGTAGGAAAAATTTTATCTCCAATCAAGATAACAGCTTTACTTATATTGTGTTTGACAGCTTGGTTCATTGAGGCAGGTGTAAGCGAAATTCCTACAGGTGCATACATAAATGAACCATTCTCCCAAGGAATTATTAACGGCTACCTAACCCTTGATACTTTAGCTTCTCTTGCTTTTGGAATTGTTATTGTTGATGCCATTCGATCACGCGGCGTCAATGATCGTAAAAAAATAACTCATTATGCGATTATCTCAGGATCTATTGCAGGACTTGGCTTGCTTTTTATTTACGTCTGTTTGTTTAAACTCGGCAACGAGTCTTTTAACATCGCAAACGGATCGACAAACGGAGCTGAAGTACTTGCCGCCTACGTTAATATGACCTTCGGTGTCGCCGGCAACATATTTTTAGGCGTTCTCATAATTGTGGCGTGCCTAGTTACGGCAATCGGATTAACTTGTGCCTGTTCAAGCTATTTTTCTAAGATCACCAAAATTAAATATCGTACTTACGTTATTGCCATCTCACTTTTCGGTGCACTCATATCAAATCTCGGACTAACGCATTTAATTAAGGTATCAATACCTTTTTTAATTACCATTTACCCGATGTTTATCGTGCTTGTTCTTGCAAGCTTCTTTACAGGATTCTTTAACAACGCAAAACGCGTAATCGCACCCCCGGCTCTTTTATCTTTAGCTTTCGGGCTTATTGACGGATGCAACAGCGCCGGATTGCATATCTTACCTGAGGCAGTAATTAAAACTCTTCCTTTATATGATTCAAATTTAGCGTGGCTGCTTCCGTCTTTTATCGTATTTGTTATCTGCTTCATCCTGGATAAGCTTACCGTAAACAATAAAAAAGTCTAAAGAATAAGAGATTAACAGTTATTCCACTATTGTTAATTACTGATATCGGCACGACAGTATTTTGCTGCCGATATCTCCAACGGTGTAAAAAAGATCCCCACAGCTCACTTATTTACGATTTTTTAAACACCGTAAATTAATCTGCTTTTAAAACTCCGGAAAAATACGCACATGAAAAAAGGATCATCAAGATCCCTTTTTCATTTTCACTGCATATTACATATTAACAGCTTGCTAAACAAGCCATCTTCTTTTTAAAGAATATTAATAAATATAGTAAGAATTGTCGCATTTACAAAGTCAATGAATAACGCACCGACAATCGGAACTACAAAGAAAGCTTTCGGCGACGGACCGTTAGCTCCGGTGAAAGTTTCCATATTTGCCATAGCATTAGGGGTAGCACCCAAACCGAAACCGCAGTGACCGGTTGAAATAACCGCGGCATCGTAATCTTTACCCATAACTCTGAAAGTAACGAAGTAAGCAAACAGAGCCATTACCAAGGTTTGTACCAGCAAAATGGTAATCAAAGGAATAGCCAAAGAAGCAAGCTCCCACAGATTCATGGTCATAAGAGCGATTGCCAGGAAAAATTGCAGAGCAATACCGCCGATAACATTGATGGAGTGAAGCGGCATTTCAAGGTTCTTTTTATCCATTACATTGCGCACCAGCGCGGCAACCATCATCGGACCTAAGTAAGCAGGAAGAACGATGTTCAAATAATTTAGTCCAAGAATAATGAAATATCCGATACCCATGCAAACGATAATGAATGTAGTTGCGGAAAAAAGCAGATACTCGTTGATATTCTTTTGCTCTTTGGTAAGTTTGCCTTCAACCATCTCCGCGTTATCGGTGGTTTTCTTGGTGCGGAAAGATTTTAAATCATAATGTGCTAAAAGCGCTTTTCCGACCGGTCCGCCAATCATGCAGCCTGCTATCAAACCGAAAGTTGCGGCAGCGACTGAAACCGTAAGACCGGCCTCAAGGCCTGCTTTAACAAGCTCAGGGCCAAATGCTGCAGCGGTGCCATGTCCTCCGGTTAAAGCGATGGATCCTGCGGCAAGACCCATAAGCGGGTTTAAATCAAACATGTAGCTTAAAGAGATGCCGACGCAATTTTGTATCAGAATTAACACAATACAGACACAAAGAAACACCATCACGCTGATGCCACCTTTAACGAGCATTCTGAATGATGCTGAAAAACCGATAGTGGTAAAGAAGGCGAGCATTAATAAATTCTTTAATTGGTTATCAAAGGTAAATTGGAATAACTCAAGCTCATGGCCGAATAAAGTGAAAATTGAAAAAACAATTCCCCCGATAACCGGAGCCGGAATAAAAAATCTTTTTAAAAGAGGGATCTGATTCTTTATCCATCTGCCAAGAAGTAGCAATGCAACGGCAATAGCGAGGGTTTCCTGCATTCCGAACTCATAAGTAAACATAATAAAACCCCCGAAATTTCACTTAACACTAAACTAAAGAAAATTTTACACAATCAAAACAATCCTCAAACTATACCGCATTAGGGATTAAATTTAAAGGTGTAAGGCTTGTCACAAGGTAATTTAAACAGTTTTTCGTTTAAATAAAAAAAGCGCCGAAGCGCTTCTTTTATTTATAACAACTCACCTGAATAATTATTTGGCTGCGTTGTTTTTCATTAAATCACGGATCTCAGTTAAAAGCTCAATCTGAGGATCGGGTTTAGCAGCGGCAGCTGCTGCGGCTTCGGCTTCAGCCTTGGCTTTGGCTTCATCTTCTTCAGCAGTGAAACGTTTTTGAATGTTAATAAAAACTTTCATAGCAATGAAAATTGACAAAGCGATTAACAAGAAATCAAAAATGGTTTGAATGAAAGCACCGTAATTCAATACGACTGCTTCATGAGTATCAGTCTTGTCCTGTAAGGTGATTGCCAAATCTTTAAAGTCAACGGATCCGACGATTACACCTAAAATCGGCATAATAACATCAGCAACTAAAGATGAAACAATCTTGGAAAATGCAGTACCGACAACGACACCGATTGCCATATCGATAACGTTACCGCGCATTGCAAATTTTTTAAATTCCTGTAAGAAGGAAGTTCCTGCAGCTTTTAAGTCTTTCATTTTTAACCTTGAAAAGTTTGTGCAAAAAAAACTAAGCTTAAACCTTATATAAACATTTGCATCAAACCCCAAAAGCGTTGATATTATGCCATTTCAAAGTATTAAGTACTTATAAAACAACAAAAAATCAGGTTTAAACACGCGTGCGTATTCTACACTATTTTTTACGATTTATATCGATTTTTTGCACTTAATTTCAAGATCTGAGCGGCAGAGGCGTCATAGTATTGATTTAACATATCCATCTGCTTTTTAACTTCATCTTCGCTTTGAACATTTATGTACCAACATTTACGGGTAGGATCAAAACGATAGTTTAAAGCTTTAAGTTTATCTTTTATATCAAAAGGCGATCCTACGGCATAAATCTTGTACTCATGACGCAGTGCGCTTCCTATGAGCATCTCAAAAGCTTCGGGCTCTATATGCATAAGCCATAAAAGCGCAAGACAATCATCATAAGCACGATGGGCATCATAAAACCAACCGCGAACCTGGCACAAAAATTCCAGTTTGCGTCCGTTATCCCCTAAAGCATCCCAGTTTACGCCAGACAAAGAGCAAGCCCAAGACAAATCACTTAAAGTAGGAAAGCGTCTATCAAAAAAAGGCCGATCAAATTTTGCATTATGCGCAACAACTAAAGGGCGTCCGGCAAGAATTTGTGAAACCTTGTCATTGTCAAATCTATGACCTGCCACCATATCATCCGTAATATGAGTCAACTGCTGAATTTCCAAGGGAATTTTTTTACCCGGATCTTCAAATTCATCATAAATCTTATCGATTGACAGCATGATTTTGCGATCAAATGAGTATGTAACCCGGACCATGCCAAGCTCAATAATTTTTTCCTGGTTACAGTCCATGCCAGTGGTTTCTGTATCCAAGAAGACAACATGATGAACTCGTTCACCTTCTTGCGGCTCGTTAAGCTTAATCGGCAATTTAGTATTGATGCCGTCTACGGTTAATGGAATTCTTTCAAGCAAACGAAAATCCTCAGGATGCTTTTGAATTTCATCAAGACGCTCTAAAGGAAAAACAGAGTTTAAGTTGCTCATAAAATCATCATCCTAATTAAATCTTTTTCATATGGTAAATCTAAAAGAGTCTTTACCAAAGTCTTTGTGACTAAATATTTAAAAAATTGGAGTAAAATACCGATATTTTAGCTTCAGGTAATAAAGTATATGGAACTGTCAGTATCTTCTTCAATGCAGGATTTTTTAGGGATTTCTTTTACTCATATTACCGAAAAAGAATTAACTGCAACAATGCCGGTCAACGAAAGAACCTGTCAGGTACATGGTTTTTTAAACGGCGGAGCATCTCTTGCATTATGCGAAATATGTGCCGGAACCCTATCTTTGCATCTTTTAAAAAATACCGGTAAAACCGCATTAGGAGTTCAGGTTTCTGCCAATCATTTAAAAACAGCCAAATTAGGTGAAACAGTTACCTGCAAAGTAACACCGGTAAAAATCGGGAAATCTCTTCATGTTTTTGACACTCTGGTTTTAAACAAAAATAACGAAATTCTTTGTCGTGCAAGCGTCACCAATATGGTGGTAACACTGAATAAATAAAACGGATCCTTTATGTTTTTTTCTTTAAAAGACATTGATATTTTTATTAATTCACTGCAAATGCTGATATCTTCAAATGAGGATTTTGTTGTCTTTCGTCATATGCAAGATAGCAAAATGCACTTTTTATCAGTACAACAAAACAGTAATGCCAAAGAAGCTTTTATCCTGGCACCGTTTAATCCTGAATCAAAGCCTTTATATCTTAAAGTTTACAAGCATATTGAAGGAAATATTGAAGACCTTAACAGCTTCATCAAAGAAAATTATTCGCATTTAAATTTTGCAAAAACAATAATCTCTCAATCATGCACAGATGATTTGGGAAATGAAAAAATCCAATCTGACTGCAAAAAAGCAAATGATAAAGCTTATAAAGATTACGTAAAGGCTTTCACAAAATTCAAGCAAGAATTAGTTAAAGAAAATTTTGCAAAATTAGTTTTATCAAGGCCCTATTTTTGTCTTCCTAAAAAGAACTTGAGTTATAGCTTTTTAGAATTATGCAAAACATATCCAAACGCATTCTGCTATATAGCAAAAGTTGGCTCAAAAGGTATTTTCATGGGGGCAAGTCCCGAAATTCTAGCCTCAGTTGACGACAATGTTCTAAAGACGATGTCTCTTGCGGGAACCATGCCTAAAAGCTCAAATAATCATTATGAATGGTCACCAAAAAACATTAAAGAACAGCAATTGGTTACGGATTACATTATTTCCAAACTCAGGCCTTATGCCACAAGCGTCACTGCAACAGCCCCCACGACCCATGAAGCGGGACCTGTGGTTCATCTGCTTACCAAAATTTCAGCAAATATAAATAACGATACTGACAGACTTTCAGCGGTATCAAGTCTGCATCCTACGCCAGCCGTCTGCGGTCTGCCAAAAGAGAAGGCGTTAAAATTCATTCTGGAAAATGAGGGTTATAAAAGAGAGTATTACGCAGGATATATAGGACTTATATCTCCAAATAATCTCAAGCTTTTTGTTAACTTAAGATGCTTGTTCTTTAACGGAAAAACTGCTGTTTTATATGCTGGCGGAGGATTGCTTAAAGACTCAATTCTTGAAGAAGAATGGCAGGAAACTGAAAATAAACTTAAAACCTTAAGAGATCTTATTTAATGTTTACCGAAAAAAAGAACGTTTTAGAACTTATTGCTTTACTTAAAGCCCATAAAATCGAACATGCGGTGTTATGCCCCGGTTCACGTGATATCCCGATTGTTCAAGGGATCTCCCAATGCCCAGATATTTCCTGTTACTCAGTAACCGATGAGAGATCGGCCGGATTTTTCGCTCTTGGCATCATTATGTCTTTAAAAAAGCCTTGCGCCGTTATTGTTACTTCAGGATCTGCACTTTTAAATCTGCATCCGGCTGTTTCAGAGGCTTTTTATCGTCAATTACCGCTTTTAGTTATTTCTGCAGATAGAAGCCTTGCTTGGATCGGACAGATGGATGGACAGACTGTCAATCAAACTAACGTTTTTAATTCTCTAGTGAAATATTCAGGAACACTCAATGAAATAAAAGATGCTACTGATAAATGGCTGTGCAATCGTGTTTGCAACGAAGCATTACTGGCGCTTAATGAAAAACCTTTTGCTCCGATTCATTTAAATGTCCCGATAAGCGATCCTTTTTTCACTTTTAGTGAGGAAAAACTCCCTGACGCTAGAGTTATAAGCAAACTTAAGCTTTCCAACCTTAAAAAGGTTATTCAAAAACACCAAAAAATCATGGTAGTTATCGGTCAAAATGATATTGATTACCGTTTAACTATCTATGACAAAGAAGCTTTATCGAAAAAATACGCGGTTTACTGTGAACATATAGGCAATGCCCAGCACTGCGATTTTATTTCCGCTGGAGACGGTATTTTCTCAAAAATAACGACTGAAAATAATAACCTTATTCCCGATCTGGTTATAAGCCTTGGCGGTCACATCGTTTCAAAACAGTTAAAACAATTTATAAGAAAAATTGACTGTACCCATATAGAAATAAATGATGACGGCAAAGTTTATGATGTTTTTCAAAAACTTCAGTACATAGTTAAAGCGTCTTTTAAAGAAGCGATAAATTATCTGTGTTCAGTTACTGATATAAACAGCCGATTAACCTCAAAAGATTTTGCCTTTTCTAAAGCACCGGAGCATATTGATATACCATTTAGCCAAATCGGCATTACCAAGTTGTTTTTAAGTAAAATCAATTTTCCGTGCTATCTGCATCTTGCTAACAGTTCTACCGTACGCTACGCATCCTACTTTAAAGTTCCATCATTTATAAATGTTCATTCAAACCGTGGAATCAACGGTATTGAAGGATCGTTATCGGCAGCTGTAGGATCCGCTTGCGCCATACCGAATATGCTTCATTTTATTTTAATAGGAGATCTGTCATTTTTCTATGATATGAATGCCTTATGGAATCCGCAGCTTACTAAAAATTTACGCGTTATTCTATTTAACAACTCAGGCGGTGAAATTTTTTCAGCACTGCCCGGACTTTCTCTTAATGATAAAGCAAAAAATTTTGTAACCGCTCCTCATAATGCTACAGGTAAAGCATGGGCACAAGAATGCGGTTTTAAAACATACACAGTAACTGATAACGAAGATTTTATCGGAATACTTGATGATTTTATCTGTAATGACGGCAGCAATAAATTTATTGAAGTCTTTACTGACAAAGAAAAAGATATGGCTGCTTTAAAATTTTTCAAAGAACAATTAGAGCTTAACTCCATTAATGTTTAGAGAGGTTGTTATGCGTCAATGGCAGACAATTAAAGAATATTCAGACATTCTTTTTAATTTTTACGAAGGTATAGCAAAAATCACGATTAATCGTCCGCGTTACCGCAATGCCTTTACTCCGACAACCGTAATGCAGCTTATAGATGCGTTTAATATCTGTCGTGAACGCGGTGATATTCGAGTAATAATTTTAACCGGTGCAGGTGATAAAGCTTTTTGCTCAGGCGGAGATATGCATGTTAAAGGACGCGGAGGATATATTGATGAAAACGGTGTTCCGAGACTCAATATTCTTGATGTGCAAAAGCAAATCAGAACGATTCCCAAGCCTGTCATTGCCATGGTAAACGGCTATGCCATAGGCGGAGGACATGTTCTTCATGTCGTGTGCGATCTCTCAATAGCATCAGACAATGCGATATTCGGTCAAACCGGTCCTAAAGTAGGATCTTTTGATGCAGGGTTCGGTTCTTCTTATTTAGCTCGTATCGTAGGGCAGAAGAAAGCCCGCGAAATTTGGTTCTTATGCCGTCAATACTCAGCACAAGAAGCCTTGGATATGGGGCTTGTAAACAAAGTTGTCCCTTTATCAGAACTTGAAAATGAAACCGTTTTATGGGCAAAAACCATGATGGAGCACAGCCCTTTAGCTTTAAGGATGATTAAAGCAGGACTTAATGCCGAGCTTGACGGTCAAACCGGCATCCAAGAACTCGCTGGCGATGCAACCATGCTTTATTACATGACCGATGAGGCTCAAGAAGGCGGCAGAGCCTTTTTAGAGAAAAGAAAACCTGAATTTAACCTTAAACCACGCTGTCCTTAAGAGAATAATATGACAAGAGAGTTTAAACTTTACCGTAAACAGCTTCATTTTAAATTTAAAGCAGGCACTTCACGCGGTTATTACACAACTCGTGACTGTTATTTCTTAACTATTGAGGAAAACGGGGAAATAAAAGGCATCGGCGAATGTTCTCCGCTTCCCGGGCTTAGTGCCGAATTTTCTGATAAAAAAAGTTTTGAGGCAAAACTTGAAGCTTTTACGGCTCGTGCCAATTTTGACAAAAACTTTAATCTATCAGTACTTAAAAACGAGTCATCCATATTATTTGCATTTGAAAGCGCTCTTTTGCATGAAGATCGTAAATCGTTTTTGTTGTTTAACAATGCTTTTACAAAAGGAATTACTCCCATAAATATAAACGGTCTTATATGGATGGGAGATTATGAAACCATGCGCAAGCGCATTATTGCAAAAATCAATGACGGTTTTAAATGCATAAAAGTCAAAATAGGAGCCATTGATTTTGCAAAAGAAATTGATCTTTTAAAACTCATACGCAGTGAATTTGCTGAAAAAGATTTAACCTTAAGAGTTGACGCTAACGGAGCTTTTTCTCCTGATAAGGCATTAATAAAACTACATGAGCTTGCCAAATATGATATTCATTCAATTGAGCAGCCGATAAAAGCCGGGCAATACGACGCCATTTGCCAAATTTGTAGAGAAAGCCCTATTCCTGTCGCTCTTGATGAAGAGCTTATCGGCATAAACGATAGCAGGAAAAAAGAGAAACTGCTTGAACAAATCAAACCGTCCTTTATAGTTTTAAAACCTACGCTGCACGGCGGTCTTAAAAGTACGATTGAATGGATAAAACTTGCTCAATCTTATGGGATTGGATACTGGATCACCTCAGCTCTTGAATCATCAATCGGTCTTAACGTTATAGCTCAATTTACCGGCAGCTTAAATTTATCTAATCATCAAGGTTTAGGAACCGGCCAGCTATTTGACGATAATTTGGATTTTCCGGCTTTAAAGCTTAACGGAGAACAAATGACTTTTGATTCATCTGCATTAGATAAAGTAAATTTAAAGGAATTTTTATCGTGATTTATATAAACGATGAAAGCTATCCTATTGAGTTTGCAAAAGAAGCTAAGTTATGTCCGTATATCGCCATAAAATACGGCAAAGACAGCTTCATTTATAAAACAGCTCAATTTATTGAAGAGTTTTATAACAATAAAAGCTATGTAGAAGTTTTAACTTCAGGATCTACCAGCAAACCTAAAAGCATTCGTGCCGAAAAACAAAGAATGCTTGCAAGCGCATCCATGACAGTTTCTTTTTTGCGGTTAAAAGAAAAAAATACTGTGCTTTTGTGCATGCCGCTTGAACATATCGCGGGCAAAATGGTGATTGTAAGAGCTTTATATCAAAACCTTAAAATCATAGCTCAAAAGCCGTCTGCAAACCCTTTTGCAACCGCTCCGCAGAATCTTGACTTTGCCGCAATTACGCCGATGCAGGCTTACTGCGCTTTAGAAGACGAGCACAGCCGAAAAATAATGGCAAGCTGCCGAAAAATTATAATCGGCGGAGGTTTTATCGATAAAAATCTATATGAAAAACTTATTACTCTTCCATGTGAAATTTACCACAGCTACGGAATGACTGAAACTTTATCTCATATTGCGTTAAAGCGTATAAGTAAAGAAAAGTGTGAGTTTAAACCGCTCCCGGGAGTAACCGTAAATCTTTCAGCTCGCGGAACACTTGTAATAGATGCACCGAAAATCTGTTCTCAGCTTCTTGAAACCAACGATATTGCTGAAATTACCGATAACGGATTTATCATCAAAGGCCGAATTGATAATGTTATAAATTCCGGAGGGATTAAACTTATTCCTGAAGAAATCGAAGAAAAATTGAGTCTTGTTATTAAGACCCCATTTGCTGTAACCGCACGAAAAAGTTCAAAATTCGGGGAAGAAGCGATCTTAATAAGTGAACAAGCACTTAATGAGACTTTGCTTAACAAGGCCTATCAAAATCTTAACAAGTACGAAAAACCCAAAGCTGTAATCATTAATAAGATCCCGCTGACAGCTACGAACAAAATAAATCGTGCCCAATTAAAAGCATTATTTTTCAAA
>NZ_CAJKVK010000044.1 GCF_905203285.1 uncultured Succinatimonas sp.
CGTAGCTCAGTTGGTTAGAGCGCGGCACTCATAATGCTGAGGTCACTGGTTCAATTCCAGTCGTAGCTACCAATCTATCATTTCTGCGTGTTTCTCAATTTCCAATTCTCAAATTTTCACTTCAAAGAAAAGTTGTTTTTATTTTTTTTTCGTAAAGATCGCCTCTATACGGTGTTAAGACTTTTTGCTGTAGTTAATTTCAATAGGCTCTGTATCATCATAGTTATCTTTGATTCAACAAGTGTTTACGGCCATTTTGTGATCTTTTTTATTCTTTGAATTTATTGGTTGAGCGTAAAATGCGCTTATAGCCCCATTGACGCGGTATACGATACTTTCTAAGTAAAATGTATAGGATATCCTGTCAAATGCATCCTACAAAAGATTTACAGCATGTTTCATGGTTATTAACTCTAGGCATGATGAAGAAATTAATTTTATTGTTGGCTTTCTTGTTTGTTAGTGTAGTATCTGCTGCTGAGTATCACGGAAATCGTCAATCCGGAATATATCATGGACCACAGTGTCGTTATTATTTTTGCAAAAACTGTACTGTAATTTTTAAAAGTGAAAAGGAAGCTAGGCAAGCAGGCTACAGAAGATGTAAGAAGGAAAAATAAACCGGCACTATTGTGAATGCCGGTTCATAGATAAGGTACAAAAAATTATTATTTAGAACTGTTTTTGGCTTCTTGTTCTTTTTTGATTCTTTCTGCGCGCTTACAAGCAGCTGCAGTGAATAATACGTCTGTAGAGCTGTTTAAAGCGGTTTCTGTTGAGTCCTGAAGAACACCGATAATAAAGCCAATGCCTACAACCTGCATCGCAATATCGTTGCCGATGCCGAAAATGGAGCAGGCAAGAGGAATAAGCATTAAAGAACCTCCGGCGACGCCAGAAGCTCCGCAGGCGCATAGTACAGCAGCGATACACATCAAAAGTGCAGAACCGAAATCAACATCGATTCCTAAAGTATGAACGGCTGCCATTGTCATAATAACGATGGTAACGGCAGCACCGGACATATTGATGGTACAGCCTAAAGGAATGGAGATAGAGTAAGTTTCACGCGGTAAATTAAGTTTCTCACATAACTCCAAATTAACAGGTAAATTTGCTGCAGAAGAACGGGTAAAGAATGCTGTGACAGCGCTTCTGGTTATACAGGTTAAAATAAGAGGGAAGGGATTTTCACGAGTCGCAATGTAGACGATTATTGCATTAAGAACAAATGCGATTAACAGCATAGTTCCTAGCAATACGCAGACAACGTGTACATAGTTAAGCAAGTTGGCAAAACCGCCTTCAGCCGTGCAGGATGAATAGACCAAGCCCATAACGCCTAATGGTGCAAAACGTATGACGATACGAACCACACCGGAAATGCTTTGAGCAAGATCTTCAAGAACACGCTTGGTATTGTCGTGAGCGGCTCTAAACATAAGACCTAAGCATATAGCCCAAATCAAGATGGCAATATAGTTGCCGTTAATCATAGCGGTAAAAGGGTTATCAATCGCTTGATTAATAAAGTTAATAATTACTTCAGAGACACCTTGAGGTGCAGATAAGTTTTCAACATGCTCTGACAAAATGTTAAAAGTACTTGGGAATACGTAGCTCATCAAGAGAGCTAAAGTTGCTGATAACAGCATGCTGATGAAATATAAAGCAATAATCGGTTTCATATTTGATTGCTGTCCTTGTTTATGACGGGCAATTGCAGATGAAACCAAGACAAAAACCAAGATTGGCGCAACAGCTTTTAATGCTTTAACAAAAAGAGTTCCGAATGTCGGGATAATTGATTTGTCATTAGGGAAAATAAATGCAAGAAAGATACCAATTATTAATCCTATAACAATTTGAAGAATGAACGGAATTTTATTCAGGGTTTGCGACAATGGAGCTCGTGGATTGATATTTTCTAACATTTTCTTTCCCTTTTGCTGAAAAGTGATTTTGTTAATTAAGAATTATTATAGTAGTTAAAAAACAGGTTATAGACCAAATCTGTACCAAAATAGTGCAATAGGTCAAATAAAAAAGGCTTCAAATCATGAAGCCTTAGTATATTTAAAAAAATTAATGTGACATTACGTATTTGACAAATTCCAGCTTGGTTTTGTCATCTGCACTTTCATACATTTTGACTAATTGTCTGAAAGCAGCAGAGCCTCTGTTAACAGCACCGCCGTTAACTGAAGAGGTGGCAAGATTCGATTCCTGCTCGTATGAAATTTCAGGAGCTGCCATAGCCATATTAGAATGAGCTGCTCCGCTGTTTAAGATATTTCCTGAAGCATTTGCTTGAATAGTGGGAGAGCCGTATGCAGTCATGCCGATACCACGTTTTGAGCCCTCTACATAGTTAGGAGCATATAGGCGGTTTAATGACATGAGATCTTGGCGGTAATCGCGCAAAATAGCAAAACCCGATTCAGAAGTTAAGATGTAATAACTGGCTTTGCTTTCAGGAATTGCGTTTCCATCAAGATCTGTAAGCTGAATTTTTTGAGCACGGGCAAACTTAGATGCCTGATTCTCGTCACGGGGAATATCATACTTGAAAGTGTAAGTTTCGCCGTCTTGAATATCGCTTATTTCAACAACGATCGGGTCAGCAGCCTCGATCATTCTTCCTTCGCTCATAGAGCCGAACTGTCCTTCAAAAAGCAGTACGATTTGATGACGGCCGGGAGAAAGGGTAATGGTACGGTTGAACCTGCTATAGTTATATTGGTTGGTTGAACCGTCAACTAATTCAATTGAATAGTAGGTGGGAACTTTAAATTGTGCATCAGCAAAAGCATTGGCTGCAAAAGTTAAAGCGCATGCTGTAACGCCGATTTTTAAAAATGAATTGAAATTAGTCATTTGCTTCTCTCTTGTTTTTGAATGAGCTAATCTTAGCATTTTTTTAGAAATCATACTCTGCTCCGAGGACAAATTTGTCTTGAGCTTCATATTGGACTGCATTTTCTCCGTATAGTTTCAACGGATCTGCGTTTAAATCTATTTGTGCTTCTGCAAACACTTTAAATGAAGGATTGATTTTGTAATAGAGGCTCAAATTTAAATCAGATACTGTAGCATCTCCATTATATGTTTGCAGACTGTATCCTCCTGCGATGCCAATACCGTTTGCAAAGGAATAATTTAAAGCTAAATCATAAGTATAAATTTGATGCTTTAAATATTCATAATCAGTTCCGGTGAAAACTAAAGCTCCATAGAAGCCTTCGCCTAAAAATCCGTAAGAAACTGCTGCACCGTAATCATATTTATGTCCGGGGCGATGATTTTGGGAAAAATCATTAAGTTCCGTATCGGTAAGCTTATAGTCATTTTTTAGCATTGGCCTAAAGTAACTGTCCATGGAAATGCTGGACTGATTGCCTTCATAGGTAAGGTCGTAATAATCAATACCGTAGGCTACAGTTACTTTTGGCGTGAGTTTTCCTGAAATGGCAATTCCGGCGGCATTGCGTATGGAAAAAGGGGTATTATTTATGTTTTCACGTGCACTTTGATAAGAAATACGCAAATCCCAGCCTAACCCTGATAATGAATACATTATCTGTCCTGGGAGCTGATCTCCCATGACAAAATAATCATTGGCTCTTGTTTTAAGATAGTGATAGATATCCGTCGCTCCCGCTACGGTATAAAAAGCACCGTCTCCTTTGCCGGCAGTTAACGAACCGTATTGATAGGCATCAATACCGACATATAGATATCTGTTATGGGTACGCCCTGATGTTGTAGACGGCATATCCCATTCACCCATCATAATTGCGTCAAGGCCATGGAAAAGTTTTGTCCTTCCGGCAATGCCAAAACGCGTTGTAGCGACTATTGAATTGTCTCCAGCAGCATTCGAACTTGGATAATCAGGATAGGCTCCGTCACCGTTCATTACTAATGCCTGAACTCTGCCGAAAACATCAAAAGAGCTGTTTTCAGTCATGTATACGTTAGCGGCAAATGTACACAAAGGTGTTAGAAAAGATAACGCAAGGACGGAAAGTTTTAATGTTTTCATTTTTATTTTAACGGGTTAAAAATGAGTTTACTTAAATCTTCGATATTGTCAGCTTCATAATCGCTGTTCCAAGTCGAAGCGGCACCGCATTCATTTTGACCGTATCCCCAAAGTGCGGCACAGCTTTTGCAGCCGGCATTTTTGGCAGCCATTATGTCGTTAAGATGATCACCTACATATAAGCTTTGAGAAGGTTGAATATTGATCTTCTCAAGAGCTTTAAGCAAAGGCTCAGGGTGCGGTTTTGAATGATTGGTACTATCACAGCCTAAAATAAGGCTTAATTTATTGCTAAAGGCAAAACGGGAGAGAACTTTTTGCGCCATTTTTTCATATTTGTTTGTAATAACGGCTGTTTTTATTCCGTTTTGCTGAAGTTTTTCAAATAATGAATCAACTCCGTTGAATTCTCTGGTTCTATTGCAGATGTGCGATGTGTAATATGCCGCAAATTCATCACGCATTGTCCCTTCAATATCTGCAGAAGCACGAAGGTTTTCAGGAACTCCGAGTTTGAGCATTTCTCTCATGCCGGCAGTAACTTTAGTACGCAAAATGCTTTCAGCGACAGGATTAAATCCGTATTTGACTAAAGTATGGTTGCATGCGTCCATTATGTCGTATGCCGTATCAAGCAAGGTTCCGTCTAAATCAAACAGAATTGCTTTAAACGGTAATTTATTAGATGCTTCTGCCATGAGATTTCTTTTTTCTTGTCTCTTAGATTATTAATTTTTATAATTATAAAGCATTTTTACTGAAAATCGCTGTATAACTATGCCTTTGGCTTTTGCTGTTTAAAGCTTAAAAAACATAAAAATCCTGCTTTATTTTTAAATTGAAGAGCAGTTTTTTCCATAAAGAAGGTACGTTTTGTTGTTCTATAGCGTATAAAGTTTATAATTTTTAGTGAAAATCGTCTGTATATTATATAGATATGCAATAGTTTAAGAACGGTGAACTATGTCTTATAAAGCAAAAATCAGTGATTTTGAAGCAAAAGTCGTAAAGCTGAAAAACTCTGTCAAAAATATTCCTGATTTTCCGAAACCGGGAATTTTATTCCGTGATGTCAGTTCGTTATGTCAGGATAAAGATGCTTTTGCTTTATGCATTGATATGTTCTATGAGGCTTTTAAAGACGAAAAAATAGATATGATTGTTGCGGCTGAAGCTCGAGGTTTTGTTTTCGGAGCTCCTCTTGCCCAACGTCTTCATGCCGGCTTTGTTATGGTAAGAAAACCAGGTAAATTACCGCGAGCTACGTTTGAAGAAAGCTATGATTTAGAGTACGGAACAAGTACTCTGCAGATTACAAAAGATGCATTGCAAAGCGGACAAAGGGTTCTTATTGTAGATGATTTGCTGGCAACCGGCGGAACCGTCGAAGCCATGATTCGTCTGTGTAAGCGTTTTGATGTTGAAATCGTCAGTACTGCTTTTGTTATTGAGCTTTTTGATTTGGGCGGTGCTGCTAAAATTAAAAATGATTACAATATTGAAACCTTTTCTCTATTAGAGTTTCCTGGACATTGATTTATGTCAGAGAAGATAGGCGAATATCAGGCATTAGCTCGTAAATATCGTCCTCAGACTTTTGCCGATGTGGTAGGTCAGGAACACGTTTTAAGCGCATTGTGCAATACTATTGACGCAAAGCGTATTCATCACGCTTATCTTTTAACGGGAACTCGCGGTATCGGTAAGACTACAATTGCCAGAATTATCGCTAAGAGTCTTGAGTGTGAAACGGGAATAACTTCTAAACCTTGTCTTCAATGTGATGCTTGTAAAGCGATTGCCGCGGGAAACTATCCTGATGTTATTGAAATCGATGCCGCATCTCAGACGAAGGTAGATGATACCCGTCAGCTGCTTGAGAATACTCAATATCCTCCTCTTACCGGCAGATATAAGATTTATATTATTGACGAAGTGCATATGCTCACCAATAATAGTTTTAATGCGCTGCTTAAGACTTTGGAAGAGCCGCCTTCGTATGTGAAATTTATTTTGGCAACTACGGATCCGCATAAGATTCCGACTACGGTTTTGTCTCGGTGTCTGCAGTTTCAACTTAAAGCTCTGAGTGTTGATGAAATTAAAAACCGCATTGTCTCAATTCTAGATAAAGAAGGAGTTCCCTGTGAGATAGAAGCTGCTCAGTTGATTGCGCGCGCAGCCAAGGGAAGCATGAGAGATGCATTATCGTTGTGCGATCAAGCCATTGCATTAGGTTCAGGTTCTCTTGAAAGAAAGAGTGTGATAACCATGTTGGGAACAGCCGGAGATGGATTAATTACTGAAATTATTGATCTGTTAGCTCCCGGCAAAGAAGAAAATCTGGCCGATGTTTTATCTAAATTTGCACAAATTTCTCCTAACTTCAAAGCCGTGCTGGACGATCTTGCAATAGCTTTCCATGATCTGGCTTTGTATCAGATGGTTGGTGATAATGCCCTTGGCGTGTTTACGCTGCCGCAGGATATTTTAAACAAGTATGCAAAAGTCTTTTTACCTGAGACCGTGCAGCTTTACTATCAGATTGTTCTTGAAGGAATTAAAGAGTACTCCTCAGCTCCTGACGGCAAGAGTGCTTTTGAGATGACGGTTTTACGTCTTTTAGCTTTTTCACCTGAAAAAAAAAAGAATGGATAGGTGAAGATCGTCCTATTACTCCTGATTACATATCGCAAAAATCTCAGGTATTACCATATCAGGCAGATAATTTGCCTAAACATCCAACTGCAAATCACAAGTTAAATATTGATAATGTTACGGCTTCACTGAAACTGCTTGCTGAAAATTCTAATTTTAAATCGCAAGAGACAATTAAGTCATCAACTGCAGCTAAAACGCAGACTGAGACTGAAATATTATCGTCAAAGAGCGAAAAAAGCAGTGAGGAATTATCTGTTAAAGAAGAGGTGGGAAAAAGCATTGTTACATCTTCTTTTGATAATGAAGCGCAAGATTTCTTATCAGTAGCTAAAAATATAGATAATTATTTGACTGATATAACTTCAGCCTTGCAAATAATGCAAGATCATGAAGTTAATGTAAAAGAAGATGGCATTTCAGGTCAGCTTGCTAAAATTACATCGTTGGGAATTGAGTTAGGGCGTTCAGTTAAATCACAAGATTCAGGATCTCCTTATTCAAGAAATATGATTGAGGATAAGGAAGTCTATTTAAATGATCCTTTTTCAGGAGGAGATATTGCAGCGCTTTCTCTTGTTGTTCCGCAAGAGGAACCGATTGATTTGGATAACAGTCAGGAGATAGAAGATAAAGATGATGAAAATGATTCATTGTCTCTTTTAAGTTTGTCGCAAGATTCTGTAAATAAAGCCGAAAGTGAAATTCAGAATATAGTAAGCTCTAAAGAAAAATTAGATGAAAAACAAACAGATAAAAACGATGATGGTTTTTTAATTGATGAAGAACTCAAGTCTTTACCGGATGATGGTTTGCAAGAAAATAAACTTAAAAGCGAGCTTATCGCAAAAGCACAAGAAATCGCGCCTGCAGGAGAGGCTTTAGATATCCTGAATGACAGCAGAATAAAGCAGAAAGATAATGAAAAAGCTTTTACTGTTAAAAGTGTCGATTCTGTATATAAATTAAAAACAATAGAAAGCGATCCTTTTGATGATGAAATAGCTTTAAACTGTAAAGATAGTATTTTTTCCGATTCGGATTTTGGCTATAAATTAATTCTTCCTAAAGAGAACAAAGAGATTAATGCAAATTTGCGAAAAGAAACTTCTCAGGAAGAAATTTTGAATTTTGCTTTATCGCAAATTCAAAAAGTGTCTAATAATAAAAATGCTTTGCGTCTTAAAGAACAGATAACTAATCATCCAGAAAAAGATAAAACCGTTGCTGATTTGCCTTTGCTCGAAAAAGAAAATTTATCTGATGATACTGCAGCGCAATTTCCTGTAAATTTGTCAGATGCTATTGAAAATCAACAAGTTGATTCTGAAATTGCAGTTGATGACAGTGAAATAGATTATACTGACATGCCGCTTGATAATTCGCAGGATATGCTGTTTTATGCAGATGTGAATGATGAAGTTGTTAATGAAATCCAAGACGGCAATCCTGCGTACGCATCCAAGCAGCAGATTCAGAATGCTTATCAGCAAAGCTCTCAGAACTTATTATCCTTTAAAGGAAAACGTTTGCTCGAACCTAATGATTTTTTAGATGAGGTGGCAAAAACTGATCCTTGGTATCAAACGATATTAAAAGCCGGTTATACGTCAGGTCCTGATTTTGCAGCTTTGCTTTACACTATAAGAAAACAAAATGATACTGATCCGAATAAGTGGATTTTATATATAAGTGATGATTTTAAATTGTTGGCAACCGATCCTACATGGAAACATAATTTAACAACGAAGTTTTCAATAGCTAATTCAAAACCGGTTAGTATTGATATTGAGTTAGTACCTCAAGCCCCTGAAGGATGTCCATATTTACAGGCTTGCGCTTTGTTTATCAATCAATTAAATGAAACCAGAAATATTTTATTGTCTAATCGCAAGCTTACAGATCTTTTAAGTGAGCTCGGTGAAGATTTATACAAGATGCGTATAGATTTATATACCGATATTAATCCGCAGCAAGCAAAATAAAAGGCCGCTTTAAATTTTTGCGGCCTTGGTTGATAAATTTAATTTTTAGTACCAACCTGATTCATCTTCAGCTGAAGAATTTAATTTCATCGAATTCCAAATTCGATTGGTAATTCTTGATACTTTTGATGTCGGAGTTTGCGGAAAATACGCTTTTGAATACATTTCATCGGTTAAATTGACGTTAAGATTATTTTTTAAATCGTCAGACAATAAATTAATTGCGCCTTTAACCGGCAAAATGTATTTGATTTCATTAGAAACGCTGCTTGCAACGTCATCTTTCATTAAATAATTAAACCACTTATAAGCGTTATCTTTGTTTTTAGCGCCGCGCGGTATTGTCCAGCAGTCGAACCACAAAAGACTGCCTTCTTTAGGGAAAGTATATTCTATAGTGTAATTCTGATTGGCTAGTGCAGCGCGGTTTGCCGCTTGCAGAATATCTCCTGAATATCCTATAGCGGCACAGATTTCTCCTGAAGCTAAATCATTAATATAGCGAGAAGAATGGAAATATGCCACGTTGGAGGCAAAGGCAGTTAATAATGCTTTGGCTTCTTTATAGTCAGCAGATTTTTCCGATGTGGGGTCTTTTCCTAAATAATGCATTACAGCAGATACTATCTCTATGGGAGAATCTAAAACGGCGATGCCGCATTTCTTTAATTTATCCGAATTCTCTTTTTTGAACAGAAAATCCCAAGAGTCTACTTTATAGTCGGGACCGAAAATTTCTGCAATTTTTTCTTTGTTATAGCCTATACCTAAGGATATTTCAGTATATGGATATGCGTAGTCGTTATTCGGATCCATTGTTGCAAGCAGCTTCATGCGCTTTTCATCCAAATGCGACCAATTTGGTATTTTGGTTTTATCGATTTTTTCAATTGCACCGGCTTTTGCTAAACGCGGTACATAATAGCTTGTCATCATACAAGCATCAAAGCCTGAACTGCCGGATAAAAGACGTGCTTCTACTAGCTCGTTTGAATCAAATAAAACGTAGTTGGCATCTAATTTTGTTTCTTTTATAAAGTTATCAACCGTATCTTCGGCAATATAATCACTCCAGTTCCATATATTCAAATCCGCCGCAAAAACGCAAGAAGCTGAAGCTGTTAAAAGAGCAGCTGATAAGCAGTATTTTACGTTTTTCATTAGTTGACCTCGTTTAAGCAAAATTTTTGAATTCAGGATTTTGCATGCCTTTGTAAATAGTTATATAAGATAAGTTGTATAAGGCAAATACTTTGACGATAGAAGAAAACAGCAAAGTAAAAAGTATCGTCATTAAAAAATCTGCACTATATGTTTACCGTTTACTTTCAGGCAAAAAATTATGCATCATTATGATGCGAGGGTCATTGTAACAAATTATTTAATTAACGTCCCAAAGAATGAAATCTCAATTACTTTACAACAAGACAGCAATTAAGGATGTTTTAATGATAAAGCCGTTTTTTATGAAAAATTACATATCATTAAGGCAAGGTGGTGATTAGAAACAGAGTTTGAATTTTAAAAATTAATCTCTTCTTACAGAATTTTTACTTAATTTAGTAATAAAGCAATGAATAAGTGGATTGGAAGCCTTAGGGCAGGTATGATAAAAGTCAGTTTTGTTAAAACAAGAATGTTGAAATGACAGCTTTGATTACATCTTTCGTTAATCCTAAAGGCGGCAGCGGAAAAACAGTTGCTGCTGTTAATCTTGCAGCAGGCATTGCTGATCTTTCATATAAAGTTTTATTGATAGATTTAGATGCGCATGCCAGTGCCTCGTTAGCTTTAGGACTTAAAAAAGATCCGTTACCAAGTCTTGCCGGTGCTCTTATTGCGGATGATGAGCTTTATGATTTTATTGAGCAATCAGCTAATACTAATTTAGATGTTATAAAAGGTTCTGATGATTTAGTTGCAGTTCAAGTGGCACTTTATAATCAAAAAGAAGGTCTTTTGACTTTAAAAAGAAAAATAGATGACCTTAAAAAAATTTATGATTATATTTTTATAGATTGTCCTTCAAGTTTTGATGTTTTAACGCTAAATGCTTTATGCGCAAGTCACGCATTTATCGTTCCGCTTCCTTGTGAGTATTACTCTACTTCTGCTTTAAGTACAGTTGTTGAGTATGTAAATTCTTTGGAAGAAAAAGGTGTTTGCCATGCATCTCTTGCTGGAATTTTACGTTTTTACGGCAGTAATGGGGTATCTGTATTAAATGAGATTCAAAATGAAGTTGTAAAAATATTTAGAAAAAATGTTTTTAAAACTATTATTCCTGAAGATAAGTGTCTTGATGAAAGTATTATTTTAGGTCAGCCTCTTGTAACGAATATGCCTGAAAGCTCGGCAGCAAAGGCATTTAAAAAGCTTTGCGCAGAATTCATTTATAAAAGTCCCTTTTGGCTTCGTTTTGATTAATAATCGCAAGTAACAGTCTTTAAAGTTTCTTTTAGTTAGGTTAAACTAACAAAAGTTAGTTATAACTTACAAAGAGGATTGAAAATGAGTGTCATAACAGATATCAAAGCTCGTGAAATTATTGATAGCCGCGGAAATCCGACAGTTGAATGCGATGTGTTCCTTAAATCAGGAGCCTTTGGAAGAGCGTCAGTTCCGTCAGGAGCTTCTACCGGAATACGAGAGGCTATAGAACTGCGTGATGGTGATCATAAGCGTTTTGAAGGTAAAGGTGTTTTAAAAGCTGTTAATAATGTAAATACTAAAATTAAAGAAGCGCTTATCGGTCTTGAAGCACGTAATCAGGTTTTTATTGATAAGACAATGATTGACTTGGATGGAACGAAGATAAAATCAGCCCTTGGCGCAAACGCTATTTTATCCGTATCTTTAGCAGTTGCTAAAGCTGCAGCCAAAGAGTCGAGCTTACCTTTGTACCGCTATTTTGGCGGAAGTTTCAAAATGAGTATGCCGGTGCCGATGATGAATATCATAAATGGCGGAGCTCACGCTAATAACAATCTTGATTTACAAGAATTTATGATTATTCCTGTCGGCGCTCCTTCTTTAAAAGAGGCTGTTCGTTATGGTTCTGAAACTTTTCATGCTTTACGAAAAATTATAAATTCAAAAGGGATGACAACCGCAGTAGGTGATGAAGGCGGTTTTGCTCCATCAATTAATTCCCATGAAGAAGCGATTGAGCTTATTCTTGAAGCCATAACTAAAGCAGGTTATGTTCCCGGCAAAGATATATATTTAGGTCTTGATTGTGCATCATCAGAATTTTATGAAAATGGTAAATATGCTCTGAAAAAACAAGGAAAGATCTATGAAATTGATGCATGGATTGATATTTTAGAGGCATGGGTTGATAAATATCCGTTAATTTCTATTGAGGATGGAGCGGCAGAAGGTGATTGGTCCGGCTGGAAAAAACTTACTGACAGACTCGGTAAAAAATGTCAGTTGGTAGGTGATGATTTGTTTGTAACCAATCCGGAGATATTGCGTGAAGGAATAGAGAAAAATGTCGCTAACTCTATTTTGATTAAGATAAATCAAATCGGAACTTTAACTGAAACTTTTGAAGCGATTGAAATTGCTAAGCGCGCAGGTTATACCGCAATTGTTTCGCATCGCTCCGGTGAAACCGAAGACAGCACTATTGCCGATATAGCAGTAGGTACAAATGCCGGACAAATTAAGACCGGTTCTTTGTCTCGGTCCGATCGGTTGGCAAAATATAACGAACTAATAAGAATTGAAGAAGAACTAGGATCTTCAGTATGTTATGGCGGAAAAGATTCCTTTTATTCTATAAGCTTATAGTTTTGATTTAAAAATTTTTGCCATATAAAAACCCCGTTCAATTACACAAAGTGAACGGGGTTCATAATTAAAAAGGGTTTTTCTTGATAAGTTAGTTATCAAATTTTTTGACTGCTTTTTCTCTTCATTAATTTTAATTGGTTGGCAAGCTGCTGCAGATTAGCAATGCGGTGAGCGTGCGACGGATGGGTACTTAAAAATTCAGGCGGCTGCTTGCCTCCCATTTTACTCATTTTTTGCCATACGCTTACTGCCGCATCCGGATTAAATCCAGCACGGTAGGCAAGCTCTAAACCGATTGTATCTGCTTCTGTTTCCTGCTGGCGGTTAAAAGGTAAGGAAAATCCCAGGTTAGCTATAGTGTTGCCAAGAGCTAAGGTTCCGCGATCTGCTCCCATTATGGCAGCTATAGCTATCAGACCGCCTTTTATCATTTCACGGCTTTGCTGTTCTCGGCTGTGTTCACGCAGGGCATGAACTATTTCGTGTCCGACAACAATGGCTATCTCATCATCGGTTAGCTTTAATTTGTTAATGATTCCTGAGTAAACGACAATCTTACCTCCCGGCATACACCATGCATTTACTGTATCGCTGGTAATTACGTTAACCTCCCAATTCCACTGCTTTGCATCAGGACGAAAAACCGGAGTTGTTGCAATGAGGCGATTGGCTATGCGTTTTACTCTTGCCGTTGTTTTTTTATTGGTATTTAAAAGTTTTTTAGCTTTTGCTTGTTTTATAACTTGCGAATAAGCCTGATCGGCTTGGGCGTTTATTTGAGCTGCAGGAGTCAGCATCAGCTGAGAGCGGTTGTAATTGGTAAAACCGGACATGGTTGTGTAAGTACAACCGCTAAGCGTTGCTATAAAAAATAAAACAGTAAGAAGTTTTTTCATGGAAAAATCGGTCCTATTAATTGCTGCATCAATGATATTTGTAAAATTAACTTCTTGTTTTTATTGTATAAGTTTTTATATGACCGCAATATTTTATCATGATTTACTGTTAAATCATTTTAAAAAAACTTAAAAATAGTTATGTATTCTTTGTAGACTGATTATTATATTGATAGTTGATGTTATGTTCTTTTTGGTTTTGATTATGACCTCGTTTTATAAGGAAGATTTTTGCAGGGAGTTTCGTCACGTATATCTATTAGTGGATTGTAATAATTTTTTTGTTTCCTGTGAGCGCTTGCTTCATCCGGATTTAAATTTTAAACCGGTAATCGTTCTTTCTAATAATGACGGCTGTGTAGTGGCACGATCAGATGAAGCTAAAGCTTTAGGCATAAAAATGGGCGAGGCGGTATTTAAAATTAGGAATTTAATCGAATCTAAAAATGTTGCTGTTTTTTCATCAAATTTTAATTTGTATTTGGATATTTCAAGTCGCGTGGTGCGAACTTTGGAAAGTATGTGTCCGCATGTTGAACAATATTCTATAGATGAGTCTTTTATTTTTTTTGAAAAAGCAACAGAAGAAAGTGCCAAGGATTTAGCTTGTAAAGTTAGAAACACGCTGGCTTATTCATTAGGTATCCCTGTAGGGATAGGTATCGGGACATCTAAAACATTGGCAAAGCTTGCAAGTTATTACGCTAAAAGAAAAGTAAAACGTTCAGGTGCTTATTTTTCCGGTTTAAATGAAAAAGACCGGCTTTTTCTTTTAAAAAATAATCCTGTGTCAGAAGTATGGGGAATAGGTAAAAGGCTTAACTTGAAACTTCAATCTATGGGAATTTTTACGGCGTGGCAGTTTGCTCAGACCGATCTTAATAAATTACGCAGGTCTTTTAATATAAATGCAGTACAGACAGCTAAAGAATTAAGCGGGATTGATTGCATTGTCGAAGATATGTCGGAAGAAAACCAATCTCAAATTATGTGGTCGCGATCTTTTAAAGAAAGATTATTGACCAAGGAAGAAATTTTTGAGGCTTTAGCTAATTACACTGTTAAAGCCGCTGAAAAATTGCGCAGTCAGCAAAAATATTGTAAATGCGTCCATTTTCATATTCGGACATCGTTATACGGTAATAAGGCAAAATATTCTGCTGAGGAGACAATAATTTTGCCGTACCTTAGCAATGATACCCGTGATTTTATAGATGCTGCTAAAAAAGCTTTAGATTTGATGTATCGTCCCGGATATGAATATATGAAAGCAGGAGTGATCTTGACTGATTTTGCTTTTGCTCGTACAGAACAAAGTGATTTATTTTGTGCTGCTCCGGACATCGGTTTGCAAAAGAAAGCGGACTCTTTGATGCAGGCGCTGGACACATTAAATAGCAGAAAAAGCAATACTGTTTATTTGGGGGCACAAGGCGGTTTGTTAAAAGATAAGAAATATTTAAACCGCCAATTTTTATCTCAATCTTTTGCTGATTTTTATGATTTACCTGAAGTTTCTTACGCGATAAAGGAAAAATCAAAAAAATAATATCATCTTATATGTTGGCGGTTTAATGTACTTGATATTGTAAAGGCTAAAAGAATTTGTAATTTTTTATCTTATCGATTTGAGAAGAGCGGCAGTAAGGACAGGTCTTAAAAGTTTTGTTTTTTAATACCTTAAACCATTCGTTATGCAACTCTTCAAAATATACGTAATGGGTACCGCAATCATCACAAACAATGCTTTCGCAGCTTTTTTCTAAAAACATTTTCAGTATCGAAAAAAACTCTACGTACGAAGGAAAGAAAAGGAAGTGTGATTCTCCATGCCATTGTTTATAAAAATCTATACGCTTAAAAATTGTTTTGCCTGCCATATAAGCACCGATAGCTAAAGTATGTTCTATTGAATGTGAATTATGGCGTCCTGATTCATTTAACGGGGTGGATAAATTGTGGTTATGTAAGACTCTAAATCCCATTTGATAAAAACTTATCATAATATTGCAGAATAAAGCTTTTGCCGGGTGATCGCAGGCGCTTAAACATAATTTATTTGCAGCTCGATTAAATTTTTTGTCAGATGCTGCTGAATTCTTTGTTTCTTCAATAAGTTCATGTAATTTTCTAAAGGATATGCGGGTGGCTTTGTATATATTTCCATAAGGAACGCCGGCGATTAGCATAATTTTGCTTAAATGAAGTCTAAGTTCATATTCTCCTGACAAAATAAATGAAGAGAAGTTGTCATAAGCAAAATCACGAATGAAGTTTTCAATAATTTGAAAAAAGCAGATATTGGGATTGCATAAGTTTGCCAGCAATAAATAAGGATTTCCTTCTGATTTAGCAAAGTAATCAGCTATTGTTGTAATGTTGAAGTCCCCGAAGTTCAAAGAATTTATAAAATTCTTGTTGTCTATTTTCTCTGTCAATTTATTGGTACAAGGCTCATATGCGGCGAATCTGTTCAAAAACAACTGAAATCGCGGAAAACGTTTTTTATTTAATAGATAGGTGAAATATACATATTGCGACAAGGTAATAGGAATATGTGAAGAAACTGATCTGTAGATTGAATATGCAACATCAAGGTTGATATCTTTGTTGGATAGGTTGTAGTAAAAATTTTTGTAATGTTGATCTTTTTTTAAAGAAATTGAATGATTTCTTTTTGTTTGAGGTGGCAGAAAGAAATCATTTTGTGAGGCATCTGTTATTCTATGTGCGGTAAAATCTATTCTATCAG
>NZ_CAJKVK010000045.1 GCF_905203285.1 uncultured Succinatimonas sp.
ACGCTTGCGGGTAAATTCTGTGTTTTAAATGAAATAGCTTTGGAAGATAGGGTATATGCCCAAGCGATCATGGCTTTTGATAAAAGCAGCGATGATACTTTAAGCTTAATTAAAAATACTCGCAATAAGTTAAGAAATAGGGGAGGAGAGTACGGTTTTATAATTATTGACGACAAAACAGGCGCAATCGGTTTTTATGCCGCTATTTGTCTAAATGATTGCGACGTCGGATCCTTTTTTAATTTTATGCAGGCACTGTTGCGTGTCGGTGCGGCAGTGAGCGGGATCGAAGATTCGCAAGCCTATTTAGATAAAGTTGAAGCCTACCGTGAGTTTGATTTTGAGAAATGGCTCAAAAACGCCGGAATCTCCAGGGAGGTTCTTGCAAGTCTCGGTTTTTGTATCACTTTTAATGACGTTTCGGTGTTAATTCATCTTATAGAGTCAAATAAAAGCGTGCATCTTGTAAGTCTTATCGCTTCTGATGTCAAAGGTACGGGTTTTGTGCAAAGTATCGCAAATAATGCTGCATTCAATGCTTTAAAGGGATTTGTCGTACGCGGCAATGCGCTTTATTTTGAAAGCATTATTTGTGCTCCTGATTTTGCTCCTGAGGATTTTTCATCATTTCTTGCAAACCATGCATCAGATGCGAAAAATGCTGTGTCCGTTTACAAACAAAGCATTAAAAGTGAAGAAATTTCGACTGACTCTGCAGTAGATGAAAGCATGCAGGATAGTGTTTTATCAGTATTAAGACAGAATTTTCTTGAGGTGTAATATGACAGAACGAGTATTTTCCGACAGCAGTTTGCTGCAGCAAATTGACAATTTATCTTCAAGAGAGCTTTCCCAAGAGGAGTTTTCCGCACTAACCGATGTCAATAACAAGGGCGGAAAAGTCTCCCTTGATGATGAAGGCAAAATTTTCGTTATCCGTCCCGAGGCTCGCCGTCATAACAGTTTCGTTCGATTTTTTGTAGGACTGTTTAAAGGTCATGATGCAAAAATAGCATATCAAAGAGAGCAAAGAGCTTTAGATAGATTGGAAGACTTTAAACAAAACGCGGAATTTTGTTCTGCTTTACAAACTGTCGTCGCTAAGTATGTGATGAAAAATATAGCATCCTCAAATCTTGGCGATATGAACAGCAAGTTTGAATATAGCCGTGTGGTTTGGGGAAATTTGTCAAGGATCGTACAGCCCGAGTCAGAAATCAAAACCGGGGATGTACAGAAAGCCTTAGACAGCAGCCGTCTGATGACAGACACACGAATATCCAGAGCCGTGATTTTGTCTTCATGTAAGAGTCAAGTCGGTTTTGACAATATTTATTTTCACGGTAAGACAATGGGGCCGCGCGAGTTCGTTTTAATGCAAAAGATGGAAGCTGAGCATCAAAGAGAATTGCAGGCAGCGCAAAATGCCGCACCCGGAACTCAGGAGCCCGCAGTTAAAGATGGAGCGCAGCTGCTCCAGTGGGCTGAAAAACAACTGACGAGCGAGGAAAGCGTCATTACCGGTCTTAATTCTTATATTATGTCAAATCCCGATTCTGTGGAACTTTTCCTTGATCGACAAGATATTGACCGCATGTGTGAATTATTGGCTGACCATGAAGGACTTAAAGGAGACAAGGGTGAGGAATACAGTAATCTTTTGAGTAAAGCGGCCGCTAATTTTTATAAAAAAGTCGGGGAGGTGGCGCAGCAGCGTATTGAACAAGGTGACGATCCTAAGGATGTGGCCACGAGTGTGGCAACCATGCTGTCTATCTGCGGACGCTCGCAGACGCCCGCGGATTTTGTACAAAATATTCAAGCGGCAATGGCGGTAACGCCACCTGCTGTTACTGACGGTCAAAATCCAAATGATGTCAATGAGCTGCAAACTAGAGCAGCCGTCCGTACGGCGTCATTGCAGCCTGAGGTTTCAGCACAAACTGCAATCAACAAGATTAAACAGTTGGCTCAATCTTTTAAGGTTTCAGTACCCATAGACGATAAAACTGCCTCCAGAATTGTAAATTTCTGCGAAAAAATGAGAATTTTGCCTGAGTTTTTCATGAAATCTGTGGCAGAGCTTTCTGAATTGCTTGCAGAAATTAATACAACAGGGCCTTCACAAATTAATGAAAAAATATCCGAGCTTGCAGAAAAGGTAAGAGATTCTGCCAAAGAGTCCAAAAGGGCCACGCATCCGAATGAGCCGAATTATGTTCCTTCGCCTGAGGCTCAGGATTATTCCACTACCCTTAAATGTGCAATGGTATTTTTAGGCTTTACTACAGGAGCTCAGTCTTTGCAAAAATTGTTCAGATTAAGCGATTGTCTTGAAAATGCCAGTTCTCTGCTGTTTGATATTGCCAGCGACGACAGCTACTCTGAGTCTTATATGGCGGCATGTTCAGTAGCCGGCGGACAGTTGGTTCCTTTGTGTTCGGCTGTAAAAGATGCTCAAGTTAATATTTTAGGTAATGCCCCTGTGCTTAATGAGCACGAGACATTTGAAAGCATGAGCGTTCAAGAGCGCGAATTGACGGTGTCGCTTGTTTCTAAACTTTATTTGCAGACTAGGGAAGCGACTAATTTAATTTCATTGTGCCGTACTGGTCTTGCTGAAAATGAGTTAAGGATTTTTGAGGAGGAGATTACTCAGATCCCTAATAATTTAAGGCGTGTATCCTCGGCTGAATTTGAAAATTTGAGTATAACGGAAGCCGATACCGCCAAATCCACTATGCCTTCTAATATCTCTACAGCAGGTGAACAATCAGCTTACGTTGATGCTCTTGAGTTTGACTCGGTTATAGCAAAGGCAATTAAAAGTGCTCGCGATAGGGCGATCTTCGTGGTACGCGGTTAATTGTCAGACACAAAAAAGGCATCTTGCGATGCCTTTGGGATAAGTGCCTTGCTTAGGTATTAGATAAGAGTACGCATGGTAGCTGTTACTCCGGTACTTACTGCCTGATGCAGCAATTTACCGACTTCATTCATTAACGGGGTATCGGAGGCTATGTTTTCTCCCCATAATGAAGAATCGGAGAATACCGCGCTTGCAACAGCTACTGCGCTTTCTTCCGTTCCTTGGTATAAAGACCATGCTTTTACCAAGACAGAAACAGCATGTTCATCATCGACAAACTCTCCGGTCTTGCCGTTTGCACGTTTTAC
Organism: uncultured Succinatimonas sp.; assembly: GCF_905203285.1. Taxonomy (GTDB): domain Bacteria; phylum Pseudomonadota; class Gammaproteobacteria; order Enterobacterales; family Succinivibrionaceae; genus Succinatimonas. Next base: position 3,178 of record NZ_CAJKVK010000045.1, read on the forward strand.
CTGTACGGGAACACCTGCGGTGTCTTTGTATAACATCAGATATGCGGCAAGTGAGAAGCAAAGGCGTGCAGGCAGCATGTCTTTTTCTCTTGCGTCCTTTACGGTGGAAAGTACGCGCGCTTTAATCTTTGAGGTGCAGTTCATCAAGATTGAAGCAAGCTTGTGATGCATGGATTTGTCTTTAAAACGATTGACTACGTCATCGGCAAAGGATGTAAGCATTGCTTTATCAAGATTTACCGCAGGTACGATGTCATCGTAAATTACTTCATGAGCAAATTTGCCGGTTACTTCGTCAAACATCATTTCATCGACAGTTTCAAGGCCGGCAAGGAAAGCAGCCGGTACGTTTGACGTATGTCCGCCGTTTAAAATACGTACTTTTCTTAAACGGTATTTGGTGATGTCTTTATCTACGACAACGTTAAGACCGGCTTTTTCAAACGGCAGCAATTCTTTTACTTTGTCATCGCCTTCAATAGCCATGAAATGGAAGATTTCGCCGCAGGTCATAAGTTCATCTTTATAACCTATTTTTGCAAAATACTCGTCGGCATTTGACGGGTAACCTGAAACTACGCGGTCAACAAGAGTATTCAGGAAAAGGCATTCGTTATTTAAATAGTTAATAAATTCAGCACCTAAATTAGCATCTTCTACGTGCTGTAAAACGATATTCTTAAGCTTGGTGCCGTTGTCATCAATAAGCTCACACGGCATGATGACAAGACCTGATCCTTTTTTGCCTTCATAGTGCTTAAAACGCTTATATAAAACGGCGGTTAATTTAGCAGGGAAGGATAAAGGGGCTTCTTTTGATAAAAAGTCTTCTTTGGTATAGGTAATTCCGGCTTCAGTGGTATTTGAAAAATAAACTGCAGATCCGGGGAACAAGCGTCTTCTAAGATTTCTTCCCACTGAGTGTATGGGCTTTTTGCTTTGGCAATGGAATTTACGATTTCGATTTGTTCTGTGTCTTTACCGTTAACAACGCCGTGCAAAACAGTAGTATAGAGACAATCCTGGGCAATAAGTTTCGGGACAACGCGTCCGCGCGGAGTCGGCTGTAAAGCTAAAATTCGACCGTTGAATAAATTCTTGTCATTAAGTTTAGCTATCATCCAATCGATAAAGCCGCGCAGGAAGTTTCCTTCACCGAATTGCATTATCTTAATCGGTAAATCGCTTTTATATTGCGGTTTTACCTGAAGATTTAAAGTTTCCATAAAAATTTCTTATGCCTAAAAAATAACGGGAGAGAGAGTCTCCCGTTAAAGCAGTTGTTACTTGGTGAAATCGATTTCTACTTTCAACATGTCTGCTCCGTGAGCTGCAAAGTCTGCAAAGGCTTTAGGAGCGTCGTTGAAGGCATAGGTGTTGGTAATGGCTTTTCTCAAGTCAACCTTACCGCTTGCAACCAAATCGATAAGACTCAAGAAATCAACTTTCAATGCATTGCGGGAACCGTAAACGTTCAGTTCCTTTTTCTGCAGTAATGTGAAGTTGAAGTCAAGGTTCTTTTTACCGACGCCGATTAATACGACACGGCCGCCGAAAGCTGCTGCGTCAATGGCGCTTTGGAAAGTTGAAGGAAGGCCGACAGCTTCGATGGCAACGTCAAAACCGTTACCGTCAGTTGCTTTAAAGCACTTGTCGATAAAGCCTTCACCGTCATTTAAAATGCCGCCGTCAAGTCCGAAGTTTTCAACGGCATACTGCATTTTCTTTTCGGCAACGTCGGAAATATAGACTTCGGCACCCTGTGATTTAGCGGCTACGGCGGCTAATGCACCGATTGTGCCGGCACCTATAACCAGTACTTTATCTCCGGCTTTGACTTTGCCGCGGGTAACGGTGCCGTGATAGCTGATGCAGAAAGGTTCAATTGCGGCTAAAACGTCAGGGGCAAGGCCTTTGCCGTCATAAATGCGTTCAATCGGCATTGCGACGTATTCGCTGAAAGCGCCGTCACGCTGGGCACCTAAAGTTTCATTGTGCTCGCAGCAGTTAACCAGACCGCGGCGGCAGGAATAGCACTTGGTGCAGTTAAAGTACGGATTGCAGGTTACGACCATGCCTTCTTTAAGGTTAGGAGCATCACCGTTTATCTCTACGATTTCGGCAGAGAACTCATGTCCCGGGATACGGGGATATGAAGCGTAAGCGAAAGTTCCTTTATAAGTTCCCAAATCAGATCCGCAGATACCGCCGCGCAGTACGCGCAGCAGTGCTTCACCTTTTTTAGGAGTAGGTTTTTGAGTTTCGATAATTTCGACTTTACCCGGTTCCGGAATAATGATTGTCTTCATTTAAGCAAAACCTCTATTTAGTAAATCAAGTCAACAAGACCGGTACTGAATACTGGTACGAAGGTTAAAAGCAGCAAGCAAATGACAAGCAGAATGTAGAACGGAACTGCTTCTTTGATGAAGGTACCCATCGGGCACTTCGTGATGGAGCAAGTTACGAACATCAGCGTTCCCATCGGCGGCGACAAAGCTCCGATTGCGAAGTTGAAGATTACGACCATCGCAAACTGGATTTCGTTGATGCCGAAATGGTGAGCCAAAGGAGCAAGCAGCGGGACCAAGATGATCATGGCGGCGTTACCTTCAATGAACATACCGACGATAAGGAGGAATACATTCACGATAAGGAGGAAGATAACGGCATTGTTTAAGTGGTCGATAAAGAGCTGAGTGCAGTACTGTGGGACTTTTTCACGGGTTAATACCCAAGCAAAAGCGGAAGCGGCACCGATAATCAGCATGATGCTTGCTGAAGTTAAAATGGTTTCCTTAATACCGGTAATAACGTCTTTAATGCGCATTTCACGGTAAACGAAACCGAGCATCAAGGAGTAAATGATGGCAACGGCACCGGCTTCAGTCGGGGTGAAAGCACCGATACGAATACCGCCGATAATGATAATAGGCAAGCACAAAGGCAGGAAAGCGCCTTTAAAAGTCGTCCAAATACGCTTAGGTGAAGTATCAACACGATGAGGGTTGCGGTAGCCGCGTTTGTAGGAAACAAAGCCTACTAAAATCATCAAGGCTACGCAGAGGATAAGACCCGGGCCGATACCTGCGATAAACAATTTACCGATGGAAACGTTGGCAATTGAACCGTAAATAATCATCGCGATTCCGGGCGGAATGAGCGGGGTGATAATTGCGGAAGTAGCGACCAACACGGAAGCGAATGCATTGGAGAAACCGCGTTTGCGCATTTCAGGAACCAGCATCTTAGCTTCCATTGCGGCGTCGGCAAGGTTTGAACCTGACAAACCGCCCATGAGGGTTGCTACCAAAACGGTAACGTGACCGACACCGCCTATGATATTACCGACTATTGATTCGCAGAATGCGACGATACGTTTGGTTACGCCAGTGTAGTTCATGAATACGCCGGCACAGACGAAGAACGGAATGGCAAGCAAAGGAATTGATTGTGAGCCTGCAAGTACGCGCTGTACCAAAATCGCCTGGCTTAATTCAGGATGCATCGCAAAGTAAGATACTGCGGCACCTAAAATTGCGATGAATACCGGTACTTTCATAAAGAGCAGTACCAGCATGAGAATGGAACTGAAACCTACTGCAAAATCCATGATTAGGCCTCCTTACTCTCAGCGGGGGCTTCGTCTTTCTTTACAAAGAAACCATGATAAAAACTATAGGTATAGCTAACCATCATGAGAATGCAGCCTACCGGAATGATGCCGTTAATAAACCACATCGGGATCTGCAAGATACTGGTGGTCTTGCCGATCTTGACCATAAGGGCCAGCAGATCTCCGCCTAAGATTAAGAGGTATATCAAAATACCCATGACGATGACGTAAATGATTACGTCAAGGATCTTTTTGGCAGCTTTAGGCAGCAGTTCATAAACGATTTCGATGGCTACATGGCTGCCGTAACGGAATGCGGCACCGGAGCCTAAGAAGGTTACCCACAAGAAACACCATAACTGAACTTCTTCTGCCCAAATGATCGGGCTGTCAAGCAGGTAGCGGAAAATTACGCCGCCGAACGTGACTACGATCAGCACGACAAGCGCAATTCCGGCGCAAACCATGTCCAGATTGGCTAGAATTTTTTTATTATCCATAGTCAATTTCTCTAAATTAAAAAGGTTTTTAAACCGTCTGCAAAAACGGCAGACGGTGATTTAAGGCATTACTGCATTTCTTTTTTGACAGTATCGTAAAGGCCCGGAGTCCAATCGCTGAAGTCAGGTAAAGAGTAGAACTTCATAGCTGCGTCTTTAAGCTCTTTCTTGAACTCTTCTGAAGGCTCGGTGATGGTTACGCCTTCATCGGCAAATTTCTTGAGGATTTCCTGTTCAGCCTGTTCCTGAACGCCGTTCTGGTATTTACCGGCTTCATCGCAGGTCTCTTTTAAGAGCTTCTGCTGCTCAGGGGTTAAGCTGTTCCAGAAATCAACGCCGACTACGAGGTTGGTTACGTTGTAAACGTGGCCGTCAAGCAGTAAGTATTTGGCAACTTCGTGGAATTTGCCGTTATAAAGAACGGCAAGCGGGTTCTCAACGCCGTCGATGGTACCCTGCTGGATTGAGGTATAAACTTCACCTAAAGCCATCGGGGTCGGGGTAGCGCCTAATACTTCAAAGCCTTTAACCTGAATATTGTTGGTCGGAACACGTACTTTCAAGCCGTGGAAATCGGCAAGTTTGTTTACCGGCTTAGTGGTTAAAGTATGGCGGGCACCGTAGCGCCAGTCGGTTGAAACGATATGAATATGGGCTTTTTCTTCAAGCAGTTTTGACTGTTCCTGATACCAGGGGCTGGCGTTTAATTTAAATGCCTGATCCCAAGAGTCAAACAAGAACGGGCCGAAAACGATACCCATGTCGTGGACACCGCGGTCATAGTAGAAAGCGCCGTCGGTCAAGGTGCAGACCGGCTCGCCGGCAACCATTTGATCCATGATGTCATCTTTTGAGCCTAACTGGCTTGAAGGATAAAGTTCAATCTTCATGGCACCGTTAGAACGCTGCTCCAACAATTCCTTCCACTTTTGGCAGCCCTGGTCAAAAGGTTCACCCGGGTGGTTTTCATAACCTACGCGCAAGATGATGGGTTCAGGTGCGCCGGCAGCAGTAGCAGTTGATTCGGAGCTGCTTTTGGCGGAGTCATCACCGCCGCATCCTGATAATGCGATTAAAGCTGCAGCTGTGGCAGTCAGAGCAAACTTAAATTTCAGCATGGGTAGTCCCTCTCTTTTATTAAATTACTTGTATAAATATCAGTAAAGCTGATACTAAGTAATAAGCAAGAATCGTGCCAACTTTTTAAAACGTTGATAGAAAGGGATTGTTAAAGGGGAGTGTTTTAATTTGAAACAAATCAAATTATTTTTATGTTTCATAATGTTTCATTATGAAACATAAAAAGTAGTTAAACTTCACATTTAGTTATTTTTGTCGGTTAACAGCTTATTTTGCTTGCGCCACAATGAAGAACGGGAGAGTCCTGAAATCTGACAGACTTCTTTTATATTATGAACACTAAGGAGTTTTTTGATATATATGGAAGATACCGTATCAAGGCTTGCGTCCTTAGGAATACGTAATGTTTCGTAATCTTCGTTGCTCTCATTTTCGTTTTCGCTGCTGTCAAAGCAGCTTCTTAGGTATGAAGTTCTGATATGCGGCCCGTTAAAAGAACAGGCTTCGGCGATATTTTTCAGTTCGCGCACGTTACCCGGCCACGGATAATCCGTAAGCAGCTGTCTTCCTTCTTTGTCGATAACCACTTCTTCTTCATAGCAGTTTAATTCCGCGGCAACAAATCTTATAAATAACGGCACGATGTCCCCGATACGATCTTTAAGCGGAGGAATACGGAGTTTTAACACATTGATGCGATAGTACAGGTCGTAACGGAATTTACCTGCTTCGCATAAGGGCAGAATTTTTTTGTTGGTCGCGCATATAACGCGAATATCAAGCGGAATGACTTTATCATCGCTGATGCGCATAACTTCGCGCTCTTGCAGAACGCGTAAAAACTGGCCTTGAAATTCAAGCGGAATTTCCGTTATTTCATCAAGAAAAATCGTTCCGCCCTGAGCCATTTCAAAAAGACCTTTTTTACCGTTTTGTCTTGCTCCGGTAAAAGCTCCGTCTACGTAGCCGAAAAGCTCGCTGCCGATAAGGCCTTGCGGCAGGGAAGCACAGTTTACTGACACGAAAGGCTTATTGCCGCGATAGCTTGCGTTATGAATGCTTTGGGCAAATCCTTCTTTGCCCACGCCAGTGGCTCCGGTGATTAAAACGGTGGAATCGGATTTGGCAAATTTTTTGGCAAGCTCCACAACGTCAATCATTATCGGATCAACAAACAGCAAATCGGAAAAATGGAGCTTGGCATAAAGTCCTTGAGCGTAAGAGGCAAGACGGATGGCTTTTTCCGATTGCTCAATAAGCGCTCCTTCCTGCATGATGGCAAGATAGTGGCTTTCATCGGCATTTTGTCTTAACTCAAAAGTATGAATGATGATTTGTCGGTTGTTGATAGTGATTACGTGTGGGTGCGGATGGGTTTTGTCTAAATATTTTGCAATCTTGGTACACCACTGCTCTTTAGGAATGTTTTCAAAAATTTTGACTGCTTCATCATTGAAAAATATAGGCAGCTGTTTGTTGTCAAAGATGACTATTCCTTCTTCAATATTATCAATAAGGCTGTTTAGCTGCTCAATCATGAGCTCTTGATTATGCAGTGTTTTTTCGACGGCTATTGCATCGAAAATAGCTCGGCGCATTGAAAAGAAATCAGAGTCGATATACTCACACGGAACATGATGCTTGTGTGCGGCTCCGACTGCGGCAACACATCCTACTATACCGTCGGCTCCATCTTTAACGCAGCGATCGACGGCAAGCACAATTTCATCGGCATTGGAACACGGAATGACCGTGACTTTTTCAATACCGAAGGAAATATCGGCAGACGTCATACCGACAATATTGTCATGCGTTACTACTCCGATATTGCGGCATCCCCTGCGTATCAGCGCTTCAATGCCGATTGCCACGTCATAAAAGGATGCGTAGATATCAATGACTACTCGATCAGGGAATCTTTGGCGCAATGCTTTGGCCGTACCGCCGCGGCTGATGAAAATTTTAGTATTGGGATAATTTAATGCTAAATCGTCAAAACCGCCTAAGTCGTTGCCGACGACAATCGGAATATCAATATGCATTTCGGCAAGAACTCTTTGAGCCAATTTGGCTAAATGCTTAAAAGGGGCGACAATTAAAATATTATCCATGATTTTCGCTTTTTATCTGCGCTTTTGTGAGATTGTTGGCGCTGTAATTAATTTAAATATGTAAAAATTTTAGCATAGTAGACAAATTATGCTTGCTTCATCCTGATAATAAGTAGCAACGGTAAATTATGATAAAAACAGATAACAGCCTTGAGGTTTCTTTAAGTCAAAAGCAAAGCCATGTTTTAGCTTTGAGGCAACAGCAATCCTTAAAGCTTTTACAGTTATCTGCCGTGGAGTTGAATCAAGCATTAAATGAAGTAGCAGAACGCAATCCTTTTTTAGACGTCAAGCAAAGCGATGAGAGTTTAGCTTCATTTGAAGATTTAAATAATGCATACGATCTTTACGATAATGATATTTCTTCCCATCCTGTGGAGATAACGCCGGATGAAAACACTAAGCTTGAAAGTAACGGTCGTTTAAGTCAATCCGATTTTATTTTAAAAAGCTCAGCAGTAGATCCGTTTTTTGAAAATGACGCAAAAGCTCAAAGCCTTCGCGATTCACTTTTATTTGAGCTTAATTTAGCGTCACTTTCAGTAAAAGATAAAGAAATAGGGGAATGGCTTATTGACGGTATTGACGATGACGGTTTTTTGCAAACAAGACCTGAAGATATCGCTTTTAAGTTGTCTTGTACGGAAGATGAGGTTTTAAGCGTTTTAAAGCTTATTCAGCATTTTGATCCGCGCGGCGTGGGATCAAGAAATGTAAAAGAATTTTTGTTGCTGCAGCTTAAAGATGAGTCGTCTTCTCCTTTAAATTCTTTATGTATTATGATGCTTGAACAGTATGAAGATCTCGTCATAAGACACGATTTTAAGGGACTTAAAAATAATATTAAGTGTGATGATGAGACTTTAAAAAAAGCTCTGACAAAGTTGGCTTCCTTAAAGTCGCGTCCTTATATTCAGATTGCAAAATCGCAAGAGCTTGATGTTATTCCCGATCTTATCGTGCAAAAGGGAAACTTAGGCTTTAAAGTAGAGCTTAATACCGACAAATTGCCTAAAGTTTTTATAAATAAGAAATGCCTAAAACTTCGTGGGCAAGCAAAAGATCCTAAAGATATAAGATTTTTTAAAGACAATTTTGAAGAAGCAAAATTTATCATTTCAGGATTAAGCAGGCGTTATGAAACGCTTTTAAATTTGGGACAATTTATTTTTAAAAGACAAGAAAACTTTTTATTGTCAGGAAAAAACGCCTTAATCCCCCTTACTTTAAAAGAATGCGCATTAGCGCTTGGCGTGCATGAATCTACCGTATCCAGGGCTATTTCTCAAAAATATGTTTTAACGCCTTTGGGTACTTTTCCTTTAAAGTCCTTTTTTGCCGTAAAAATTAAAAATTCCGGCGGTAAAACTGATGAAAAAGAAAAATCCGGAACTGCGGTTTTAGCTCTGATTGAAAATCTGATAAAAAATGAGGATAAAAGAAAGCCTTTATCTGACAGCAAGATTGTAATGCTGCTTGAAAAAGAAGGAATAAGTATTGCAAGAAGAACGGTTGCTAATTATCGGGAAAAATTGAGAATTGCTCCTGCAAGTGAAAGAAAAAGTATTTTTTAACAATGAAAGAAAAGGTTAGTAACACATATACACTCGGGTTAAAAAGAGGTCAGGTAAAACTTGTGCCTCATCAGACTGATTGGCATAAGGATGCTGCTTGTGTAATAAAAACGCTAAAAGAAATTTTGGGAAATAGTGCAATTGATATTCAGCATGTAGGCAGTACCGCGATTTTAAATATTTGCGCTAAGCCGATTATTGATATTGCTGTGGGAGTTAGGAATGTTGCGGATATTCTTTTACAAAGAGAAGAGCTTGCCCGGCACGGTATCATTTATCGCGGGGAGGATGTAAAAAGTCAGCTTTTGTTTGTTCTCGGGGATTTTTTGCAAGATACGAGAACTCATCATATTCATGTAGTTAAGTGGCAAGGAAAAGAATGGAACGATTACATTAATTTTCGTGATTTTCTTAATTCCAGCAAAGAGTCCGCCGACTTTTATGATAAAAGCAAACGCATTTTAGCTTTACGCTTTTCAAATGATCGTAAAAGATATACGCAGGAAAAAAAGAAAATAATTGATGAGTTGTTGTTAAAAGCAAAAGGCTGGAGACAAAGCCGAATTCACGCTGAGAATACGTAAGAAACGGCTTTATTATCGGAATATTTTTTGTTTTTGCTAAAAGTTTTTTATAGTCCGGTTGACCCGAATCCTTTGTCTCCCCGCTCTTCAGTTTGGCTGAATTCCTGACAAATTTTAAATTTGGCGTGAACCACGGGTAAAAAGACCATTTGGGCAATTCGCATGCCGACTTCAATGACAAAAGGGGATGAAGAGCGATTCCACAGCGGGACTAAAATCGGACCTTGATAATCAGAGTCGATAAGGCCGGTAAGGTTTCCAAGGACGATGCCGTGCTTGGTGCCAAGTCCCGAGCGCGGGAAAATAGTCGCACAGACATTTTTATCCGCAATGTGCATGGAAAATCCCGCCGGAATGAGGCGGGTTTCCCCGGAATTTAAGACGGTATCTTTTTCTACCATAGCTCTTAAATCCATTCCGGCAGCTCCGCTCGTCGCATAGTCAGGCAGCGGAAAATCTGTACCTAAGCGTTTATCTAAAATTTTTAACTCGATATCAAGATCCATGCTGTTTCCTTAAGCTTTTTTGTTCATTTCAAAAATAAGATCCATAAGAACTCCGGATAAAACCTCCTTTGTCATCTTAGGGAATGCGGCAACCTTACCCTCTTTATCAAAAACGGTAACTGCATTGAAATCGCTGTTAAAACCGATATCCTGCTTTGAAACGTCATTGAGAACAATAAGATCAAGGTTCTTTTTAACGATTTTATCTTTGGCATAATTTTCTATATTGTTCGTTTCTGCGGCAAATCCTACGGTAAACGGGCGTTTATGTTCCATATGTCCTACCGTGGCAATAATGTCAGGATTTTTGACAAGTTTTAACGTAAGTTCATCAATGCCGTCCTGTTTTTTAATTTTTTGATCCGATACTTTTTCGACACGGTAATCGGATACGGCTGCACAGCCTATGACTATGTCATTGTCTTTGGCATGCTCGGTTACTGCAAGGAACATATCCTGCGCGGTTTTTACCTTAATTGCTTTTACGCCGTCAGGGACTTTAAGTGAAACCGGACCTGAAACCAAGGTTACCTCAGCTCCGCGGGCTGCTGCTGCGGCAGCTAAAGCATATCCCATTTTGCCCGAGCTTCTGTTAGTTAGTACGCGTACCGGATCGATTGGCTCTTCGGTAGGGCCTGCTGTGATAAGAACCTTCTTACCTGCGCCTACGGCTTTTGGCAGTAACTTGGTTTGAGTAAGTTCAAGAGGAGCGTTAGGGGGCGGCAATAACGTTTCCTCGGAGAAAGTAAGGATCTGATTGTTTAGAATGGCGCAGACGATAGCACAGATTTCAGACGGCTCACGCATCCTTCCTGTGGCGATTTCTCCGCAGGCAAGCTCTCCTGTTGCAGGTTCAATTACATAAAAACCGCGTTTTCTTAAAAGCGCAATGTTGTCCTGGGTCGCCTGATTTAAGTACATACGCGAGTTCATGGCCGGCGCGATGATTTTAATGCACGGAGCGGCAAGAGTTACGGCAGTTAGCATGTTGTCAGCCATGCCTGCTGCGAATTTGGCGATAGTGTTTGCCGTGCAGGGCGCGGTTAAGATTAGATCTGCGTCAGCACCGAGTGAAATATGATCAATGTTTTTAGCATCTGAGAAAATTTCAGAGGCAACTTCATGTCCGGTTAATGCTTCAAGAGTGGTTTTTGAGACGAGTTTTGAAGCCGCATCTGTCATCACAACATGGACATCAGCTCCTTGCTTGATTAGAAGGCGAGCAAGTTCACAGCTTTTATAGGCTGCAATTCCTCCGGTGATCCCGAGAATTATTTTACGGTTTTGTAATTGCATTCCCATCTTGGCATCTCCTTTTTATTTTTATCTTATTATCTTTTTTAATTATAAGTGTAATTTTAGGAGCGTTAGAGACTGAATATGCAATGCTGCAATATTCAGCGTAAAAACGTTTCCGATAAGTTGAACGTGGTTATTATTTTTCTCTTTTCAATAGCCTTTTTTTACATGATAAAAATATTCTTGTAACAAAAAACTAAAAAGATTAATGAATTACATTTGAAAAAAGTTTAAGGAGCAAGTCGTGAATATTGTTGGGGACGCGGAAAATATACTCAAGATTTTGTTTTTGTACATTAGTACGACACTGCTGTAAAGCGGTGTTCAACAAATTAACTCTTTAGATGAAAAAGAAGGGATGATACGTAAAATTGTGCGGTGGATTAAGACTATAAGATCTTAGATTGACCGATATTGTTATGATCGGGAATAGCTATGGGATACAATGAACTAAAGTTAGTTAAAAGAGAAATTTTTAATGTTATACACAAAGCGCGTTGAGTTTATTCTTCAGGAATTACAGCTAGGCAAGTCGGTAAAGGTTGCGGATTTAAGCAAGACACTGCAGGTCTCGGTTGATACTATAAGAAGAGATTTGAAGGCGCTTGAGCAGGAAGGGTTAATAAAATATGTAAGAGGCGGGGCGTGCCTTCCTGATTCAATGCTCTCTTTTTCCAATTTTACCGGTAGGGAAATCGTCAACGCCCAGTTAAAGCGTGAAGCAAGCAGAAAAGCTCTTGCCTATATAAAAGAAGGGGATATTGTTGCAATAAATTCCGGGACGACGAATACTGTTCTGGCTCAAGAGCTTGCCGGTTTAAACAAGCGGTTTACCGTTGTCACCAACAACTATGCGGCTCTTACCATCTTGATGCAGAACCCTTTGATTAAGCTTATTTCCATAGGCGGAGATGTGGACGGACTTGAGCGTTCTTCATACGGAGCCCAATGTGTACGAGAGTTTGACGAATACATTCCAGATATTGCTTTTTTGTCGATTAACGCCGTAAATGCCGCAGACGGCTTTACCGATTTTCGCTTAAACGAGATCCCGATAATCAAGTTATTGGCCAAAAATTCCAAGAGGGTCATTGCGGTAATGGACTCAAGCAAGTTCAATAAGATTTCAAAGCGTAAAGTGCTGGCACTTGGTGACGTGGATCTTCTTATTACAGACTCGCAAGCTAAACATTTGGAAACATTTATTAAAGAAGGTTTAAACG
>NZ_CAJKVK010000046.1 GCF_905203285.1 uncultured Succinatimonas sp.
GCAACTAAATCTCTTAAAAAAGCTTAATCACACAAATAATTAACTAACTCAAAACAATCTTTGATCTGTATGTCTCAATTTAATACCAAACTGATGACTTTAAAGGAAAGGAAGAGAATGTACATTTATTGGTTTTAGATTTGCCGAAATTTTCAATCTTTAAGCATGTCTTCAGGCTCAAGGGACATATTCCATTACCATCCGTAAGCGTAAATATCTTACCGTTAGATCTAAGCTGTGGGGCAACACGTTATGGCCGCTATCTTTTTTGCTTCATCCTGCACAGGCGCTCTGATATCTATTATTCGGCAATATATTGAGCAACAGAAAACACCGGATTAAAAACACAAGCAGCTCCTCGCGATGATCTCAGCCCTAATGGACGGTTTTAGCCGCTGATCTTTTTTGATAAAAATCGGGATTAAGACCAGAGGCTCATACTCTTGATGATTTAAAGCTATATTGTAATTTTCACACAAAATCTCCATTGCTCTCGGTGTTTCCCAAGCAGGCAAAGGAGAAAAACGTAATTTTTTAATTCCATTTTAATCTGTTTCAATAATTTGATTATCACTATTTTTGTATTTACCGCCAATTGAAATATCTTCATATTTATACAGATCACGATGCAGCTGTAAGATGATGGATGTTTTAAGCGGCATATACTCAAAATTTTCGTTTACTAATGCCAAAACGTCTCTATATCCGGCAATTTCCTTTTCCGACAAAGATTCTGGTTCTATTTCATAATTAACTAATTGATGAAGTCTTTGGTCTCTGGTCTCTTGTAGTAAGTCCTTCAATACGATTTGACGATTCAATACTTTCACTAAAAGCCTGTGTGCTTAATATTTTATGAATATCGCTTAATTTAAAATCGTTTCGGTGTTTATGAATTTTCTTTAATAGATCTTTTATCTTAGGTGTTATGCATTGACTGTAGGCCTTATCAAAATCAAAAATCTTCATATCAAATCACCAAATTTAAAGACAAAAAAACTCGGGGTGCTTTTGACATCCCGAGCTCTTTTTAATACAGGTTAACTAAAAATTAACCTACAAACTTACGGGCATTTCTAAAGATGCGGCACCAAGCGCTATCCTCTCCCCAATCCTCAGGATGCCAGGAATTGGAAACAGTACGCATTACACGCTCAGGATGCGGCATCAAGATAGTAAAGCGTCCATCCGGAGTGGTTACGGAAGTTATGCCGTTAGGTGAACCGTTCGGATTCATCGGATACTCTTCAGTAACCTTACCGCGATGATCGATATAACGAACAGCAACTAAGCCTGATTTTTCAAAGCGAGCTAAGTGAGCTGCGTCCTTGAATTCGGCACGGCCTTCACCGTGAGATACAACGATAGGCATCTTAGAACCTACCATGCCGTCAAAGAAGATTGACGGGCTCTTTTGAATCTCAACTTCAACAAAGCGTGCTTCAAAGCGCTCTGACAGATTAGTTACAAAACGCGGCCAATCTTCGGCTCCGGGGATTAAATCACGCAAAGTCGACATCATCTGGCAGCCATTGCAGACGCCTAAAGCAAAAGTGTCTTTACGATTGAAGAAATCGCCGAACTCTTCGCTTGCTCTTGAGTTGAAGAGAATTGACTTAGCCCAGCCTTCACCTGCTCCCAATACGTCACCGTATGAGAAACCGCCGCAAGCTGCAAAGCCCTTGAAATCTTTTAAGGAAACTTTACCGCTTAAAATATCGGTCATGTGCACGTCAACGCAATTAAATCCGGCGCGGTCAAACGCTGCTGCCATTTCTCCCTGAGAGTTAACGCCCTCTTCACGTAAGATGGCAATCTTCGGAGCGACGGAACGAGCGATATAAGGAGCTGCGATATCTTCTTTAGTGTCAAAAGTAAGATCGACGAACAAGCCCGGATCTTTTTCATCAAATTTAGCGTCATACTCGGACTTGGCACATGCAGGATTATCACGTAATGACTGCATATGATAAGTGGTTTCAGCCCATGCGGTTCTGAAATGGGTACGAGTCTCGTTGATAACGTCCTGACCTTCACGGGTAAAGACTATGCGATCGTCATCGCGAAGAGAGCCGATAACGAATGAGCAATTAGATAAACCGTGACCTGACAAGATATTAAGAACCTGCTCTTCAAGCTCGGCAGGAACCTGGATAACGGCACCGGGCTCTTCGGCAAACAATACGCCTAAATCATTCTGGCCTAACTCATCCATACGGACGGTAACGCCGGTATGACCAGCAAAGCACATTTCAGCGACGGTGACGAACAAACCGCCGTCTGAGATATCGTGATAAGCCAAGATCATGTTCTTGCTGTTTAAGAACTGAACGGCGTCAAATAATCCTTTCAAACGAACAGGATTATCAAGGTTGGCAGGCTTGCTGCCAAGCTGGCGATAAACCTGAGCCAAGCATGATCCGCCAAGACGATTCTGTCTTTCACCCAAATCGATGTAAATAAGAACGGTATCGCCCTTATCGGTTCTAAGCTGCGGAGTTAAAGTCTTGCGAATATCCTCACAGCGGGCAAAAGCTGAAATAATTAGGGACATCGGGGCGGTTACGGTACGGTTCTCGCCGTTTTCGTCCCAAGTGGTCTTCATGGACATTGAGTCTTTGCCGACCGGTACGGTAATTGAAAGCTCAGGACATACTTCCATGCCTAAAGTCTTAACGGCTTCATAAAGACCGGCATCCTCGCCCGGATGACCGTTTGCCGCCATCCAGTTTGCGGATAACTTGATTCTGTCCATATCGCCGATCATGGCAGGAGCAAGATTGGTAATAGCCTCAGCAATAGCCAAACGTACTGAAGCTGCATGGTCAAGCAAGGCAACCGGAGTACGCTCGCCCATGGAAGCGGCTTCACCGTGATAGCTGTCATAGGATGCGGCGGTTACGGCAACGTCGGCTACCGGAACCTGCCACGGGCCTACCATCTGATCGCGAGCCACCATACCGGTAACGGAACGGTCACCGATAGTAATAAGGAAAGTCTTCTCGGCAACGGTCGGTAAACGCAAAATTCTTTCAGCAGCGTCAATAGGCGTAATGCCTTCATCCTTAAACTCGGGAGAATCGGCTTTAGCGCTCTTTACAACCTTATTCATGCGCGGAGGCTTGCCGAGCAGTACGTCAAGCGGCAAATCAATAGGACGATTGCCAAAATACGGATCTTCAAGCACTACGCGGCGCTCTTTGGTAGCTTCACCGATTACGGCAAACTGAGCGCGCTCACGCTTGCAGAAAGCTTCAAATACCGGGAATTTCTCAGGAGAAACGGCTAAGACATAACGTTCCTGAGACTCGTTACACCAAATCTGCAGCGGGCTCATACCCGGCTCGTCATTGGGGATCTTGCGCAGATCGAAATGACCGCCGACACCGCCGTCTGAAACGAGTTCCGGCATTGCGTTTGACAAACCGCCGGCTCCGACGTCATGAATAAACATAATAGGATTTTCAGAACCAAGCTGCCAGCAGGCATCGATAACTTCCTGGCAGCGGCGCTGCATTTCAGGGTTGCCGCGCTGAACTGACGCAAAATCCAAATCCTCAGATGACTGGCCTGAATTCATGGAGGAAGCGGCACCGCCGCCTAATCCGATATCCATGGCAGGACCGCCTAAAACGATTAATTTTGCACCCGGTTCAATATGATCTTTTTGGATATGCTCACGACGAATGTTGCCCCAGCCGCCTGCCAACATAATCGGCTTATGATAGCCGCGGATTTCTTTTCCGGCAAAGCTTACGACTTCCTCTTCATAAGTTCTAAAATAACCGCAAAGATTAGGACGGCCGAACTCGTTGTTAAAAGAAGCTGCGCCTAAAGGGCCTTCAATCATGATATCAAGGGCTGAAGCCAAACGGTTGGGTTTGCCGAAATCATGCTCCCACGGCTGAACGGCTCCGGGGATTTTAAGATTTGACACGGTAAATCCGCATAAGCCGCCCTTAGGTTTTGAACCTACGCCGGTAGCGCCTTCATCACGAATTTCACCGCCAGATCCGGTTGCAGCTCCCGGGAACGGGGAAATCGCAGTCGGATGGTTATGGGTTTCAACCTTCATCAAAATCGGCATATCTTCCTGATGGTAATTCCACTCAAGAGTATCTCTGTCAGGATAGAAACGGCCTGCTTTTGATCCTTCCATAACCGCAGCGTTATCGCGGTAGGCTGAAAGTACGTAATCATTATGAGTGTTATAAGTATTACGTACCATCTGGAATAAAGATAAATCCTCTTTCTTACCGTCAATTTCCCAGGAAGCGTTAAATACTTTATGACGGCAATGCTCGGAATTCATCTGGGCGAACATGTAAAGTTCGATATCGGTAGGATCACGTCCTAAATCCTTAAAGGAATTTAAAAGATAATCCATTTCCTCGTCATTTAAAGCCAAACCGAGCTCAACGTTTGCTTTCTTTAATGCTTCTTTACCGCCGGTGGTAAGCGGAACGGTAGTAAAAGGCTTTGGAGTCTGTTTTTCAAATAAAGCGACACCCTCATCAAGGCTGTCAAGTACGGTCTGCATCATGCGATCGTGAATAAGAGGAACGATCACTTTACGTTCATCGGCAGTTAAAGCGGTACCGTCTTTTTTCTTAAACCAATAAGCAATACCGCGTTCAATGCGGTGAATTTCGGTCAAACCGCAGTTGTGGGCAATATCGGTTGCCTTGGATGCCCACGGAGAAATAGTTCCGATTCTAGGGATGACGAAGAATAAGTCACCTTCTTCAACATGCTCTTCATCGACGGGGCCGTAAGTCAAGATTTTATCTAAAACGGCTTTTTTATCGTCACTTAAAGGAGCATCAACATCAACAAGGTGAATAAAACGGGTACAAATAGAAGCAACTTCTATTCCGGCTTTAGCCAAAGCTTCGGTAAGCTTTTCTACTTTATATCCGGAAAGAGCTGAAGAACCGCGTAAAATATCCATAGAAACTATTTCTCGCTAAGAAAATTATGTTGAAAACAGTAAGAAAATCTCACGATCCGTATATTTTAACAAACCCTTGCCTTTGCTACTAAAAATCTTTGCATTAAAGCTGAAATTTCTTTTTTTATGAACTTAAAAAGCCGCTTTGGCGGATAATGATTGACAGAATTCATCTGCTTTTACGGATCTTGCCATGACTGAAGAAGAAAAAATATTTGCAGGAAAATTATTTAATAATCAATGTCCTGAATTAAAAGCCGTCAAGATGGAAATGCATCGGGCCAATAAGCGCTACAATCTTCTTGACGAAACAGACCCAGCCCGCGATGAAATCATCAAAAAACATCTTGGAAAAATAGGATCGACTTTTCATATGGTGGGCCCTATTCATTTCAACTACGGCACCCATACCTTCATCGGCAACAATTTTTTTGCCAACTTCAATTTCACCGTAATGGATGATGCTCGAATTTTTATCGGTGACAATGTTTGCATCGGTCCGAATGTTTCACTGCTTGCCACCAACCATCCTCTAATTGCCGCAGAGCGCATGGGGCTTGATGCAAACGGAAAAACCACGCTTGCCGAATTTGCCGAGGAAATTCACATCGGCAGCAACGTCTGGATTGCCGCGAGCGTCTGCGTCATCGGAGGTGTTCACATCGGAGATAACGTGGTAATCGGAGCAGGAAGCGTTGTAACAAGGGATATTCCCGACAACCATATCGCCTTCGGCGTTCCCTGCCGCCCGATACGGGAAATAACTGAAAAAGACAGCGTACGGCATCTTCTGCTGCCTAAAGATGCCGAATTTTTTAAAAACAACTTTCGCAAATTAAAAACAAAAAGCTAAAGTCCATTTGCTTTAAAGCGTTCTTTCATAAGCCTCAGTAATTTTTCATTGGAAACAGCCGTCATGATGTTTATCTTCCGAGAAGAGTGAGGCTTAATTTCGTCAGCGTTTTTCAAATAGCCTAAATCCGCAATATATGTTCTTCCGCGAAAAGCTCCGCAAAGTTCAATATTCACAAAATGTTCTTCAAAGCTGAATAAAGACGAATCGATCAAATAAGCTACGGTTAAAACATCATGGATCCAGCACCCGTCAATACCGCGGGTTTTCATAGAATAAGCAAGCCAAGGTTTAGTGGTTTTATACAAATACTCACTTAAAGCATTTGTATAAGTTCCCATTTCTTCAAGATCTTCTTGTCTTAAAAGAGTTGTCGTAGTCGTGTCAAAAGGAGCCATCGTGCAGGGAACTGAGCTATCCAACACGATTTTTGCAGCTTCCGGATCTAATCCGAAATTAGTGTCTTTTAAGTAATTTTTGACATTAAAGCAGCCGCCCATCAGCACGATTTCCTGTATCTTGTCTTGTACCTCAGGGTATTTTGTCAACAATAAAGCAAGATTAGTTAAAGGTCCGATGGCTATAAGCGTTACTTCATGAGGATTTTCATTAATAATTTGCGCCATCTTATCCACGGCGTTACAAGCGATGTCGGCGTCTGTGCGTAAAAATTCTTCCTCATCCTGCCACAAATATTTAAGACCTTGTTTTTCTACGCCGTGATCAAGCCTTTCACGCCATTTTTGCGTAGGTTCCTTTAAAGCTCTAAAAGATCCGCAGTAAACAGGCACGTCATATCCTGATGCCTGTAAAAAGCGCTTTGCCACAAGACAGGCTTTATAATTTAAAACGTTTCCGCTTACAGTCGTAACCGCCTTGACTTCAATTTCAGGGCTGACAAGAGCCAAGGCTAATGCTAACCCGTCATCAACATTGGCACCGGCAATACCGTTGCCGATATCACAGTCAATAATTATCTTTCGCATATCAAGTCCGTATTTTATCAGTGGGCTTTTAGCGACATTCCGTCTTTTATGATATACGGAATTTTATAAACGCTGCCTTTTAGATCGGGATTTAAGACCATATTGATGACATGCTGCGCCACAAGCTTCACCGGCTGCAGCATGGCAGCAAGCGAAGGCACGACATACTCGGAAAGCTCGGTTGCGTTAAACGTGGCAATGCCGATGTCATCGGGAACTTTTATCCCGCGCTCGGAAAAAGCGCGCAGCGCACCGAAAGCCTGCATTTCATTAGTTGTAAAGACGCTGTCGCATTTGACATTCATAATCAAATCCAACGCCGCGTAATAACCGTCTTTACGTGTGTAATCCGAGTAAAAAACAAGGCTGGGAAGCGGCTCTAAATTATGAGCTCTTAAAGCGTCTTTCCATCCTCTGATGCGTTCCTGCGTGTTATGCATATTCTTAGGTCCGCAGATAATCGCGATTTTTTTATAACCTTTTAAGATCATCATACTGACCACATCATACGCCGCCTGATATTCATTGATTTCAACCACGCGCATCCCCGATTCGGGATTTGCCATGTGATTTAACAGGACAAAAGGCGTATTGCTGGCATTTAACAAATCAAGATAAGGATCTTTAATGGCGTTATAAATTATTCCGTCAACCTGACGCTGCAAAAAGAATTTAAGCAGATCAACTTCCTTATGCACCCTATCGTCGCTATCGCCAAGCAGGATTACAAATCCCCGCTCAATTGCTTCTCCTTCGATTGCATGAGCAAGCGACGCAATAAAAGGGTTGGAGATATTCGGAATAATAAGACCTAGACAGCGTGATTTGCCGCTTACCAGTGCTCTTGCATTATTATTAGGCTGGTAGCCGGTTAATTTTATCGCTTCAAGCACTTTTTTTCTGGTTTTCTCCGATACCGGCTTCGGTCCGTTATTAATTACGTAACTGACCACGGCACTTGAGGTACCGGCTAATTTGGCTACATCATTACGGGTTACTTTTTTACTAAAATTCTGCATAGAATATCCTTATGATGTAGCCATTGTACCTAATTAAAGGGCATCTTCCGGCAGATTCAGATCACGTCCTCGAGTTTCAGGAGCAATAAACGTGCTGACCAAACCGATGAAAGCGCAAACTGCAAAATAGGTTGCAATCGGCCACCAATGTCCGAAGTAAGACAAAAGTGCAGAGGCAATCATCGGAGCAGTTCCGCCTGACATGATTGAGCCTAACTCTTTGGCAAAAGCCATCTTGGTATAGCGGTTGGTAACACCGAAAAGCTCTACGCCCCAGGCAGCCTGCACACCGAAAATTCCCAGTGAAGCGATAGCCATACCGATTACGATAACCGGGCCGACAATCCACGGCTCTTTAGTATCAAGCAGCATGAAGGCGGGGAATGCCCACAGCACGAGCAGGATACAGAACCAGCGATAAGTAATGCGGCGGCCGAATTTATCAGAAAGCCATCCAGAGAACGGAATGACGAAAAAGCCTAAAACCGAAGCTACGAAAACCGACATGGTGGCAACAGACTTATCGACACTCAAGAAACTTACGACATAACCGATGATAAATCCCTGTGCAAGATATGACGGACCGTTTTCACCGATTCTAAGACCAACCATAACCCAAAAGGCCTTGGTTCTTGCAAAGAAAGAACGCTTGTCTTTTTTCTGGAGTTCAACACCTTTCTCAAATGCTTCCTTACGCATTTTCTCAAGCTGTTTTTTCTGCTGCTCAAAAACAGGAGTTTCGCGCATATGCTTTCTGATTAAAAGCGCGATATAAGCAATCAAGATTGAACCCAGGAAAGGAATACGCCAGCCCCAGCTCATCAAATCGTCATGATCAAGCTGCAATACCAAAAGCCATACGGCAGAAGCAAGCAAGGTACCGCTGTTTGAACCTAAACCGATAATCGATGAAACGACGCCGCGTCTTTTTACCGGAGCATACTCACCGAGCATCACGGCACCGCCTGATAACTCAGCTCCGGCACCAAGACCCTGCATAAAGCGCATCAAAACGAGCAAAGCTGCAGACCAGGCACCGATTTTTTCATAACTCGGGATAAGTCCGATACAGGTCGTGGCAAGACCCATCAATGAAATGGTAATAACCATCACGAACTTACGACCTAACTTATCGCCAAGTAAACCGAAAACGATAGCTCCGATAGGACGCGCGATAAAACCTACGGAAAATGCGGCAAAGCTTTGCAGCAAAGCCATGACCGGGGTGGATTCAGGGAAGAATACTTCTCCGAAAATAATACCAGCAGCAAGACCGTACAAAGCAAAGTCTGTGTACTCCATGGTTGTTCCGAGCCAACAGGAAATTGTTGCTCGCCAAAAATCTTTCTTGCCCTCTTCCGTCTGAAAATTAGCTTCAGCGGCTTGGGTGTGAATGTTGTTTTCGCTCATAGCAAACTCCGAAAGTTGTTCTACACGTGTAGAATACAAACAAACAAAAATATAAGATGTGAAGGTAATCACAAATTAATTCCTTTGTTATCGGCTTATTTATCGGATTTATTAAAGAAATTACTTTTCAATATATTTCTACACGTAAAAATTAAGGCGCTTTTTTATCTTTGGTTAAAAAGCGCCTATTCCTACAAGCAATCCTTTCTCTAAAAATTAAAAGCAGCTTTTTTTATAAAGAGAAAAAAGCCTAAAAGAATTATTAAAACACCCAAAACAGCAAAAGCGCCGCTTAAAGAAATAAGCGAACCTATAGAGCCTATCGCAAAAGGTCCGAAAGTGATTGCCGCATAACCGCAAGTCGTAACCGCAGCCACAGCTGCAGACTGCGGCATAGCTTTCTGTCTCCCAGCAAAAGATACGGCAATAGGCAGAATGTTGGATAAAGAAAGGCCTAAGAGCCCAAGGGAAATATAGACAACAAACGGATTTAAGCTAAGGGAGATAACCGTTAAGGAAAATCCGGCAAGCAGCACGCTTATTATCAAAGTTTTAAAAGATCCGATGCTTTGTAGAATTCTGCCGCCTAAAAAACGTCCTGCCGCCATAAAAATCACTACAGTCAAATAACCGCTTGCCGCTCTCTCTGGTTCTGTCGCCTGCTTATCAAGAAGCAGCAATCCCACCCAATCTATAGCAGCTCCTTCTGCAGTCAGCGCAAATAACGCAATAACGGCGAGAACAATTACAACTCCTTTGGGTATTACTAAAAGCGGTTCATCTGAAACAACTTTGTTATCTTCAATTAACTTGCCTGTCAAAACAAATAAAAACACTAAAAAAACAGTCGGCACCGTTACAGCTATAAAAGGAGAAAAATTACAGGACAACAAAAAAGCTACCGACAATACGGCAAAAATCTGACCTACTGAATAAAAGCCGTGAAATACCGACATAAGCGGCTTTTTATATTTCTTTTCAAGGACGCTTGCATAAAGATTTACCGAAACTTCCATAAGTCCCATAGTAAATCCGTAAACAAAAATCAGAAAAAACTGCAAAATAAATCCGGGAATTGCTGCTACAAAGATAAGCGACAAAGCTAAAGCAATACCTGAAAATAAAACAGAAAAGCGCGTTCCTTGTTTTTTTACAACAAAGGGAGAAAAAAGCATTCCGGCAATTGATCCTATACCCATAGAAAGGATCATGAGACTTAAGGTAAATTTTGAAATTTCAAGCCGAGCTTGAATATACGGCACTAACGGGGCCCAGGCGGCTATGGCAAAACCTAAGAGGAAAAAACCGGTTTTGGCTGACTTCAGCACGGTCAGACTTCGATTTAATGAAAGCATAAAAATCTCCGTCTTTAGTACCTAAGTAAGGTCAGAAGATTCTAGCACATTAAAACATCACTTTATCGTTACGCTATGCCTTTTTAGGGGAGAGCAAATAGTAACCGCCAAGTCCTACTAAAATTACTAACCCTGCAAGACACATAAAAGTATATTCAAGCGTAATAACTTTAGCTAAAAAACCGATGAACGCAGGGCCACACAAAATACCCGTATAGCCTATAGCATTCACCCACATAACAGACAAATGAACAGGCATTTCCTTACATGTTGCAATATAAGAAACAAGCTGAGGAACAATATTTGACGCACCGATGCCGATAATTGCAAAACCTAAAAATACACTTATGACAGAAGGAATAAAAACAGCCACACAATATCCAGCAAAAACACACAAGGTTCCTAAAAACAGAACAAGTCTTCGCCCCAAACGCTCCACTATTCTGTCACCGGTCAAGCGGCAAACTGTCATAGCAATAGCAAATACCGAGTAGCCATAACCGGCATCAGACAAATCAATATTACGTTCTGCAACTAGAAAAACTCCCGTCCAGTCATGCATCGAGCCTTCAGTCATGAACATTACAAAACACATCAACCCCGTAATCACCACCAAATAGTGCGGCAGCATAAATCTATTCTTTTGATTTAATTCATTTTTCTTGGATTTATCCTCATCGTGAACCGCAGCAAAAAGATGGCGGCATCCTAAAAAAGTAAACAGCCAGACAAAAACCGCCGCCGACACAGCCGAACCTACAATTCCAAGCCGAGTTCCTAAAAGAGTAGTGACTACTGCAGAACCGATAAATCCGCCTACACTAAAAAGACCGTGTAATCCGGACATAACCCCTTTATTTATAGATTTTTCAACTAAAGCTGCATTAATATTCGAAACCACATCCAAAATAACAACACAAAAACCAAAAAAATTAAAACCACTCCCATTAAATAAAGATTGTGAATTAAAGAAATAGCAACAATTAAAAAAGCAAGAGCCGTAACAGCGCTGTAAATAAGTTTTTTACACCCGAAGCGTCCGGTCAAATATCCTGTTATCGGCATTGAAATAAAAGAGCCTATACCGACACACAACAATAAAAGACCTAAATTATGTTCATCAAGGTTAAGGCGTTCTTTAATAAAAGGAATCATCGGAGCCCAAGAGGCAATTGAAAACCCTGCTGATAAAAAAGCACAACGATTTGAATTTAATAACTGACTATCACGTTTCATAGAGAACCTATCTTGAACTTCAATAATAAATGCAAAGATACTAACTTATTCAAAGCACTTGAAAAATCTACATAAAAAAGCACATAGATCCTCTAAAATTGATCTTGTGGATTTTATCTTCTAATTTGAATATTTCTGTCTCTTAAAAAGATCATTTCAGTCTCTTAATTTTCATTTTGCTGTTTTCTATTTTTACAAAGAAGATCTTTTAATTTTGCTTCATACTTTCTTTATCTGCATCTTCTCTTTTCTATATTGAATATGCCGCTATCGGCATATTTGATATTCAAAGGAGTTTTCCATGACTTTAGATGTTGAAAGATTGAGAAAAGTGGCACAAATGTGCCTGCTGAATAAATCAGTAAGGAATATAGCAGCGCTGAACGGTTGTTCTCCTTCAACAGCAGTAAGAATTAGAGCTCGACTTAAACAAGCCGGTTTTTCTTTACTTGAAGATCTCAATAAAGTAAGCGACGCTGAGCTTTCTCAAAAAATTTATGCCCGCAATAACATTGCCGTAGATTCTTCAAAGGAAATTGAAATACTTGATAAACACGTATTGATCCGCCGTACGGTGAATCAAGAGAGAAATGTTTTAGTTCCGGATTTTGACCGCATTATTGATGAATGCGTTAGATCGAAAGCTTCTATACAAACAGCATACATTGATTATCTTGAACTTTGTAAAGCTCATAATAAAATGCCTTACAGCCGTTCTTACTTTTTTAAACTTTTTAAAGCAAAACTCAAAGCCACTCAAGATCCTGTTGTCACCATGTATCAAATGCATCCGTATGGAGAAGCAGTGCAGCTGGTCCGGCAGGAGACACCCTCAAATTTATTAAGCCGGACGGCTCGGTTGCCAAGCTTTATATTTTAGTAATGACCTGGCCTGCCAGTTATTACACTTACGGTACGTTGATCCCCGATATGACAACGGCATCATTTTGTGAAGGTATCGTTAAAGGCCTTCAGTTTTTCGGCTGCAAGCCTGATTACCTCATCATAGACAATGCTAAAGCCTTAGTAACCAAACATCATGTCGGAGCCGATGAAATCTTTAATGAACAGTTCAGCTTTTTTATGCGTAAATTAGGGATTTTAATTGATGCCAACAACCCTCGCAGCCCCACATCCAAAAGTGCTGTGGAACGTACCGTGGGCATAGTTTGTGACCGTTGTCTTTCGCGTCTTAAAAAAGAGAAATGTCAAAACATCGAAGAGTACGGTTTACGATTGCTGTCTCTTGTCGATCAATACATCAATAAAGCTCCGTTCAGGCAAAGAGGCAGCGATACACAAAGAGAAACTCTTTTTAAGCAATACGAAAAGCTTAAAGCTCATCCTCTTCCCGACATCTTACCCGGTTTTACCAAATACTATCCGGGTATCAAAGTTCCTTCTAATTACTTAGTTAACGTAGAAGGTCACTTATACTCGGTACCTTATCGCTTCGTCGGGAAACAGATCGATGCTGAAGTATGCAGCAGCATCGTGTTCTTCCACGATACCAAAGTCATAGCCGGGCACTTAAAAAGCATAAGTGACGTGCCTCAAATCTTACCTGAGCATATGCCTAAAGACCATGTTGCGCTTGCTAAAAAAAGAAGTATGTACAACACTCAGGAGGCGATATTGGCGGAAGCCAAACTGCAAAGTTTAGAGCTGTTCGGCTTATGTGAAATATGGCTCAATCGCGACGGAATGCAGAAGAAAAAGGCTTGTATTTACAGCATTAACCTATACAAACGCAATTATTTTAACGTTTCTCTTTTAGATGAAGCCGTACGACGGATGCGCTCTTCAACCGATTATCGGTTGTGGAATACTTATACCTTAAGAAAAATTTTATCTGAGATAAAAGACGAAGTTATGAGCAGCGACACCGGCCGCTTTATGACGCAGGAAGACATTATCGAAGATGTTTTGTCCAATCCTGATTACACCTATCTGCGCACCGTAAAACCGGTCAAAGGAGAATAAAAATGGCACTTACAGCTCAACAGTCAAATCTTATAGCTCGCTTTAACAAATTACGCCTGAGCGGTTTTGCCGATATGTTAATGAATCAATTTAACAACTCTGCTGCTTATATTGAGGCCACTTATGAAGATAAATTAGAAGACTGCCTTTCAGCTCATGAGCAATATCTTGGATCTGCACGCTTTTTACGGTTGAAAAAAGCAGCAGGTCTTACTGATTCCATAACCATCAATGAAATAAGTCAAAAGCTGCCCTTGGGGTTGGAGCGCGAACAAATACGTTATCTTATCCGTAACAGTTGGATTGAAAACGCGGTAGAAAACATTATTATCTCCGGACCTTGCGGCGGGGGAAAAACGTGCCTGGCAAATGCAATCGCCATTCATGCCTGTAAATCCGGGTATAGAACTTTATTTTATAAGGCTACTGAATTACTTGAAGAGCTTGCTCATAAAGATAACGAAGATCGCATTAAGTATAGGAAAAAGCTGCTTAAAACCTCCGTGTTGATTTTAGACGACTTCGGAATAAAGAGGTTATCCGAAGAAGCAATATATGAGCTTTATTTAATGTTGGATAGTCGTTACAACAAATATCCGGTCATTGTAACGACACAGCTTAAGCCTGAAGGTCTTTTAAGTTATCTGGGAAAAGTGAGTACCCGCTCTGAAGCTGTCATCGAACGTCTTTGCAAGCCGGCTGTGTTTATAAATCTTATCGGTGACAGAAAACGACCGGAAAGGCGGTTTACTTCGGATACGTCAAATGATCGGAAATAAAAGACAAAAAATAGCTTTTTAAGAGACATTGAAGATCTTTTTAGTAGACGTAAAAGTTATTTTTATGAGATTAAATCGCCTGATATAGATAAATTTTATAAGTTATTAGGCGGTTATTTTTAGTGGATCGCTGATCTTTTTTAATTAGATTATTCAGCACTTTCTATCAAACAGAAAGTGTATAAATTAATTGCAAAATTTAACATTATTTTTGCATCCACAACATCATATTGTTATCAAAAAGAACGTTAAGTTTATCCGTGTCTTTTAACCATGCAAGATACGACCTTATCGTACTGCCGACAAGAACATACTGCTCAAAATTCATAATCAAACCATATTCTGTAAACAACCGCTGCAGGATTACCTCAAAGAAAACAGGCTCTTTGCATAAAGAAACAATCTTTTCCGCAATTTCGTACACCATTTCAATGTTATATTGCGCAAGTTCATCAATATCTTCAGTTATGGCAGCATGCGAAGGAACAAACATTTTGGCCTGAAACTTTTTCACCATTTCAAGCGTTTTAATATAAGAAGAAACATCATAAATAAAACTAATCCGATACTTCTCTAATATATTCTTACTTGACAGACAATCTGCTAAAAACACTATATCGTCAGGAGTTCTGAATCCGACCATATCAAAGAAATGTCTCGGAAGCTTTATCACCTCAAAGCCATCGGGCAGCTCATTTTCAGTTAAGGATTCTGCATTGCTTTGTGCGGCTAAAAGAAACTTATGCCTCAAATCTTTGCATGGGTATCCGCCGTTTGACGTCCTCACCGGCCTAAAGGCCGATGATCCTACTGCTAAACAACAATATTGCTACTGTTGTAA
>NZ_CAJKVK010000047.1 GCF_905203285.1 uncultured Succinatimonas sp.
TTTAATTTTTATTAAATTTAGCTAACTTGCAAAAAGTACAAATTGACGTAGAGTATAGAAAAATTTTTAGAGGAAGATAAATATGATGCAAGTTACTTTTCAAAATCAGCCTGTGACCATTTCCGGAAATTTACCAAAAGTAGGTGATAAGGCTCCTGATTTTTGCCTTTGCACTGCAAGTCTTGAGGATTTTAAACTTTCTGATCATTTAGGATCAGTTCTTATCCTTTCAATTGTGCCTAGTCTTGATACAGGTGTCTGTGCAACATCTGCCCGCAAATTTAATCAGGAAGCAGCAAGTCTTGAAGGCGTAAAAGTACTTTGCATTTCAGAAGATTTGCCTTTTGCTGCCGATCGCTTCTGCACTGCAGCCGGCATTAAAAATGTCATGACTTTATCGGATTTTCGTAAAGACGGTAATTTTGGTGAAAACTACGGGGTGATGATTAAAGACGGCGCTTTACGCGGTCTTCTTACTCGCAGTATTTTTGTTATTGATAAAGAAGGCAAGATTGCATATGTAGAGTTAGTGCCAGAAATTACTAATGAGCCTAATTACGCTGCAGCAATTGAAACTGCTAAGAAATGCTTGTAACAACTGCATTTACATAAAATATTAACTATGCAATTTTTAAGCTGCAGAATAGTTATAAATGTTATTTTGCGGCTTAATATTTATGTTGTTTGTACATTATTAACATTTACAATTTATTAAACAGTAAGTCTTGAAGAATTTAGTCTACTACTCATATATTTCGTTATAAGCTAGTAATTAGTAGTAATCAAATAAAGCTCATCTAAAAAGTTAATCATCATACTGCCATTGCCTTTAGATTTTGCGGCAGCGGTTTGTCCCGCATACCCGCATAGAGCCATAGCGTTATAGGCTGCTTTAAACAGGTTCTGATTAATCGCTGCAAAAGCAGCGACGATGCCGTCTATAGTGCAGCCCATAGCCGTAACTTTTGACATCATATCAGCACCCAAATCAATACATTTTACTTCTTTACCATTTGTTATATAGTCAGTTTTTCCACTAATGATAATAACTGCGTGAAGTTTCAAAGCTAAGGCTTTTGCTCCTTCAACTGCGATTTCTCCTTGATCGCGAGTATCGACACCTGTTGTTATTTTATGTTCATCGCACAAAGCAAGAATTTCAGAAGCGTTACCGCGAATTATTGATACACGAACGTCATTTAACAATTTACGATTAAATTCACGCCTGAAGGATGTAGCACCAACCGCAACGGGATCATAGACAACAGGAATTCCTTTTTCATTAGCTACTTTTCCAGCGATAAGCATAGCTTTAAGCGATTGCTCTTCAGGAGTGCCTAGATTAAGAACCAAAGCATTAGCATATGATGCCATTTGCGCTACTTCTTCAGGGGCTCGTGACATTACGGGAGATGCTCCGATCGAAAGTAGGGCGTTTGCAGAAAAATTCATGGCTACATAATTGGTAATGCTATGAATTAAAGGTTTTTTAGTGTGAATAATTTGTATATCATTTATAAGGTTTTGATATTCAGTTTCGGAAAGAAAATTTTTTAAATCGTTCATAAATGCAGTCAAAAGAAATTATTTATCAATAGCGATATATAGTCATTATTAAGATTTACACTCAAAAGTAAAGTCGCTGTAAAAATAAAGTGTTTATTATGAAGTTATTAAATAAAATGTCTGCAGCTTGTGCAGTTATCTTTATAAGTTCTTTTTTTGGTGTAATGGCAGCAGAAAATTCTTTTTATGCTTTTGCACCATGTGCTGATGCAAAATTAGAAAAAATAGTTGTTTTATCACGCCATGGAGTGAGATCTCCTACTCAAGATTATCAAACGCTAAGTTCCTGGAGTAAAAATGATTGGCCGCAATGGAATGTTCCGTCAGGATATCTTACAGATCGCGGTTATTTTTTAATTAAAAGCCAATGGGAACATTTAAAGAAAATTTTAATTAAAGATTCCGTTTATAAAAATAACCTTTTTAAATCCGTAAAAATAATAGCCGATAGTGATCAAAGAACGGTTAAAACAGCTGAAGCAATAAGAGAAGGTATTTCATCTGAAAGCACTATATATTCAGAGAAAAATGCCGTATATCCACTATTTCACCCGGTAAAAGCCGGAATAGTTAAATTAAACTCACAAGATGTCCAAGAATCGATTATCAATAGAGTTAATAGCACCAAACAACAA
This sequence comes from uncultured Succinatimonas sp., assembly GCF_905203285.1. Classification (GTDB taxonomy): domain Bacteria; phylum Pseudomonadota; class Gammaproteobacteria; order Enterobacterales; family Succinivibrionaceae; genus Succinatimonas. Next base: position 2,202 of record NZ_CAJKVK010000047.1, read on the forward strand.
GATGCAATAAATTTAATCCAGACAATAACTAATTGCTGTCCCCAATCTATTTGTGGTAAGAAAGCTCCTTGCAACTTATCAAGCATTCAAAATTCCGTTACCGTAAAAGACAATGATGTTAAATTACTTGGCGAAAAAGCAATTACATCAAGCATAGCTGAAATATTTTTACTTGAGTACGGACAATGGACAGACAGAAATGCAGGATGGGGACAAGTCGATGAAAAGACCTTAACTAAACTTTTATCTTTGCATAACGAAGTATTTGACGCTTTAAATAGGCAAAATGCTGTCGCTCTAAGTCGTGGAGGAACTTTACTTAATGCATTAAAAAATGAAATAAATGATAGAGCTTCACATATAGCCTTTTTTGTCGGTCATGATACTAATATTTCAAATATAGGTGGTCTTGCAGATTTAACATGGAGTATTCCTGATCAAGGAGTTAACTCAATTCCTCCCGGTTGTTCCTTAGTTTTCTTAAGGTGGAATTCTGAAACTGAAAATAATCAATATGTAACAGCCGCGATTGCTGCTCCATCAATAAAATTCATACATTCAGAAAATCCCGATAAAGAAAGATTGTTTCTTATTTCGGCGAATTTAAATTGTGAAGGAAAAATATGCTCTTTAACTAAGTTTAATAAAAAGATTGATAGAGCTTTAAATCGATAAAAAAAAGAGAGCTCACTTTAAAATGACAGTGTTTAATTAATATTTTGTACGAATATTTTTAGGTGAGATCAAAATTTAATTGGCTTAAGAAAAAATCCTTAAAGAGCTTAACGAATTATGCAGTTTATACTCTGCAAAAGGCAGATATTCGGCAATAGTTAATCCCATAATTTCACTATTGCCATCAATTAAATGCAAAATTTGGTTAAGTCGTGCTAAAGACATATTTCCGCCGCTACTGCCATCACCTACAAGCATCGGATTTGCAAAATAGGTTGCAGGAAATTCTGCCGGATTTAAAACATCAATATCAAGATGAACCAACACACGATTAAACCTACTGCAAAATGCAGTTATATCGCCGTCGCTAAGGGATTTATCCTTCTGTATTAAAAAGTTGACCTTAAGATCTTTTAAAAACTGCTCTTGATAATCATGTAAATCCTGAAGTCCAACATAAAGAAGATTTTCAGGCTTAAAAATAGGGTGTTTCATTTCTTTACGCAATTGAACAGCCCCACCGCCTAAAAGACTGCCAAGCACCATTGCATGGGCATTAGGATAACCGTCTTTAGGAGTCGACACATCAGGATGAGCGTTTATCCAAATTATTCCCAAGTCAGGATAAAGGCCGTGAAGGTAATCAAACGGAGCAAGTGAAACTAAGCAATTGCCACCAATAGTTATTACCTTGTCAGGATTTTCTTCATATAAAATACTTTTAGCCTTTTGAATCCCTAAAAGAACCTCGTCAAGAGCATAGATCCCATCTTTTTCTTCAGGATGAATAGTTCCTGGTGCAGGCAAATCAATTTTAAAGAGCGGTTGATTTTGATTTTCCGGTACGATTTGTGCCATCAACCGTGCACCTAAATAGTATTCATCCAAATTACCGCTGACAAAATCAGGATACAGCAAACGAATTGTTTTCATAGGTCGACTAAATCTCTAAAAGATCTTAGTTTAATTGCTCAATAGCTTGTTTTAGAGCTTTTCCGCTATCTAAAGAAGGAGAATAGTCCTCTAATACGTTAAACATTTCTTTTCCGTAGAGCACAACACCGTCTTTTAAGGTATTGAGTACACAAATATCACCAGCTATTCCGCAGATATCGATCTGTTTTATTTCATGCTTTTTGATTAGTTCTTCAATTATTGCGGCTGACTGAGAATTTTTAAAAATAGAGTATTCTTCTGTATCTTTATTGGTGCCTTTGCGTAATACTTCTACATCACCTTCAGTTGAATACAATGCATCAAGCAGCGCCTGATAAACTGCAGCGCCGACACTGTCATGAACGCAGTGCTTCGGCCATACACCGCCATTTTCTTTAAAAGAGCAATGATCATACGGATGCCAATCGGTCGTTACCAATTTAAGTACATATTTTCCATTGTTATTTTTAATGTAGTCAGCAAGCAAATCCATCTTTGCAGCTGCATCCGGAACAGGTAAAGAGCCACTTATAAAATCAATTTGAGGATCGACAATTAAAAGTAAACGATTCATAAAAGACCTCTTGCTATTTTGTCGCAATGAGTAATGTAAAACAATAATAGCCTAAATGGACACTGAAAGCAGATAAAGGATAAATCAAAGTTTTAAAAATTTGAATTAATCCTCTTCTAGCTCTGCAGACATATTTCATGTTGAACAAGAGTTATAAACACAGCAGTTACCACTGCTACAGTTCAGCAAATTAAATACTTAACAAGTATTAATTTGCGGTATTTGCAATATTTACGAAAAATATTGGATTTCCAGTTTTTAAATCTTCAAGCAAACATTCATGTTTATAAAAACATTCATTGATAACACCTTAGTTATAACCAAGGGACAACTAAAATGACTAAGAATGTTCATGAATTTTTGGACTGCCTAACAGTTAATCGCATCGCCTTTATATTTGAAAATGATTCTGTAAAAATAGTCAATTCTGATGTTTACGCAATGCAACTGCTACAACTTTAAAAAGTCGATAAGGCAAAACATTACGATCTTGATACAGAGCAGAATGTGGTTATATGGTAAACGACTAAAGAAATTAAAATAATTTGTTTATTTCCTCAGATACCTTAACCATAGCGCCATCAAGATCTCCTGATTCGTCAAAACCGAGAGCATAGGCGCCATAACAAGAGGCTACCGGACGACCTGTTACATAATCTGTGAAATTAACACTTATGCGCGAATAATCTGAATTCTGTCTGGCAGAAAAACGAGCCAAGAGAAGACGCTGCTTCTGGTCTTCAGTCAAGCTGTATATTTCTTTTTCTCCTATCACCGTAAGTCTTGTTAACTCAAGAGCATCGTAAATCTGCACTTCAAGATCCATTAGTTCTGGGTCGCCGTTATATGACAATACATTTGGTAGAACAACATATTGATATTTATTTATGTCAGCTGTCCGCGATACTGTTGAATTGCCGGCACATCCAACAACAAACAGAATAGATGAAAAAATAACAGGAGTAAATAAACGCATGATGTTCTCCTTAAATACGTTTTCTACAGTTATTTTAATACCGCAGCTGAAAAATTCGACTTCTTAGAACAACCTTTGAAAAAACTAAGTCTAGCATTAACACCTATTTTGTTGTCTTAACTTATTCTACGTTTCTGCAAATAACAAAAATAAGAAATTAATAGATAGAGTTTAAACAAAGATAAAAACAATGTTGAATAACATATTGATTTATAGTTTAAAAAATAAATTTTGAAGATGATATCCTTTAATAAAAAAACTTAACAGTAATCGGACGTGTTTTAACTTATTCACCGAAAAATTTTCGGTGAATATATTATTTTTCTCCGAAAATTAACTAAAATAATAGAAAAGGATTGATTATGTATATACATGAAAAAGAAAAATGGTGGGAATTTTCATATAACACCGATGAATTAATAAAAAAATTAGGAAATATACGAGAAAAAGAAGGTCTCTTACTTGGCAAGATGTCTCAATTAGGCTTTGATTTTCAAAATCTGTCTTTACTTGAGCACTTGTCGTCTGAGATCGTACATTCATCAGCAATAGAAGGTGAGTCCTTAAACTTAAAAGAAGTAAGATCTTCTATTGCTAACAAGCTTGGTATTGATACGGCTGGACTTGTTCCATCATCGCATCATATTGATGGCATTGTTGAAATGTTGCTTGATGCAACACAAAACTATAATACACCGTTAACTGAAGAAAGACTTTTTAGCTGGCATAGAGTGCTGTTTCCCTACGGCTATAGTGGGCTTTACAAGATTGAAGTAGGGCAATATCGCTCTAGAGAAATGCAGGTTATCTCCGGCCAAATAGGCAATGAAAAAGTTCATTTTAAAGCCGTTGAACCAAACAAAATTGCTTTTGAAATGAAAGAATTTATTGAATGGTTCAATAATTCAGATGAGCTTGATGGAATCATTAAAGCATCTATTGCACATCTAAGATTTTTAACGATTCATCCGTTTGCTGACGGCAATGGCAGAATCGCAAGAGCGCTAACAGATATGTTATTTGCTCGAACAGAAAAAACATCGCGTAGATTTTACAGTATGTCTGTTGAAATTAAAAAAAATCAAAAGTCGTATTATGAAATATTGGAAAAAACACAGAAAGGAAACGGTGATATCACTGATTGGCTGTTATGGTTCATTAATTGTTTTGACAAAGCTTTGGATACTGCTTTTTTAAAGTTGCAGGTAATTTTACAGAAAACGCATTTCTGGAATTATCATCAAAACGTCAATTTTAATGAACGCCAACAAAAGATGATAAATATGCTATTTGAAGGTTTTAAAGGAAATTTAACCACCCAAAAATGGGCTAAGCTCAACAAGTGTTCACAAGATACCGCATTAAATGATATTAATGATCTAATTTCTCACAAAATTCTAGTAAAAAGTAAAAACGGCGGCAGAAGTACGCATTATATTTTTAACGACATGAATAGATAAGTTTTTGTACAAGATGAATTGTATTTTACAAATACTTTTTGAGTTACACTTTAAATTTAACATAATATAAATTATGCGAAGTTACATCTGCAAGAAAAGATAATCGTCTTTGTTGAATACAATCACTGTTATTTCTCCTCATGTATCTATCTATTTATCAGTTTATCAGTCATTAAAGTAATTTAGACATTCTTAGCAGAAACCTAAAGTTTTAAAATTTACTGATTTTCTTAAGTTTAAAGAAATAACATTCCGCTACTGAATAATTTTTTCTTGAGAATTTCTTTTTCTGAGATAGCTGGGTTCCGTTTTTATATATAAAATCGCTTTGCCCTCCTTTCATATAAAGTAAATTTCCTACTATGGAATACCATGATTTTATTAGTTATGCCCATGAAATGATTTTTACGATAATTTAATTTTTTGATTTATCAAGAAAAAACTCTAACTACCTGCTCCTACCAGCCCGACAAAGATCGCATTGGAATCATCTATGCTCAAATCAAATATTATTGTTCTACCGTCTTTACGGTAATAAGAGAGTAAGCGCCGTTAATACCAGATAACAGATCTACCATCAGCATTTCGAGATGATAAAAACTCCGGACTTTTCGACGCTGCCGCCTGCGGATTGTCTCTAACGGTTTCAGACTCTGCAGTGACGGCACTGGATACGGTGCTTTTGTTATGAGGAGTCTGCCATGTTATTTCTCCTGTCTGTATGCAGTCCGATTGTAGACGAAGTGCTTATGAAGCCATTCATTCTACTTTCTGGACAGAAACGGCTTTTAAGAACAGGGATCTTTTATTTATGAAATGGCGATTGTTTGTTTTTTAATGATACTTCATTGCTATTTTATTATATAATCATTACATAATATGAGGGCGTTAATATGTCTGATACATGCAATTTACAGATAAGACTTGATAGTACACTTCGTAATGAAGCCCAGACCGTTCTTGCCGGTATGGGAATGGATGTATCCACCGCTGTCAGGATTTTTCTTAGACAGGTGGTTACAGATCGTTCCCTGCCATTCAGACCGAGTCTTGATCCTTTCTACAATCCTGCTAATGTGGCACATCTAAGAAAAGTTCTTGATGATGTCAGAGACGGAAGAGGAATAGAAGAACATGCTCTGATTGGAGAAGAACGTTGATATTATCTTGGCACACCGCGGCTTGGGAAGATTATCTTTACTGGCAACAGACTGATAAGAAGACACTGCGGAAAATCAATTCGCTGATTAGGGAAACTCTTCGGCATCCTACAGAAGGTAACGGAAACCCTGAAGCGTTAAAACATGAGCTGTCTGGTGCATGGAGCAGGAGAATTGACCGTGAACACAGACTTGTTTACGTATTTACCGAGAGTGCTGTTACGATTTTGAGTTGCAAGACACATTACGAATAACATTTTGCGCAATCGTTTGCCTTTGAAATATCCCTAAATTTCAGCAATTGGTAATTGGTGCTCTATGCCAGAGATCAGTGTTATAAGAAAAAGTGTAACGACCTAATTTCGGTTGATTCTAAAGTCCACCAAGAGAAGAAAGTTTTACCCTGCTGCGTTGCAGAGAACAGCGAGCAAGGGAATGTAACGCGTATATATCTGTACAGGCTCCAAAACCAATCTTCAACAAAGATTTTCAGAACTTAGAAAATTCAAGATAATTTTGTTTTCAATACAAATTAACTATTTTCGGAACATGATGAGAAAAAATCGATGAAGGATCGATGCGCTTATTCAGTAAGAATCAGTCCTGTCTAAATTGTCCGGTAAATGAAAACACTTTAACAACATTTTTTTATCCTATAAATCAAATAATTATAAGAACAGGATATTAAAAACAGTTCCGACTAGTTTCTAATTCTCTGTTTTTTCTGAAAAAATATTGCAGATACTGATTTGATATTTACATTTCTGGAATCTATTATGTAGATAATGACGTTTACGTTTTTCTAAGGATTAATGCTGTCTTAGGATTCCAATCATGCTTTACTTTGAGCGGTGACATAAAATCCGTAAAACCGTTAAGAAAGCGTAGCGTCCTTTGGCATGAATTTTACCTATCTTGCGGTATACGTTTTATATGCCGATATCGATGTCAATTACCGCCTTGCAGTGAGTACCCTGCAGATATCTGAGCTGAGTGCTACCTGATTATTGCATATACAAGCAGAATAAGGAGAACACCATGATAAGTTACCAGACTGCCACTACGCTTCTCAAAGAATTTTCTCTACAGGAAGAGATTGAACCCCTGCAGCTTGATGAAGACAATTATTGCTTACTCGTTTCCGCCGATGAGCATGTGGTGCATATCCGTTTTGACGAAGAACTGGGAACCTTCATTGTCTTCAGCAGCATAGGCACTCTTTCCAAAGATGAGGAAGTCTCAAAGCGAGAGTTGCGCGCTCTGCTTACATCAAACCTAATGTGGCAGGATACCATGGGAGCGACCATCACCCTGGCTCCGGAAAGCGACACGGTTCTTCTTCAGCAGATGTGGCTGCCGGAACAGGCTACGGTGGAAAAACTCAACGCCTTCCTGCAATCCTTTGTTCTTCTGGTCGCTTTTTGGGAAAATCGCTTCTCAAGCCTGAGTGATGAGCTCATGGAGAGCGAACAGCCGTTTTACATCAAGGGATAGGAGGAGAGTATGCCTGTTATCGATTCCATGGCGCATCTCAGGACTCTAAGTCAAGCCCAGGGGAGTTTTATCCGCCTTAACAAGAGCAATGCACAGCTTACAACATCCACGACTAAAGCGCGTTTTTGGCAACGATCTCTGCGACAAGCCGAAAAAAATGAAAGCCGAGCTGCGGCAGAACGAGTGCGCGATAGCGTATGCGCATATTGCGGCAAAGCTATGGGCACTATTCTTTTCAACCGGTACATCGGCGAAAAGAGCTTGCAGGGGGCCCGCTTCACCGGTAGCAATCTGACACAACTTCTGGATGCAGCCACCAGTTACAACGTTTCTTACCTGAGTGACAAATTGCGTGACTTCACGGGTTCAAGAACAATCCTGCCCGAAATACAGCAGGAGCTGAACCGTTCAGGCGTAAATGAAGAGAATTTCATGAGTCTTATGCATCATAGCATCGAAATTCTTGAAGGGGATTTTTTCAGTGACGAGGAAGTCGCGCATGCGTCGACTAGACTGATGACAGTTCAACAGAATCTCGTTGAGCTGCAGAATAAACTGTCTACATTTCAAAATGGACTACCGTCCGGTGCACCAGGGGTTCCCAATCTGCTGACCTGTGTAACAGGCATTATTGGAGAACTGCGCGGCAAGGCCGACATGCTTATTGCACAGAAAGAACAGAATCCTTTTTCGGGCAAAAATGTCCGCACTGCCTTTAAACAGATCTATTCAGCGTATGAAATAGTCATAAACCATGAGCTTACGCGCCTCAATCAAGAGCTTACCAGCGCTTCTTCACAACAGGCTGTGCTTTTAAACAGGCAGATCGCCGACCTTAACCAATTGCTTAAAAAAGTGCGATCCAGCAAGGTTGACCCGCCTGCCATGCAGAATGTTCGTGACAGCGCCAGAGTTTCCCAAAATGTTCTTGATACATTCAGGAAGCTTCCCCAGACTCTAGGCAAAGAGTTGCACAATATTCTTCCAGCCCTATCATCCGGCAGACTTGCAAAGGATATTAAGGCAGCCCATGTACAAGTGCTTAACTCCCAGCCGTGGAACGTCATCCAGCGCGATGTGCAATACTTCGGTCAAAGAGGAAACAGCGTGACGGCAAGATCCACCATCACGCCGGCCCGACATATAGGCCTCATCGGTCAGAGTATGGCGCAAGATCATCTTTTTGGCGTTTCTTGTGGCGACAGAGGACAAGAAAGACATGCGGTAAATCTTGCCTGTACTGAAATAAGCGTAGGCAACACAACCCTGTTCAGGGGGCTCCGCCACGGCGTTAACAGCGCATACACGCTGACGAATCCAGCCGAACGCATGCAAGCCAATAACACCAGAGCATTGGAGATATTTACCGCCGCTCTGCAAAGTTCTCCAGAACTTCTCCAGCAAGCACAAGCTTCCCAACCAGGGGATATCATCGACCTGCCCCTGCTTTCCACCAGTCTGCTCACACCTGACGTCTGGCGTCGCTCGGGAGGCGAAGCGGAAAGAAACCACCTGCGAGAACAGTGCAATGCGTGGCAGCAAGCATGTCAGGGAGGAGTGTGCAATATTACCGTGTCTATCGCAGGCCAGAGAAAAACAGTAACGGTGCGACCCAATGTGATCACATTTAATTTCGGAGTAAACACAGGAGCGCAAAGTACGGGAAAGAGTCTTTTTGGCGGATGGGGTACCTCGATGCAGTATAACGAACAGGCTATGACTCAGCTCTTTGGCACTAAGCCAAACTGGCAGGGCGGTATGGTAGCGCAATACCTGAACCGTCAGGATGTCCCCGACAGAAACAAGCAGATGGTAGCGGCTCTTCGCAGCCAGATCATAGAGCTATGGGAGAACGAGGGCTTTAAAGAGACCGGCGAGGATCCCTACCGCCTGCCATCCCGTCTGGCGATGCTAGGACATCTCATGGGCGTGATGCCGCTGTTTAATTGCAAGAGCGGCAAGGACCGTACCGGTCAGATGGACGTGGCTTGCAAGACATTGGCCCTGCAGATGTATGAACAGGGCGGAGTTCCTCCGCTTAATCAGTCACGAACCAGCATGGATAAACATATATTCCAGCAAGTGGCAATCAATGGCGGCAATCTTGAAATGCAGCGCATGAACACAGGGTTGGCAGGGTTCAAGACGTCAGGCGTAGCGGGGCTTGATAAGCTTTTTTCTGAAAGCGGCAAAGAAATGCACCGCGGACTTAGCCATTATGTCGAAGTCTGAGTACAGCTAAGGCGTTATTTGTGCCAAACAGTATCAACGCTGTTGATTTCACCCTGCGCCATACGGTGCAGGGTGTTTTATCATGAACCCTGACGCAAAATGGCGTTACAGCCTTCTGCAGATGCAAGACGCATATTACCAAAACAGTCTCTTTTACATTGAAACTCTTCGAGTCGTGCCATGTGATTCATTGCAAGATTTTCCCGTTGTCACTAACGGTGTAAAAACGATCCGCAAAATTATATCTTGCGCGTATCCGTGACAGTGATTTTAACTTTTTTAAACATCCACTTCAGTTAAACAAGCATTTTAAAACTGAAACATGGTAAACTTTGCCTCCGCTTTTTAAGCTTTTCTAATAATGGCAAAGCTTTTGACCAGAGGACTTATTAAAGCCATGATCACTTCACAACCATTATCCTTTATTGTTAAATCCATTCTTGCCGGCATGCTAATCGGCTGCGGATGTCTTGCTTATGTCGTTATTGAAAATAAATACATCGGATCTTTTTTGTTCTCCCTTGGTCTTCTTACGATTATCATCAAAGAATACAATCTTTACACCGGCAAAGTAAGCAACTGGATACCCAAAGATACACTAAAGCTTCTTGTCATGTTTTTACTCAATGCATTTGGAACTGCTTTAGTCGCTTATTTATTCACTTTTACCAGAGCAAATATAGACGCAATACATCCTTTAGTAGAAGCGAAAATTAATGATAACTTGCTTTCTGTTTTTATTTTGGCTTGCGGATGCGGTGCGATGATGCATATAGCCTGCTTTAATTTTGCCGCCAAAAATCATCCGCTTTATGTCATTATGCCGATTATGTTTTTTATTTTATGCGGATTTGAGCACTGTGTTGCCAACGCAGGCTTCTTCGCTATGGCAAAGACACCTGTGACTTTAGATCTGATTGCAAAAACAGCAGTTACGGTTATAGGCAATGCAATAGGATCTTTAATCTTCGCAAGGCTTATACCTGCTCCGTCCATAAAATAACCTATCTTTATTATTACCGTCATTTCTTATGTAAATTAGTTGACGGTAATAATTGCAATACTAAAACTTCTTTAAATAAAACTTATTCATTGTCGTATGTATTGTCGGCACCGGTTGCGCTATGCTTTCATACCCGAGTTTTTCGTACAAACGTACTGCAACTGCAAGATTGGTATGAGTTTCAAGATAGAGTTGCTTATAACCAAGTTCTTTAGCTTTAACTTCAATAACCTCCATCATTTTCTTGCTTAACCCCAATCCTTTTACACTTTCATCAAGATACAGCTTTTGAACCTCAGCACATTCAGGTAAACCTTCAAATTCTGCAAACCCTACTCCGCCAACCACTTCATCCTTTTCATTAGTAACAACAAAATAAGATCTTCTATCAGGATGTTCAGCATAAAATGCACTTAAATGATCAAGCTCGGGATCAAAATACGCTGTTCCAGGAATATCCAAATGATAACGCTGTAAATTTGTACGTATGATTTTTGCAATTACAGCATCATCTTTTGTACAAATATTTCTTATTTTGTAGTTTTTTGCTAAAAATTCATCATCATTTCTACTCATAAGATTATTCTCTATACATTAACGTGCCAGTATTTTTATATTACAAAGCTGCAAAATAAGTATATCGATATATTTGGTTAAGGCTTTTCTCCGCCTAAAACATCAACAGCTTCTTTAAGCAAGGAGTAACCGTTTTTATCTGCTTTAACTACTGTCATTCCGCAATTTTTAAGCGGTTGGCGCCGCCAGAACTGACTTATGCTTAAATTTGCCGACAATGTAACAATACCGCGAATAAATGCTCCGTGCGAGGTAATTAAAATTTTGCTGTCCTCAGGATAATCCATTGCCATAATCTTATTTAAAAACTGAAGATTACGACGTAACAATTCGTAAAAGCTTTCTCCGTCTTTTGGGGGAATATAATTTAACGAATCGTGGAAAAATCTGTTTAAAGGAGCTGTAGGATCACGCTCGGCAAGATTAAGACTTTGTCCTTCATAAATTCCAAAAGAAATCTCTTTTAAAAGCGGTTCAATAATAATCGGAGTATCTTTACCTTTAAGAACCGTTTGCGCGGTAAGTTTTGCTCTTTGCAAAGGACTTGTATAACATGCGGTAAAATCAACATCAGAAAGCAAACGGCAAGCCTTTTGCGCTTGCAATATGCCCTCTTCATTTAAAGGAATATCCGTTTGCCCCTGCATTTTTCTTGCAGCATTCCATACCGTCTTACCGTGACGCATAAAATAAAGATACATAAAAAACCTCAGGCAAAATCTACGATAAAAATAAGTAAGCTTTTTATGAAAATTAAGGCCGCGTAAAGCAGCCTTATAAACCTAAAATTACCGTCTTTGCTTTAACGTAAAAACGGCAATTTTTATTACTGCTCATGTTTATGAGCTTCTTCCAATAACTCGATCTTCATATTGTAGTATGCAGGGCTCATATCCAGGAAGTGATGATGCGGATTTTCAAAACGCTGCTCTTCAGGCCATATTTCATGCTCAAGCTGGCGTTTTACATATTCACGGATTTCATCAAGAGACGGAGACGGCTTGATTCTCTTGCCGTCAATCATGACCGTCTCAAGCATCTGACGCATCGTGCATCCGACAAATGATTTGTGCTTCCAAGGCTTATTCGGATCAATAAAGGTATATTCCTTGGTTAAGTCCGGAATTTCATCTTCTAAAGTGAGCAAATCAGCGACGGCATAACCGCGCTTATCATAAATTCTCCACAGATGCTTTCTGCCTGGATTTGTAATCTTCTCAACGGTATCAGATACTTTAATCTTAGGAATAAACTTACCGTTTTCCTTGATCGCTGCAAGCTTATATACGGCACCGAAAACCGGTTCGCTTCTTGCCGTAATCAATCTTTCACCGACGCCAAATGAATCAATACAGCCACCCTGATCAAGAATTGAACGAATGGTAAACTCATCAAGGCTGTTAGATGCAACGATTTTGCAGTCGGTAAGTCCTGCAGCGTCAAGAACCTTTCTTGCTTCTTTTGATAAGTAAGCTAAGTCACCTGAATCAATTCTAACGCCCTTAAGTCTCTTGCCCTGCGGCTCCAGAACTTCTTTTGCAACTTTTATAGCATTAGGAAGACCTGAGGTCATTACATCGTAAGTATCAATAAGCAGTATTGAGTTTTGCGGATAGATTTCAACAAAATGCTTAAAGGCCGTATACTCATCTTTATGACACATGATCCAGCTGTGCGCCATGGTGCCGTTTACCGGAATATTGAACATTTTTGCGGCCATAACGGTCGAAGTACTGTTAACTCCTCCGATATATGCAGCTCTTGCACCGTACACTGCAGCATCAATGTTATGAGCGCGGCGGGCACCGAAATCAGACACGGGACGACCTTGGGCTGACTGTATAATTCTTTGGGTTTTGGTCGCGATTAATGACTGATGGTTTATTTGAGCCAAGATTGCGGTTTCGATTAATTGAGCATCCATTAAAGGAGCAATTACGGTCAAAACCGGCTCT
>NZ_CAJKVK010000048.1 GCF_905203285.1 uncultured Succinatimonas sp.
AAAGTAAAAAATTGCTTTTATGCAAATGAATTTGGAAAGTTTCTTTATAAGGAATGGTGAGCTATTCCCAAGGCTTAAAACTGTAAGGGATTTTAGGCTGGAAAGGATCGGGTCCGAAACGGTTCTGTCCGTGTGTCCCTGGTTGGGCCATAAGTAAAGCAATAAGAACAACACTTACTGCAGACGCAAGAATTAAAACAATTCCTAAAAAGAAGAGCATTCCTGCGGTAGCTAATGCGCCGTATAAAACTAAAAATAGGGCAAGAGCGATTAATAGGGCGGGCAATAAGAGCCATAATCCGGATTTGTCCAGATCGTGCATGCGTCTTATAGAAACCGTAACGAAAGGAATGAAGATAAGAAGTGAGCCTACACCGCCAGCAAGCTCACCGATTACAGGAAGAACAGCACAAAAAGATAAGACTAAGTGAGCGATAAATGCAAAAAGCACGAAGTACCAATATTCACTGCGGCACGCACGGGCGTTTATCGTGAAAAATTTATGGTAGCAGGTTTTAATTGCGTCGCTAAAACTTAGTCCTCGTTCATTATTTTAAAGCGTCTTCCTTACTGTCTATTTTAAGTGCCGTTTTTTCGTCTGCTTTTTCAAGAGAGACTGACATTTCCATAATGTCGGTATTCTCTTTACGTGCAAAGTTAAATTCGACATCGTCTTCATCGGCGATGGGAAGATACTTTTTAAGCACTTCAAGCAATTCCTGACGCATTTTAGGCATAAAGTCAGGAGCAAGCTGTCCGGCTCTGTCGTTTACCAAAACCAGATGCAAACGCTCTTTTGCCGATTCGCGGGCGGATTTCTCTTTTTTCTCTTTAGAGTTTGTGCCGAATAAGGCATCTGCAATCAAATTAAGAAGTGACATTTTAAATCCTCCGCTTATCTCTTAAAGAGTTTGCTGAAGAAGCCTTTTTTCTCGGTAATAAAGCGCAGTTCAACTTCATTGCCAAGAAGTCTTTCGACGGCATCGTCGTAGGCTTTGCCCGCGTCGGAGTCTTTATTCAAAATAATTGAATTACCGGCATTTGAAGCTTTTAAGACTTCAGGCGATTCAGGGATAACGCCTAAAAGCGGAATAGTCAAAAGCTCTTGTACGTCTTCTACTGAAAGCATTTCGTTTTTAGTGACGCGGCCCGGAACATAACGAGTCAATAACAAACGAGAAGTTACCGGTTCCCAGTCTAGTACGGCACGGCGGGATTTTGAATTTAAAATTCCGATAATGCGGTCACTGTCGCGAACTGATGATACTTCAGGGTTGGTGGTAACGACAGCTTCGTCAGCGTAGTAAAGAGCCATTAAAGCACCGGCTTCAATACCTGCGGGACTGTCGCAAACAACATATTCAAATCCGGCATTATCCAAACCGCGCAAAACTTCACCTACGCCTTCTAAAGTTAAGGCATCTTTATCCTTGGTCTGTGAGGCAGGGAGAATATAAAGATTGTCAACGTGGCGATCTTTAATTAAAGCCTGATTTAAGCGTGCTTCTTTGTGAACGACATTGATTAAGTCGTAAACAACGCGTCTTTCACAGCCCATTACAAGGTCAAGGTTACGAAGACCGACGTCAAAATCGATAACGGCAGTTTTGTGGCCTTTAAGAGCAAGACCTGTTGCGATTGCAGCAGATGAAGTGGTTTTACCGACACCGCCTTTACCTGAGGTAACAACGATAATACGGCAGTTAAAAGGTTCAAGATCGGGACCTGATTTCTTTTCAGGCTCGGTCTTTTCTGCCGGTTGTTCAGCAGCTTTAACTTCTTCCTCTTTTACAGTTTTTTCTTCAGCGGCTTCAGTGGCTGCAGTTTCTTCTTTAACTTCAGAAGCAAGATCTTTTACTTCTTCGTTAGTTTTTTCTACTTCATTTTTAATTTCTGACATCTTGTTTTCCCTTGCTAAAACTTAGAGGAATTTTTAGGTAAAAATTCTTTGCCTTTAAAATAACGCAGAGAACGGCCTTCAAGGCGTACTGCAACAGTTACGTCACGACCGATTAAAGTCTTGACTAAAGGATCTTGTTCCATGTCTTCTGCCGTCTGATAATTGCCTGCAATGGCAAGACATGACGGAGCGAAAACTCCTGAAGCATAAATAAAAGCGTCGGTAAATCCCGGATCTTGCGTGCTTTTGGGATTTCCGGCGTAGATTCCACCGCCGCGGATATCACCTATGACTATGACATTATGCGAAGCTATAATGCGAGCTCCTGAGCCTACTGGGCCGAAGATGATAATGGAGTTATCAAGAGCCGTTACGGTCTCTCCGGAGTGAATAGGGCGAGCAATGACTTTAAGCGGTACCGACGTTTTTACTTCTACAGGAACTTTTACTTCATAAGGTACCGGTACTTTAACCGGAACTTTAACTTCAAGAGTTTGGGTAACTATGCGCGGTTTTAAGTTTTCTTCACGGATGCGTGCAAAACGGTTGGTGTTGACAACAGGGATGTTGCGTCTTACCAAAAAGTTATGATTATCTTCACTCGTGATGCCGCTTACGCCGATTAAAAAGGTACCGTGAGCTGCGCAAACGCTTTTTAGACGTTCAAAATCAAGATCTTGTAAATTATTTACGGCTGAAATATCAATAACTAAAGGCGAGCCGTAAAACATTTCACGCTGCGGATCGATTTTGCTTGATAATACCGAATCAAGTGTTTCCGGTTTAAGATCACCGATCGCTACGGTATTTAAAGTGTAATTGCTGCGGGCAACACTACCGGTAGGTTGTGCCGCTAAATTTAAATCTTTATTTAATTCACTCATATTTAATACCGGTAGTTTTTAACATTGTGATTTTAGCATAGTACGTTTAAATATTTAAATTTTAGATTATTTTGTATGTGAAGAGCTGCTTTTTGTTTTTCAAAAATATATTTCATTTAATTTAAGAAAGAGTAAAGTAAAACTTGTACTTTTAAGTTCTGATTGTTAGTATCGCCGTTTAATTATGGTTTTTATTGTTTAAAGGATGTTTTTATGGGAGATCAGCTGGTTTTTGTATATAAAAGCCTTAAAAAAAACAATATGTTTTTGTATTTGGCAAGAAAAGATGCTTTTGCTGATGTACCGTCCGGACTTTTAGATGCTTTCGGCGCACCTAAGTTCGTTTTAATGTTTGCGTTGTCTAAAAAACGCAATTTAGTAAAAATTACTCATGAAGAGCTCTCTAAAGCTTTAACTGAAAAAGGGTATTTTTTACGCATCGATATAGAAGATGAAGAGGAGAATTTATTAAATCAGGAGCGTAAGCGCCTAGGCTTACCGCCCCTTGAGAAATTTCCGATGAAGTAAAAGGCCGCAGGGTAAGCTGCGGTATTTTGCTTACTTTTAGTAAAACTCGCCGTTTAAATAGGGATTTTCAGCTTTTTCTCGTCCAATGGTGGTGTCAGGTCCGTGTCCTGATAACACTTTGGTATCATCAGGTAAAGTCAGGATCTTTTCTTTTAAAGAAGAAATTAAGTCTTCCATGCTGCTGCGCGGAAAATCACATCTGCCGATGGATCCGGCAAAGAGACTGTCGCCTGCAAGCAGAAAACCTGCTTTTTCACAGTAATAGCAAACGCCTCCCGGGGTGTGCCCCGGTGTCGTTATCACTTTAAATTCATAGTCGTCAAAAAGCTTTAGAACATCATTGTCTTTGACGTATGACGGAGTGAAATTACCGCTTGAGGATAAGCCGAATAGCTCTGCCTGTGAATCTAAAGACTCGATTAAAAAGAAATCTTCATTAGATGGTCCGATAATTTTCGCACCGGTAAGCCTTGAAAGTTCAGCGACACCGCCTACGTGATCAAGGTGACCGTGGGTAAGGATGATTGCTTTTAAGGTGAGCTCATGGGTGTTAAGTATTTTATACAGATCTGCTGCGTTTCCGCCCGGATCTGAAACAACTGCCGTGTGATTATCTTCATCTGCGATGATACGTGTGTTTTGTGCAAAAGCCGTTGTCGGTACTGTAGCTATTTTTAACATGACAACTCCTAGTTAACTGCTATTTCAAGGCCTTTTAAGTAAAAGCTTTCAGGACAAGGCAAAGCAATGACATGATCTTCATCTTGGCGCAGAACATTTAAAAGCTGGGCATTAACCTTTGCGTCAAGAGCCGCGTCAGCAACGATTTTCTGGAATAAATTCAAATCCATAAGACCTGAGCAGGAAAAGGTTAGAAGGCGTCCGCCCTTTTTAGTCAGTAAAAGGCCTAAACGGTTGATGTCCTGATAGCCGCGGCAGCCTTTTTTAAGATTGGATGCCCCGTCAATAAATTTCGGCGGATCAAGGATAACTAAATCGTATTGTTCGCCGGCTTCGACCTTATCGCGAAGGAATTTAAATACGTCCTCGCGGATAAAGCGGCAGCGTCCCGGATCAAGGTGGTTGAAGACAACTCCTTGCTTGGCCAAATCTAAAGCATGCGCGGAGATGTCAACGTTCTCAACTCTTACAGCTCCGCCTTTTAACGCCCATAAACCGAATCCGCCGGTATATGAAAAGCAATTTAGTACTTTACAGCCTTTGGCAAGTTCGCCTACGCGCATGCGGCTTTTTCTTTGATCGAGGTATCCGCCGGTTTTATGCCCGTTTTTGATGTCAATAGGGATGCAAACGCTATTGCCTTCTTTTACATACAAAATATCGGGAGGAGGGTCTCCAACAACTGCGCCGCAACGTTCTTTGAGTCCTTCTTTAAGGCGTGAAGCGGTATCCGATCTTTCATAAATAGAATAAGTCGGGAAAATTTCCTGAAGTGATGTTATTATTTCACCGCGCAAATTTTCCATTCCGTATGAAGAAATGGAAATTGATAGATAATTGTTATATTTATCAACGATAAGTCCGGGAAGAAAGTCGCCTTCTGCTGCTATGATGCGTACGCCGTCATTGCCGGCGTCAATCAGGCGTTTGCGTAAATTTACGGCGGATTGAATACGGCTTTTTATAAAATTTTTATCGATAACGTCGTTTTCATTAAATGAAATAACTCTAACCCGGATTTGTGAACGCGGAGAGTAGTGTCCTTGCGCTATGAAGGCTTTGTCTGAGTTTAAGACTTTTACAAGCTCTCCGGGTTTAATATCTTCATCGGTGTAAGCTACGGCTTTTGAGAAAATCCACGGATGGTGCCTTAATAATGATTTTTCTCTTTGAGGATGCAAAATAATCTGGTGCATGTCGTGTTCCTAAGTTTTTGCTAATGCCATCGTAACATAATCATAAAAAAACGTATAAGTTTAGTTTGTTGAGGTCATTTATGGCAAATAAAAAGAAGCTTGTCAAAGCAGTTTTGTTTTTAATTCCGCTTGCAGGCATTGCGTATTTTGCATACGACTATTTTGCCCCGCAAACCCCTACGTATATGACGGTAAATGCCGCAACGCGCGATATTAAATCCCAGGTTTTTGCGTCCGGAACCCTGGCGGGAAAAATTGAAGTTGATGTCGGTGCCCAGGTTTCAGGACAGATTAAAAAACTTTACGTCAACACAGGTGATGTAGTTAAAAAGGGCGATTTACTGTGTGAAATCGATCCTGAAATTCAGCAGAACGATTTGAAAACCGCAAAAGCTCAGTTAAAGCTTTTAGATGCGCAGATCCGCTCCAAGCAGGCTGAAATCACCAAATTAAAGCTGGAAAACGATCGTCAGGCAAAACTTTTGAAAAATGCAGCTACCTCAAAGCAGGAAGCAGAAGCTGCAACTGCAAGCTATAAAATGGCGCTTGCCGATCTTGACGCATTAAAAGCTCAATATGAACAAGCCGAAATTTCCGTGTCCGATGCCGAAACCAATTTAGGCTACACAAAAATTACCGCTCCTATGGACGGAACCGTGTATGCAATCCCGGTCGAAGAAGGTCAGACCGTCAACGCCAATCAGACGACTCCTACTATCTTAAAATTGGCAAAGCTTGATGTAATGACCGTTGAAACAGAGATTTCCGAAGCGGATGTGGTGAAAGTAAAACCGGGTATGGATTGCTCTTTTACTATTTTAGGTTTGCCTAACCGCGAGTTTAAAACAACTCTTGCCTCAATAGATCCGGCACCAAAAAGCGCCGAGAGTGAAACTTCCTCTTCAGCATCGGCTTCTTCATCAACCGAGGCTATTTACTATAACGCACAGCTTGATATTGATAATAGCGACGGACTTTTGCGTATTGATATGACGGCAGAGGTAAATATCACCATTGATGAAAAGGATAATGTTTTATCCGTTCCTCTTACGGCAATTCGAGATGATGATTTTGCCGGAAATGCCGTTCTTTACTTACTTGACAAGCAAAATCAGATTGTAAAACAGCCTATTAAAACCGGAATTCGCGATGAGCAGTACATTGAGGTTATATCAGGTATCGGTGAAAGCGATCGCATTATTATAGGCGATGACGTGGCAACTGCCGAGGCCGAGGCAATGTCTAACATGCGCGGTCCCCGTCCGAGGATGTAGCAATGGACGCTGAAGTTTTATTGGAACTAAAAGATGTCCGTCGTTCTTTTATGTCCGGCGGCAGTGAAGTGGAAATTCTTCACGGCATCAACCTTACGGTTAAGCAAGGCGAAATGGTGGCAATCATCGGTCCGTCAGGATCGGGAAAATCCACATTGATGAATATTATCGGCTGTCTTGATACTCCTTCATCCGGAAGTTACAAAGTCAAGGGGCAGGATACCATTGACTTGTCGCCTGATGAACTTGCAACTTTAAGACGTGATTTTTTCGGCTTTATTTTTCAGCGCTATCACCTTTTAGGTCATTTGAATGCCGGTGAAAACGTTCAAGTTCCGGCTATTTATGCAGGAGTAAATCAGCAAAAGCGCAGTCAGCGTTCACTTGAATTGCTAAAGGCATTAGGTCTTGATCACCGCGTTGATTATCAGCCGTCCCAATTGTCAGGCGGTCAGCAGCAGCGCGTGTCCATCGCCCGTGCTTTGATGAACGGCGGTCAGATTATTTTGGCTGACGAGCCGACTGGTGCGCTTGATACTAAAAGCGGCGCCGAGGTAATGAAGATCTTAAAAGATCTTAATGCAAAAGGTCATACGGTCATTATCGTTACTCACGATCCTAAAGTTGCATCTATTGCAAGGCGAGTTATCGCCATTGAGGACGGAGCGATTAAGTCCGATACAATAAATGAGGCCATTGATGATAATACCGGAAAACAGGCTGAAGGCATTAAAATCAATAATCGCTGGTCTCATACGCTTTCTTCGCAGTATGACCGTTTTAAAGAGGCATTTATCATGGCGGTACGCGCGATGATAGCAAATCGCATGCGTACGCTTTTGACGATGCTAGGCATCATCATCGGTATTATGGCTGTGGTAAGCGTGGTGGCTCTTGCCCGGGGAGCAAGTGAAAAGGTAATTGAAAACATTTCCTCTTTAGGTACCAATACGATTACCGTCTATCCCGGTGAGCGAATGGGCGACGTGCGTTCGGCTAGAGTTAGGACGCTTACGCCGCGTGATTTAAACGCCTTGGACGGTCAGCCTTTTGTGGATTCCGTATCGGCGTCCATTCAAAGCTCGGTTTTAATTCGTCATTCCAATTTGGAATTTAACGGAACCGTGTACGGTGTATCTCCTGATCTATTTAGAGTATACGGATATACGACGGCTCAAGGGCGACTTTTTACCGATGCGGAGACTAAAAATTATTCACAGGTGTGCGTAATTGATCATAATACCGCCGAGAACTTCTTCGGATCATCCGATCCTATCGGTCAGACTATTTTAGTCAACAGTATGCCTGTAATGATTGTGGGTGTTCTGGATGTTATCGATTCACCGTTTATGCGTTCTGAGAATCTGTACGTATATATGCCTTATACGTCGGTAATGTCGCGGCTTTATAAACAAAATTACCTTTCATCAATCGTGATCCGCATTCAAGACGGATTCTCAACGGCGGTTGCCGAGCGCAGCATTATTAATTTACTGACTTCACGCCATGGACGGCAGGACTTTTTTATACAGTCCTCGGATACCATCATGAAGTCCATTACTTCTACTACTTTGACGTTTACGCTGCTCATTTCGGCAATCGCGGTAATTTCCCTGGTGGTAGGAGGCATCGGCGTTATGAATATTATGTTGGTGTCTGTCACCGAGCGTACGCGTGAAATCGGAATTCGCATGGCTGTAGGCGCAAGACAGAGCGATATCATGGCGCAGTTTTTGATTGAGGCTGTCATGGTATGCCTGTTAGGCGGTGCTGTCGGCGTTATTATGTCCTTTGGCGTAGGTCAGTTGCTGTCAAGCTTAAGCGAAAGCATAACGATGTCATTCTCGCTTGATTCAATTATCGCTGCAGTTTTGACATCTTCGGCAATCGGCATCGGTTTCGGCTTCATGCCGGCAAGATCTGCCGCCCGCTTAAATCCTATCGAAGCTTTGGCTCGAGAGTAAAAAAACGATCCGGCTTTAATGCCGGATCTATTTTTTCTTAAATACCGCCGAACCACTTCTCGTAAATTTTGTCGAGCGTTCCGTCAGCTTTTATTTTGGCAAGACCTTCATTTATGACTTGAAGCGTTTCTTTATTGCCTTTTTTGACCGCTATGCCGAAATCTTCTGCCGAGAATAAATCTTTAAGCGCCATTACGCCTTTAGATTTGGGTGACTTTAGATAGTAGCCGTTAACCGGGCGATCACCAAGAACTGCTACGCATCCGTCGTTTTTCAATTCAATAAAAGTATCGGAGACTGCATTAAATATTTTAACGGTAGAGCCTTCAATTTCTTCTTGAGCGTAGGTTTGGGATGTCGTGGCTATCTGTACGCAGATCGTTTGATTTTTAAGATCTTTTACGCTGTGAAATTTATCTTTGTCACTTTCTTTTATTAAAATTGTTATGCCCGAAGTGTAGTAAGGTTCGGAAAAATCCACTTTATTTTTTCTTTCTTCCGTAATCGACAAGGCTGAAGCCGATACGTTGATATCTCCCGTAAGCAATGACGGAATGATTGCGTCAAACGGAAGCTGGCGGAATACCACTTTGTATCCCATAGCTTTGCCTATGGCGTTCATTACATCAACGTCGTATCCGGTAAGCTGTTTATCTTCTCCTAAAAATTCAAAAGGAGGATAGACGGACTCAAGTCCTACGGTAAGAGTTTTTTCATCGGCTTGACTTTGTAAAGAGAATAAACTTAAGACGGCGACAGTTAAAATCTTTCGTATCTGCATTGTTTAAGATCTCCGATATAAGCTTCAAAGATGTTAATAGTGTATGCAAAAAAGACGATAACTGATTAAAAAAGAGTTTTTTTCACCAAAACGATCAGCATTTTTTATGCTGTGATCACAAATAATCTGAAGTTTAAGAAATTTTGAAAACATGAACAGAAAGTAAAAAATCAGCCGATCTTTTTTTAAGATCGGCCGTATTTTAGAAAGCTGAACTAATCATCATCAGGATAGATCGAGCCTTTATCTTCATTATTTCACCGGCATTATGCTTATCGTTAGTTAAAAAAGTTTTTATTTCATGAGGTGCCGGTAATGAAGTGTCTATAAGCCGATACCAGTGGCGGTTAACGTATCCGGGAACAGGCGGCAGTTCAACTTCAAGATCTTGCCAATATGCATTTACAAAAATATAGGTAAATACGTTATATGTTCCCCAATAGTAAATAAGTCCGATTGAATGTGACTGGTCGGACCAATCCGGCTGATAGGGCTTGACGCCATGCCATTGCAGTTTGGTGCTGCGCAGTACGCTGTCAAGCATTTTAATCTGCGGACCGTTGTTGCGGCTGCGGCGCTTAGTGCGGATAGCGCGATAATGAATCAGGCGGCGCGTGAAATTATGCATTTCAAGCTGATGTTTGGTAAAGTTCCAGTTCATGTAGCTGATGTCATTATCCTGGCAGTAGGCATTGTTGTTGCCGCGCTGTGAACGCAGAACCTCATCGCCCATGGTGATCATTGATGTACCTAAAGAGATCAGGGTCAACGCCATCATGTTTTTTGCCTGTCTTAATCTTAATTCATTAAGACCGGCATCGTCACTTTCACCTTCAACTCCGTAGTTTGCCGAATAGTTATTATTGCATCCGTCACGACCGTTTTCACCATTGGCTTCATTATGCTTATGACTGTAAGCTACCAGATCCCAGAGAGTAAAGCCGTCATGACAGGTAATGAAGTTGACGCTTTTTTGCGGATCGATGATTTTTTCATTATAAATGTCAGGAGAACCTAAAAGCTTAGTGACAAAATCTTTGATATTGCCAGGATCTCCGCGCATAAACGCACGTACGGTATCGCGGAATTTTCCGTTCCATTCGCGCCATTTTGAGCCAGCGATATTGCCGACCTGATATAAACCGCCGGCATCCCAGGGTTCGGCGATGATTTTGGTATCGGCAAGACGCGGATTGATATCAATATCAAGAAGAGTAGGCGCATTGGCGATAGGGCGTCCTTGTTCATCGCGGGATAAAATCGATGCTAAGTCAAAACGGAAACCGTCAATGTGCATTTCTTCTTTCCAGAAGATAAGCGAATCAATAATTAAATTGCGAACTACGGAATTGTTGGCATTAAAGGTGTTTCCGCAGCCTGAGTAATTTCCGTAATAGCCGCGGTCGTCAATAATGTAGTAGCTTTGTTTATCAAAGCCTTTAAAACAGTAAACAGGACCGTTTTGATCGCCTTCTGAGGTATGGTTGTATACCACATCGAGAATAACTTCGATGCCGTTGCGGTGCAGGGCTTTTACGAGATCTCTAAATTCATTTAGAGGTCCCATGAGTGATTTGTCTTGAGCGTAGGCTTCGTGCGGGGCGAAAAAAGCCATCGGGCAATAGCCCCAATAATTTTTCTTACCGGGAAGCGCATCTTCGCTGTCGTATTGGAAAATCGGCAGAAATTCCACCGCCGTAATACCCAAGTCGACAAGGTAAGGTATTTTCTCGATTAATCCGCGATAAGTTCCGCGTAATTGCGGGGGAAGATTGGAACTTTGGTGTGCGGTAAAGCCCTTAACGTGCATCTCGTAGATAATGGTACGATTTAAAGGATGTCGCGGCGACACGTCAAGTTCCCAATCATAGTCATCAAGATCCACAACCGCACTTTTGGCCGCAATCTTTAAATTTTCCTGAGGATCGTCGGTTTGGAAGCGGCGGTATGCTTTAGGGAAAAGAACTCTTTTTCCGTAAGGATCCAAAAGTACTTTGCCAAGCTCGACATGTGATTGTGCAAATTTGTACGTTCTTAGTGCTTCTTTTATTCGCCATGCGTAAATTTGTCCGGCTTTTATACCTTTAACTTTTACATGCCAATAGTACGTAGAACGAAATAATGGTGAAGCAAGGGTAATAATATCCGGTTCACAGTCGTCAATGTCTTTAAACAGCAGTAGTTCAATAATACTTGCCGCAGGACACCATACAGCGAAATTAACGCCGTCTTTTTCAATGGTGGCGCCTAAAGTTTTGCTGTGACCTTCAGTAATAACGTATTTGTGAAGCTGTTGTTTTTCTGGAAGCATTCTAAAAACCTCAAAGTTGCCTCATTTTAGACTAGTACGTACATAATTCAAAGATTCGCATTAAAATATATGCAGTAAATTTTCTGTTTGCGAGTTTGTTATGTCCTTATTAACTAATTTATCTGCAGGTCAAATCAACACTATACCAATGGATTTGGCCGGAAATAAGACCAAAATAATAAAAGCAGTGGAACTTGCAGTTGATCACGGCTGCGGCGTTGTACTGTTTCCTGAGCTGGTATTAAGCGGTGCAGGATGTGCTCACTTATTTAAAATCCCTGCTTTTGTGCGTAAATGTCAGGATTGTCTTGTTGCATTAACTAAAGAATTGCCGGCAGGGGCGGTAGTAGGCTTAGGTTTGCCTCTGCTTGCCGATAACGGTCGTATTTATAACGCTTATGCTGTTATTCGCCGCGGTGAAATTTTAGGGTTAACCGTCAAATACCTTTATAAATATGATAATCCTCTTGATGATTCATACCGTTATTTTGCAACCACGACAGAAGATGTTTCCTGCACTATTGAGGGTAAAACATTTTATGTGGCATC
The DNA here is from genome assembly GCF_905203285.1 of uncultured Succinatimonas sp. GTDB lineage: Bacteria > Pseudomonadota > Gammaproteobacteria > Enterobacterales > Succinivibrionaceae > Succinatimonas. The sequence continues at coordinate 12,069 of NZ_CAJKVK010000048.1, forward strand.
ACGAAGCATAAATTGCCGCGGCTTCACTCTAGGCGTGGCTTATGATGACTGGCCCGTCGGATTTACTGATTGCGATGTGGTTGTGATCCCTAATGCTACTCCGTTTGAGCTTGGCTCTCTTGAGTCAAATCTTAACCAAGCTTTAAATCTTTCCCGTGATATTAATGCTATTGTTGTAAAGACTAATCTTTTAGGCTGTGAAAGCGGTACTTTAGTTTATGACGGTCAGGGAATTATCGCTCAAAAAGGTAAATTAATAGCTAAAAATTCTCCTTTTAGCTTTAAGCGAGAAAATATTGTCTGTGAAAAGTGCGGCATTGCTCCTGATGAAGATGAAAATGATTTGATTGTAAAAGCAATTTCCTTAGGTCTTTTTGACTGGATGCTCAAAACCAAAAGCAAAGGATTTGCCTTGTCGTTGTCCGGAGGTGCAGACTCTGCCTTGTGCGCAGTATCAGTTGCAGTAGGGCAGGCTTTGGCTCTTGAACATTTGGGAGATAAAAAGTATGTTGAGATCCTGCGTTCTTTAAATATTGATGTTAAGGATGTTGAAGGAGATCATGAGACTTATATTAAAACGGAAGTAATGCCTAAAGTCTTAACTACCGTTTACCAGGCCTCAAAGAGTTCAGGAAAAATTACCCGTAATGCAGCCGAAAAATTAGCTGCATGTCTTGGCAGTACTCATCATGAATTAGAAATTTCAAAAGCAGTTGATTTATATATCAAGCTGTTTGATAAAGCAAATGACGGTCCTTCTTTATCTTGGGAGAAGGACGATCTTACTTTGCAGAATATTCAGGCACGTTCACGTTTGCCGAGTATTTGGATGTTTGCCAACCATGAAAATAAACTCTTGCTTTCTACCGGAAATTTATCCGAGGCCGTCGTGGGTTATTGCACTATGGACGGTGATACGGTAGGCGGCGTTGATCCTGTTGGAGGAATCGGTAAAAGCCGTATTTTGCGCATAAACCGCCAAATTGCTGATCATGGCGTTAACTTGGGGCCGTCCGCATATATCTTTAATATAAAAGATCTGTCTTTTGTTGCCGATCAGGAGCCTACGGCTGAGCTGCGTCCCGGTGGAGAGCAGAAAGATGAAAAGGATCTGATGCCGTATATTTTGCTTGATGAAATAAGAAGACTCTTTAATGCGGAGTTTTTAGGTCCGGAAGAAATTTTCAGTAAAGTAAGAGAAGATGAACGATTTAAAGATCTTGATGACGATCTTTTAAAGAGTGATGTAGCCAAATACTTTAGATTAAATGCCCGTTCTCAATGGAAACGTAAGCGTTTTGCTTCTTCATTCCATATTGAAAAGGACAGCTGTGATATGTGGAGTCTGCCGATTTTAAACGACAGCTTCAATTGCCTGTTGTAATCTTCTATTTAATTTAAGTTTAAAAAAGGATCGCTGCGGCGGTCCTTTTTGTTGGGGTAAAATTTAACGCAGTTTGTTGCGGTAGTTATAGAAAAAGAGCGGAGGGATCGCGATTCCCAGTGCGATGGCCAGCAAAATTGCCACGCAGCGCACACCTGAATGCATCAAAGTAAAAAGATAAGAATCAAAAAGAGCGACATCGGTTATTTCAATTAAAGAGATAAGCGATAACAAAGCATTGTAGGCATCCATGCCGGGAATGAGCGCAATAACGCTTGCCACGGTAAAAACAGGACGGGGGACGCCAAGCTTAGGGCCTACGTAAATAAAAATTAAAGAGATTACGGCACAAGCGGCAAAAGTCGCAATTACGATTTCAACGTTTAAACAATAAAAGAGAAGGGAACGGATAACGCGCGTTATCATTCCGCCTGCAGCAACAAATATTAAGTATTGTTTCGGGACGGCAAAAAGCATGGCAAAGGCAGAGGCGATAAAACCTGCTGCCAAGCCCTCTAAAACAATCCGCGTAATAATATCCGTATCCATCATAAAATTTCAAAAATAGGTAATGTGTTGATAAAAACAGTGCCGATAAGTCCGATAGCGGCGGCTGAGGTTAAAACGAATGCATGGATAATTCTGCTGATCCCCATATCGACATATCCTTTGAAGATATCGAGGAATCCGTTCATATAAGGAAAACCGGGAACTAAAAGCAAAGATGTGGACATAAGAGCAAGCGAGGTTTGCTCTGCTGAAAGATTAAAAAGAAGTTTTGCGGCAAAAAGAGCAAGAATGCTGCCGCAAAAAGCAGAGCACATAAAAGCAAAACTTTCAAAAAATCCTCTTTTTAGTAAAGAGAATCTTACAATCATTAAAAGCAGTCCGCCGATAACGCTGCAAGCCATTACCTGAAGCGTTGCTCCGTTTAAGAAGGCAAAAAGGCCGGCGGCTAATGACTCAATTACAATAAGCAGTTTTTGATTGTAATGCTTGGGTTTTACGGCTTCTATTGCCTGAAAAATTTCTTTAGGATCTCTAAGCTTTCCTGCAGACACATCAAGGCAAATACGATTTAAATCGGTAAGTGATGACATATTTATGCCAAAAGCGCTGATTTCCTTAAATTCAACGCTGTACTCGGAGCCTGAATGCACCTTTACGACAAGACCGGTTCTTGATAGTCCCAAGTCAACTTCGGAAAGACCGAGATCTACGCCCATCTGTCTTACCGATTGGATAATAAGGCGTGTTTCAGCGCCGCATAAAGCCATACGCCAACCTAAAGTGCACAGGAGCTTTGCCTTTAGGGAAAGTTCTGAAGCATTTACTGTTTGAACCATATTTTTTAGCGGTAAACGCATTCTCCTTTGTCGATAGTTGCGTTACGTTTTTTGATTTGTTGAGTAAAAGAATACTCTTTATAACTGCCGTCAGGGTTTTTCACATATATCAACTGCGGGCAGCTTATTGCAGATGTTTTGACTTCATTGTCAGTCCAAGCTGCTTCCATAGTAGCAAATGCGTTAAAAGAGACAAAGCAAAAAGCCAAAGATTAAGACTGTTTTCTTCATGATATTTTGTTTTTAAATTATAAGTTTTTACATACAATCCCCACTTTCCTGTTTTCTAGCAATGAAGAAACCATAATAGGCAATCACTGCAAAAGCGATGGCCGGTACAACA
>NZ_CAJKVK010000049.1 GCF_905203285.1 uncultured Succinatimonas sp.
ATTTACATATGTAATTAATATTAGTTTGCTGTTATTGGTGTTTGTCTTATGGCTAGTAATAAAACTTATATTTTTTAGTAATATCCTTTTCTTTCTGTGTAAATAACAAGCAATATTTTTAATAAGTTTCCCTTAATTTACGTTTAAAATTATGAATGTGCCTGTTTATTCGTCAGCTTAAAATTCATGCGTCTAAATTTGCTGTTTTTTAAGTTTTAATGCTCTAAAATGCTGATGCCTTTGCCTGTTTGATTAATACAAATTCTTTTTTAACTGACTCTTTATTTGTTTGAATTTTTCTGCCCTACTCCGTAGTTTATTTAAAAAAAGTGTGTAAATATCTTTTTGTAGAGTTAGTTGATAAAAAGTTTCTTTGACAATTTGATGCATTGCATTCATGATCATAGGCACTGTTTTGATGTGAATTTTCTACTAAAATGCATTAGTTCGACTAAATTCTCAGAACATCAAAAATACACATGTATATAAAGGAGTAAAACATGCCCAGCTTAAAAGGTACTCAGACCGAGAAGAATATTCTGACCGCTTTTGCCGGTGAGTCTCAGGCTCGTAATCGCTATACCTACTTTGCTTCCGTAGCAAAGAATGAAGGTTATGTTCTTATCAGCGAAATCTTCACTGAGACTGCTAATCAGGAAAAAGAGCACGCAAAGCGCTTATTTAAGTTCCTTGAAGGCGGCACTGCAGAAATTACCGCTACTTTCCCTGCAGGAATTATCGGTGATACCGCTGCAAATCTTGAGGCTTCAGCCAAGGGTGAAAATGAAGAGTGGACCGATATGTATCCTAGCTTTGCCGCAACAGCTCGTGAAGAAGGTTTCCCTGAAATCGCCGCTGTAATGGAAAATATCGCTATTGCTGAAAAGCAGCATGAAAAACAGTACCGTTCTTTGTGGCAGCATTTAACTGACGGCACTATGTTCAAGCGTGGCGATAAGGTTATTTGGCGTTGCCGCAACTGCGGATTCATTTATGAAGGAACCGAAGCACCTAAGGCATGCCCTGCTTGCAATCATCCTCAGGCACACTTCGAAGTTTTACGCGATCAATATTAATTAAAAAATTTTGAGGAATATCTCATTTTTTTATAAAAATATGATATAGTACGCGTACTCCTTATGTTTGTTTGATTGTTACCCTCGGATCGTATGACCCGAGGGTTTTTTTATATTTTTTCTGCCTTGGCTGATGCTTTTTGGGCAACTGCTGCAGATGTGTTTACCGCTTTTGCGGCAGTTGCAGCTGCTGTCGGGGTATTTTTACCGGATGCGGTGTAGGCGCTGCGGTGCTTTAAAAGTCTTAAAGCAAAAGCCCGTTCCCATGCGTGCTGATTTCTAAGCTCATGGCGCCCCGACCAATAGCTTATAAAAGAGTTAAGCTCGCTTTCGGTAAAATCGGCGCTGTGAAGTCCTGCCATAAGACAGGTTTGCGTGAAGTTTGAACTAGGTCTCCATGATGCACTCATGGCAAAAGGCTTTTGCGGCAGTAAAGTGGTATCGGCATTAAAGTAAGGCAACACGACGCTGTAGCCTTGCCAGGTATCTGATTGCGTTTTTTTTTCGATAAAACCCAATAAGTTAAGCTCGTTTAAAAGATCTGTAATGAGATTTTCAGTCGGAATGAAAGGACATACTGAGCTTATTGTTTCCATTGCAAGGCTTAATGCCGGAAGATCGATAAGACATAAGCCGCGTTCTGCCATCGGTCTTAAGTAAAAAAGATATAGAGAACGGGCTTCATGACTTAGGCGCTTATCGCTAAGTTTGGCAAATTCGATGTTATTCATCAGGCGTCTCTGGTGCCGGGGACTTTAGTTATAAGGTTTTTACCTGCAATAAAAGCGTCAATATTGGCAAGAACAAGCTTTGCCATTTCCATACGTGTATAGGTGGTGGCACTGCCTATATGCGGTGTCAATACGACGTTAGGACGGTTAAACAGCTCCTGCGGAACCTTCGGTTCCTGCTCGAAAACATCAAGACCTGCTCCTGCGATTATTTTATTATCAAGAGCTTTGATTAAAGCGTCGGTATCAACTAATGCTCCGCGGGCAATGTTTACCAAAAAGCCGTTAGGTCCTAATTTTTGAAGTATTTCTTCGTTGACGCAGTGGAAGGTTTCTTTGGTGGACGGCATAGCGATAATTAATGCGTCGCACCATGAAGCCATATCGCTTAATGACGCAAAGAATTTATAGGAAACATCTTTTTTGCCGTGAGCAAAATAGGCGATATCGCATTTAAAAGCTTCAAGTCTTGCAGCAATTTCTTTACCGATGCGGCCAAGGCCTGCGATGCCGACCTTAAGTCCGGTAAAGGAAACACCTAAAGGCATTATGGCTCCGTTTTCCCAATCTTTGCGTTCGATAAACTTCTGTGCCTCGATCATTTGCCTTGTCGTATTCATGAGCAGTGCTACGGCGGTGTTGGCAACGTCGTCGTTGAGTACATTCGGAGTATGACTTATGAAAATATTGCGTTTTATAGCTTCATTTACATCAATTCCGTCATATCCGACACCAAAATCGGCGATCATTTTGACATTTTTGAACTTATCGTAAGTATCTTTAGTAATTATGGTGCCGCCAGATACAAGAAGAATATCGGTTTCTTCATAAGCCTGCTTGAGTTCATCAGCGTTTAAAGCCTTTTTTTCGGCAAATTCTCCGCGTTTTTTTACTTCGCTAATCAAAAAGTCAGGAAGAGAAGAATCGGTATATTTAAGAATGTGGTAAGTCATGGAATATTTCCTCGAAAATACGTAAGCATGATTATACGCAAGAGCCTACAGTGAAAATTTACGGGAGCGCAAAAAAATAATTAAAATATTATTAATAACAGTTGAACAATTATTCAACTGTTATATAATGCTAATAGTTGAATGATTGCTCAACTTTTGTTTTAAAGGATCAGAATATGAAATTACGCTGCGATATAAAAGGTCTAGATTGTCCGCACTGCGCTTTGTCTTTAGAAAAGAAGATTGCCGCGCTTGACGGTATTAAAAACGCTAATATCAATTTTCCATTGCAGTCTCTTGTCATTGAGGCCAACGACGATCTTGATGAAGATGAGTTAATTGAAAAAGTTCAAAAGGTAAGTGACGACTTTGAGGACGGAATTTCTGTAACTCTTCGTGATTAACCACAAAGCATAGGGATAGTTATGCTGCAGAGTATCGATTTTAAAACCAAGTTAAGGCTTGCTTTTGCTTTGATAGTTATGATTATGCTTTTATTAAAGCTTGATATAAATGACTATATAAAGCTTTTTTTATTTGCCTGTGCCTATGTCGCTGTAGCGTATGAGACTGTTATAAGCGCATTTAAAACTTTGTTTAAGCGCTTTCGTATGACCGAGCAGTTTTTAATGTCTATAGCCACCTTCGGTGCTATTGCCCTTGGTGATTATCCTGAAGCTTTGGCGGTGTTGATTTTTTATGAGATAGGCGAGCTTTTTGAAGAGTACGCATCAGGCCGTTCTCATAAAGAAATTACCTCCCTTATTGCTTTAAAGCCGCAAATAGTAAGAGTAATTGATGAAAACGGCAATGAACTAAAGGTAAAACCGCGTAAAGTTAAAATCGGTCAAACCATAAGAGTTCTTGCAGGTGAGGCAATTGCTCTTGACGGTGTTTTAAAACAGGGCTCTGCTGCAGTTGATTTAAGTGCTTTAACGGGTGAAAGCGAACCTTATTCATATAAAGAAGGAGAAGAGATCCCCTCAGGCGGCATCAATATGGGAAGCGTTATTGAGCTTGTCGTGACCAAGGATAACTCAAATTCTTCTATAACAAGATTAATTGAACTTATTGAAGATGCAGCGGCCAATAAGTCCAAACCTGAGGCTTTGATTTCCCGTTTTGCCGTTTATTACACCCCTATAGTCGTAACTTGTGCTGTTCTTTTAGCCTTGGTTCCTTTCTTTATCGAAGGGGAAAGCTTTTCCGATTGGATAGAAAGAGCTTTGGTATTTTTGGTTGTGTCCTGTCCCTGTGCTTTGGTTTTGTCAGTGCCGTTGTCATTTTTCGGCGGTCTTGGCGCGATATCCAAAATCGGCGTGATGGTAAAGGGCAGTATTCATATTGAGACTTTATCTAAATTAACCGTTTTGGCTTTGGATAAAACCGGAACCATCACTCAAGGCAAGTTTAAGCCTGTGGATTTTATAGTAGATGATGGCTCATCAAAAGCAGAGCTTTTATCCTGCGTGTATGCTCTTGAAAGCGTAACGACTCATCCAATCGGTACAGCTATAGTTAATTACTGCAAGGCAAATAATATAGAGCTTAAAAAAGCAGAATCCGTCCATGAAGTGTCAGGGTTCGGAATTGAAGGAATTATCGACGGTAAAAAAGTAGCGGTCGGAAGCCGGGAATTTATTGAAAAAATTACGGCAAGAACCGATCTTCATCAAAGCACGGTAATAGGGACTGAAGTGCTTGCGGCAGTTGACGGCAAGTTTATCGGCGGACTCGTTTTAAATGATGAGCCAAAAGCCGGAGCAGCTGCTTTCTTTGGCGAACTTGAAAATTTAGGTATAACTTCCTGCATGATAACCGGTGATAAAGAAACGGTTGCTAAAAATATAGCCAAGCGTCTTGGTATTGCAAAATACTACGCCAAGATGCTGCCTCAGGATAAGCTTAAGGCCGTAAAGGAGCTTAAAGAAAAGGATGGGGCCGTAGTCGGTTTTGTCGGTGACGGCATCAATGATGCTCCGGTACTTGCCGCTTCTGATATCGGTATTGCCATGGGTCAGTTCGGTTCGGCTTCTGCCGTTGAAGCTTCCGATGTGGTCGTGATGAATGATGATTTAAGGAAGATTCCGCAGGCGATAGCTCTTTCACGCCGTACTTACAGGCTTGCGATGCAGAATATTGTTTTTGTTATTGCCTGTAAGCTTTTGATCTTGGTTTTGGGCGCTATGGGCATTGCCGGAATTTGGGTGGCGATTTTCGGTGATGTCGGCTTATGCGTGTTAGCTGTGTTAAATGCTATGCGCGCACTTACTTGGGTAAAAGTAAAACGCGGTGCTACAATAAGCTAAGAACAGCACTACCGATATACGAATAACAATAATAATAAAAAGATTACGCTTAAAAAGGCAGAAAAATGCAGAAACAAAGTTTTGATATTGTCGGTATGTCCTGCGCGGCCTGCGCCGCGCGCATTGATAAGGCGGTTAGGGAAGTAGACGGGGTTAATGATTGTAACGTTGCGCTTTTAAAAAATCGTCTTACGGTTATTTTTGATGAAAGCAAAGTAAGTGATGAAATTATAAAGCTTGCCGTGAAAAACGCAGGCTATACGGCTCTTGACTCAACTGGCAAGTCATTTGCCGCAAAAGCTGATGATAAAGCAGTTAAGGCACAGAAAAGAAAGCTTATTTTAAGTATCTTTTTAACTCTTGTCCTAATGTCCGTTTCGATGGGGCCGATGTTCGGGCTAGTCCTGATAAAAGATGCGCTAATAAACGCTTTATGCCAGCTTGCGCTGACGCTATTTATCATGTTTATTCAGCGCGATTACTTTAAAAACGGTTTTAAAGCTTTACTGCATTTTTCTCCCAATATGGATTCATTGGTGGCAGTAGGTGCCGGAGCTTCTTTTTTATTTTCTCTTTTTTCTTTATTAAACCTTAAACAAGGCGACAGCTATACGGTTTTACATCATGAAGTGCCGCTTTATTTTGAGTCGGTCGCGACGATTTTGATCTTGGTTTATGTCGGTAAATATTTTGAGCAAAAGGCAAAATTGAAAACTACCGATGCTGTTGTAAAGCTCATGGATCTTTCTCCTAAAACCGCACGCGTAAAACGCGGTGACAAAGAGATCGTTATCAATGCCGACAGTCTTAATGCAGGAGATATCGTTATTTTAAAAGCTGGTGAAAGCGCGCCTTGTGACGGCAAAGTAATATCGGGTAATGCCTTTTTTGATGAAAGTGCGTTAAGCGGAGAAAGCCGTCTTGTCAAAAAAGAAAAAGGAAGCAATGTCTTCACCGCATCGATTTTAAGTCAGGGATATATTGAGCTTGAGGCAACTGCGGTCGGTGCTGATACCACGTTTTCTAAAATTATCGCTTTAATTGATGAGGCAACTACCAAAAAGGCACCTATAGCTAGAATTGCCGATAAAGTCGCAGCTTATTTCGTCCCTTTTGTGATTATCGCGGCTTTAATTACTTTTGTTGCCTGGTTGTTATTAGGAGCATCTTTTGCTCTAGCCTTAACCTTTGCCGTAAGCGTATTGGTGGTTTCATGTCCTTGCGCTTTAGGTCTAGCCACTCCTACTGCCATCATGGCGGGAACCGGCAAGGCGGCAAGTTACGGAGTTTTGTTTAAATCTCCTGACGCCATTGAAATTCTGCATAAGGCCGATACGGTAATTTTTGATAAAACCGGAACTTTGACTTACGGCAAAATGGCGGTGCGTTTTATCAAATCTCAGGATAAAGCGCTTGAAAGCATTAATTTGATGATGGCAAAAAGTCTTGAGGAAAAAAGCGATCATCCGCTTGCCAAAGCAATAGTGGCAAAAGCTGATGTGCTTGGGCTTATAAGTTTTCCCGTTACAGCCTATAAATTAAATGACGGTCTGGGAGTTGAAGGCTTAATCGGTGATGATCATTATTATTTAGGCGGAACGCGTTATCTTTCGTATTTAAATATAGAAGTAAGCGATGAAGACAACAACGCTATTGCCGCTTATGAAAAAGACGGATTTACCGTTTTATGCCTCATTAAGGAAAAGTCATTGCTTTGTCTTTTTGCAATTGGGGATGACATTAAGGAAGAAGCTTTTGCGACGGTAAAAAAATTAAAAGAAGAAAATATAAAAACCGTGATGCTGACGGGCGACAGCAACGGATCGGCAGCTGCCGTTGCGAAAAAACTTGAGCTTGATGAATACCGGGCAGGGCTTTTACCTAAAGACAAAGCCGATATTATTAAAGATTATCAGGATAAAGGACATGTCGTTGCGATGGTCGGTGACGGTATTAACGACGCTTTATCCCTTACTGTTGCCGATGTCGGAATCGGCGTATCGGGAGCAAGCGATATCGCGTTAAGCTCTTGTGACGCGGTGTTGATGAAAGACAGCCTTTATGACGTGATCACGGCAAAGGTAATGTCAGGTAAAACCATTAGAAACATAAAAGAAAATCTCTTTTGGGCTTTTATTTATAATGTTATCTGCATTCCGATGGCAGCCGGCGTTTTTTACTCAAGTTTCAATTTACGCTTAACCCCGATGCTTGCCGCGCTTTTGATGAGCATGAGCTCTTTATGCGTGGTGACCAATGCTCTGCGCTTGACGACAACCAAGGTTGAGCGTTATGCAAAAAATGTTGTGGATTTAAACACTAAGGAGAACATCATGAAAAAAGAAATTTTAATTGACGGCATGCACTGCAATCATTGTACCGCATCGGTAAATAAGGCTTTAGCCGCATTGCCGGGCGTCAGTGATGTTTTGGTTTCCCTCGAGGATAACAAAGCCGTATTGAACGTAGGATCTCTGATTAACGATGAAATGCTAAAAAGCGTTATTGAGGCTTTGGGCTTTAAAGTTACCGCAATTAAGAATCTATAGATATGTCATTAAAACTTGATGAAGCTGATTTATTAATCATTGCGCTGCTTCGTGACGAGGCGCGCTTATCGCTTCGGGATTTAGGATGTAGGGTAAATTTGTCGGCCCCTGCCGTATCGGCGCGCCTTAAACGGCTTGAAGACGCCAAAATTATCGAAGGGTACCGCGCTGTTATAAGTTTTGATAAATTTGCTCTATCGCTTGAGGCGGTAATATCGGTTAAGGTTCTGCCTGCTGATTTTGAGCGTTTTGTCGATGAGATGAAAGCATTACCTTGCGTAAGCTCCTGCCTTAAGGTTACGGGAGATTTTTCCTATATGCTTACTGCAGGATTTACCGGGGTTAAGGCACTTAATCACTTTGTTGAAAGGTTAAATGCCAAATACGGTATGACCAAAACATCAATAGTACTTAATAAAGAGATTGCGCCGCGATCGCCTTTTACTTTAGATGATTTAAAGGCAGAAAACTGATAAAAAATCGCTTGATAATTTAATGTATAAAGGCAACCGTCAGGTGTTTTTTAGGTACAATATTGCCGGATAATTTGAAGCTGTTTTTTAGCTTGAAAGCTTTTTGCTGTAAAATCGCTCTTTTTGTAAATAGATGACTTAATTTGTAAAGTCAGGTTTTGCAGTTAAAAGGAATTTAAAAGAATTTAGAAAATCCGCTAAGGACAACGAGGATATTTGATATGTGGGATTATTCAGACAAGGTTAAAGATCATTTTTTGCACCCACGCAACGCACGTGTTATTGAAGATGCCAATGCTATCGGCGATGTCGGTTCGATTATTTGCGGTGATGCTTTGCGTTTGATGTTGAAAATCAACCCGACCACCAATGTGATTGAAGATGCCGCTTTCCAGACTTACGGTTGCGGCAGCGCTATCGCTTCATCTTCTGCATTAACCGAAATGCTTATCGGCAAGACCTTGGAAGAGGCTGAAAAAATCACTAATCAGACCATCGTTGATTATTTAGGCGGATTGCCTCCTGAAAAGATGCATTGTTCGGTAATGGGACGCGAAGCCTTGGATGCGGCCATTGCCAACTATCACGGCAAGAGCTACGAACAGGCTCATGATGACGGTGAAATCGTATGTCATTGCTTCGGCGTCGGCATCAATAAGATTAAAAAGGCCGTCTGGGAAAACCATTTGACTACCGTTGAGGAAGTTACCAATTACACTAAAGCAGGCGGCGGCTGTCAGTCATGCCATATGCGCATTGAAGAGATCATTGACGAAGTTTGGGTAGATCTTGAAAAGTGCGGCGTACCTCGTCCCGGCTTTACCCCGACCCCGATTCAGGGTATTAAGATCAACGTTTCAACCGAGCCTGCAGTCTCTGCAAGCGGTGCGGCTTTAGATGAAGCTACTTTAAAATCTCCGATTTATGACAAGGCCGTAAGCGTAATCAAGGAAGTTGCCGAAGGCCTTAAAAAAGACGGATCCGATGCCGAGCTCGTTGCAATTTCAGGTGATACCGTTACCGTAAAACTGTCAGGTGCCGTGGCTGTCGGTCTTATGCAGGATATGACATTGTCCTTTATTGCAAAGAAACTTACAGAAGCTGTCGGACATGAAGTAAAAGCCGTGGTTCGTTAATTAAGGAATAGTTAGATGAGAGATGATGAATTAGGCGTAGGCAAGGGCATTTACCTTGATAATAACGCCACTACGAGAATCGATCCTAAAGTGGTTGAAGCAATGATGCCGTATTTTAATACTTATTACGGTAATCCTTCTTCTCAGCACGGCTTCGGTTTGGCAGTTGACAGAGCGATAAATCATGCCCGCGAGCAGGTTGCGGATTTGCTCGGAGCCGCTCATCCTGATGAAATTATTTTCACTTCATGCGCTACCGAATCTGACAATACCGCAGTTTGGACTTCATTGTTCACGCAAAAAGACAAAAACGAAATTGTTACTACCAAGCTTGAACATCCGGCTATTTTGGATACCTGTTCATTTTTGTCAGGCCGCGGTGTCGAGGTTAAGTATTTAGGCGCCAATAGCTTAGGCGATATCGATCCTGCAGAATTTGAAAAACTGTTAAGCCCGAAGACCGCATTGGCTTCTATTATGTGGGCTAATAACGAGACCGGTAATATTTATCCCGTACCGCAGATGGCAGAGATCGCAGCTGCCCATAATGTCGTATTTCATACCGACGCGGTTCAGGCGGTAGGCAAGATCCCTATTAATCTTAAAGATACCAAGATTAATATGCTTTCCTTCTCGGGACATAAGCTTCATGCGCCTAAAGGCATCGGTGCTTTGTACGTAAGAAGAGGCACCCGCTTCATTCCTTTTATGCACGGCGGTCATCAGGAACGCGGACGTCGCGCCGGTACCGAGAACGTACCTTATATCGTCGGTTTAGGAATGGCCTGTGAGCTTGCAAAATCTCATCTTGATGATTTGAATACTCGCGTAAGAGCTTTACGTGACAAGCTTGAGCAGGGCATTGTCAACACCATTCCTGAAGTTATCGTAACCGGTGACAAGACTCATCGTACGCCTAACACCTTAAATGTCGCATTTAAGTTTGTTGAAGGTGAGGCAATCCTGCTTATGCTAAATGAGTACGGAATCGCCGCTTCATCCGGATCTGCCTGCTCTTCAGAATCACTTGAGCCTTCGCATGTTATGCAGGCTATGGGTATTCCGTTCTCAGCCGCTCACGGTACCATCCGTTTCTCATTGTCGCGTTTTACGACCGAAGCTGAGATTGATGAAGTGCTGCGCGTATTGCCCGGTATTATTCAGCGTCTGCGTGATTTATCACCGTACTGGAATGAGAACAAGCCTAAACTCATTAATGCCGATCATGAGTTCGATCCTGACAGTGATGAGCGTCATTGATAAAATTTTGCTTTAGTTTTAAAGCTCTGATGTTTTATTAGAATAAAGCCCCGACATACTGCCGGGGTTTTTGCATTTTAAAAGCAAAAAAATCTTTGCTTGAAATAAAAATTAACTTACAAAATTTCTTTTAGTTTTATCAGCTCGTCTTGTGTGGTTGCCCAGCTGGTGGCAAAACGGATGACACTGCTGTTTTCATCGTATTTTTCCCAGAATCCGGTTGCTACATGCTCCCTGAGCTTTTGAAGCTTGTCATTGCTTACAATGACAAACTGTTGATTGGTAGGGGACTTTAAGAAAAACTTAAATCCTTTTTTCTCCAGAATTTCAATTAATTGATGAGCCGAGTCAATGGCGTTTTTGCTTATCTTAAAGTACAGATTATCAGTAAACAACGTATCAAACTGGATGCCGATAAGACTGCCTTTGGCAAGCAGCGCCCCATGCTGTTTGACTCTGGTTATAAAATGACTAGGGGCATTATTGCGGGTAAAAACCAAAGCTTCACCGCATAATGCTCCTACCTTGGTGCCGCCGATATAAAAGGCATCGCATAAACGGGCAAGTTCCGGTAAGGAGACGTCATTTTCCGTACTTGCAAGGGCATATCCTAAGCGTGCTCCGTCAATATAAAGAGGAATTTTGTATTCTTTACAGATTGCGTAAATAGCGTTAAGTTCGGCTTTTGAATATAAAGTGCCGTATTCGGTGGGTTGGGAAATATAAACCATACCGGGAAAAACCATATGCGGATAGTTTTCATCAGCATAGAAAGTTTTTAAATAAGCGCTTAGATCTTGTGCGTTTATTTTTCCCAAATGTGCAGGAAGAGGCAGGACTTTATGTCCGGTGTGCTCAATGGCTCCTGCTTCATGAACATTAATATGTCCGGTTTGAGCGGCAATCACTCCCTCGTAGTCTTTAAGCATGGTTGCTATAACGACAGCGTTTGTTTGAGTGCCGCCGACTAAAAAGAAAATATCTTTTGCATCCGTAGCGCATGCTGCGGCAATTTTTTGTTTGGCTGTTTTGGAAAATTTATCTTCACCGTAGCCTGCAAAAGGATCTTCATTTAATTTATAAAGCGCGGATAAAATTTGAGGGTGAGCGCCTTTTATATAGTCACTTTCAAAAGAGAGCATGAGTAAATTCCTTAATGGTTTTTTTTGACTAGTCTAAACTTTTTTGTACATTTTTGTGAAAAGAGAAAAATAAATAAAAATTCTGTAGTAAAGAACGATAACTGCAAGTTCTAATCCTAACGCGGATCACAATATGGAACAAAGAAACGGTAAAAAGTCATCTGATCGCTTGATCTTAGTGCATGCAAATCAATAACATTAAATTAAAGGATCTTTCTTTTTCAATTTTTTTTGAAAATCTTGTCTTTTTAATTAAGTTTGCAAAGGCTTTATTTTTGTTTGCAAATTTTTGATTGTTTCTTTTCTCTTTATTCCGGAAAAGCAAATTTCCGGCTTGAGATGTAATTAGTTAATTTAAGTTTTGCCGCTTAATCTGCAATTTTTTTGCTTGAGAGAGGTACTTTTACTTTTTTATCGGAAATACCTAACGCTAATGATTGAGTTTAAAAACGTATCGCTATCATACAATAGCAAGCTGGTTTTAAAAAAGATTAATCTGACGATTAATGACGGGGAATTTTGTGTACTAATCGGTGCCAGCGGATGTGGTAAAACGACTTTGCTTAAACTTATCAATAAGCTTAATAAAGTAAGCTCCGGTAAAGTTCTTATTGACGGGGAAGATATAAATAAACTTTCATTGCGCAAGCTTCCCGGGAAAATCGGTTATGTCGTTCAGGAAGCCGGTTTATTTCCTCATTTGTCGGTGGCTGAAAATATCGCTTTAAGTTTGGAGCTTGCCGAATATCCTAAAAATGAAAGGGATGCGCGCATTGACAAGATGCTTGATCTTGTCAATTTAGAACCGTCTTTATATCGTGATTTGTATCCTTCGCAGTTATCAGGCGGACAAAGACAGCGTGTCGGAGTGGCAAGAGCTTTTGCCCCGAATCCTTCAATTGTTATTATGGATGAGCCGTTTTCTGCGCTTGATCCGGTGACTCGTGCCAATTTGCAGGATGAAATCTTAAGAATTCAGCAAGCGATGCAGAAGACTATCGTTTTCGTCACTCACGACATGGATGAGGCGATTAAGCTTGCAAGCCGCATCTGCATTTTAGAAGATGGTGTTATAGCCCAGGTTGGAACTCCGGCTGAAATCTTAAAACATCCTGTTAACAAGGATATTGAGGAGTTTATCGGTCCGCATAAGCTGTGGCGTAATCCTGATTTGATTAAAGTCAGCGAAATCATGCTTAAAAAGGTTCCGGCTTTGGAGAGTTCGGCAACAGTGCATGATGCAAGGGCTTTGATGAAGAAAATGGAGGTTGAGACTTTATTTCTTACGCAAAATGGCAAATTATTAGGAACGATCACGGCAAAATCTTTAAGGTGGGCATTTTGGAAATCAACTAATTTTGATAAGTATTTAAATAACAATGTAGTAACAATTAATGAAAATGCAACGCTTGAAGACGCATTGAGCTGCAAATTGGATCGTAAAACCAATGTTATTGCCGTAATTGACGATGAAGGGACGCTTAAAGGTTATCTTAGTAAACATTTATTGCTTACGATGTTAAGTAAGCAGCTAATCAGCACGGAAGAAAAGGTTCAAAACAATGCGATTATTTCTACTGCAATGCCGCAAAATTCAGATAGTCAGGGACAAGTAAAAGCGGAAAACAGTTTAACTCAGGAACAAAACAGCAGACTTCCTGATATAAACGCCGTAAAAGAAAAGATTTTAAGTGCGGCCTCTAAAATCAAGAATATTGAAGTTTTAAGCAATACGGAAGGGCAGAAATTACAGACGCAGATTAAGGAGAAAGACTGATGGAAAGCTTTATTTTGTTATTTTTAGATAAAAGAGGAGAGCTTTCCGAACTATTTATTCAGCATATGAATATGACGGCGATTGCTGTTTTTATTTCATTGATGATTGGCGTTCCGCTCGGCATTATCGTTACCAAGCATAAGCGTCTTGCTGATTTTGTAATAGGTTTTGCCAATGTTCTGCAGTCTATTCCGAGTATCGCATTACTAGCCTTTGCCGTACCTTTTGTCGGCATCGGTGAAAGACCGGCTATTTTGATGGTTATTGTTTATTCTTTGCTGCCGATCTTAAAAAATACTTATACCGGAATTAAAGGTATAGATCCTAAGATGCTTGAAGTGGCAAGAGGTCTTGGCATGTCGCCGTGCCAGCGCTTGTTTAAGATTGAATTGCCGTTAACCGCTTCTTATATTATGGCTGGCATAAGAATTTCAGCGGTTGCAGCAGTAGGTACTATGACCATTGCGGCTTTTGCCGGAGCCGGCGGTTTAGGGTGGTTTATTAATCTAGGTCTTAATTCTCAGAACGTTAATTTGGTTTTGTTAGGAGCAATACCTGCTTCTTGTTTGGCACTGTTTTTTGACTATATTTTAGGCAAGCTTGAAAAGGTCGTAACCCCGGAAGGTTTGCTGCCTGCAAGTCAAATTAAAAATATTGATAAAAAGAAACGCCGTATGCAGCGTTTTAGCGTTGTTTTTGTGTGCATGCTGTTGGTTTTCGTACCGCTTGGTTCTTCTGCGTATGATTATTATTTAGAAAGTCAGCAGAAAAAACTTGTTATTGGTTCTAATAATTTTACTGAAGCGATTATTTTGGGTTATCTTTTGCAGGTAATGGTTGAGAACAATACCGATATTAAAGTTGAAGGTTCATACAATTTGGGCGGAGCCATTATGGAACTTACCGCAATGAATGCAGATGAGCTTGATGCTTTTGCCTGCTATACGGGAACGATTTTGCCTAATTTTTTACATGAGAAAATGGATTCGCATGATCCGGCGGCGGTTTATGAACAGTCTAAGAAAGGACTTGATGAGCGTTTTGGCATAAAAACCTCGCAAAATATCGGATTTAACAATACTTATGTTATGGCGGTTACTCCTGAAATCGCGCGTAAATATAACCTTAAGACAGTAAAAGATTTAATGCGTGTGGCGGATAAGCTGCGCCTTGGCTGTACCGTGGAATTCGTGCATCGCGACGATTGTCTGCCAAGCCTTGAAAAACTTTATAACAATAGTTTTGCCGAAGTCAGAGGCCTTGACGGATCCATTCGTTACAGCGCGATTGCTTCAGGTGAGGTTGATGTTATTGATGCTTTTTCTACAGATGCTTTGTTGTTTAAAAATGACTTAGTGCTGCTTGAAGATAGAGATAACTTTTTCCCGCCTTATGATGCCGTTTATCTGATTAGGGGCGAAGCTCTTGAAGAATACCCTGAAATAGTTCCGCTTATTAAGCGGATGGAAGGTCTTATAGATGAAAAGACTATGGGTAAAATGAATATGCAGGTAGATATAGACGGAATGGACGCAAGGGAAGTCGCTGAAGAATTTTTAAGAGGAAAAGGGATGATTGAATAGAGCTCTTAA
>NZ_CAJKVK010000050.1 GCF_905203285.1 uncultured Succinatimonas sp.
CGTGAAGGCGGCCGTACCGTTGGTGCCGGTGTTGTTGACAACGTCATCGAATAATTTATAAATAGTTAAGTTATTTATAAGAGGGGACGGCGGCACTAGATGCCAATGTCCCCTTAATGTTTTTTGGGGATCCTAAAAATGAAGAAAGTTTTTGCCGTTTGTGCATTAGCTTTAAGCGCATTTTGCGTAAGCGCTCATGCCGATACTTTAAAGGTCGGTTCTCATCCTACGTTTGCTCCTTTTGAATTCGTTGACAGCGAAGGTAAAGCCATCGGTTTTGATATTGATTTAATCAATGCTATCGCAAAAGCCAACGGCGACACCGTAGAAATCGTTTCCATGCCGTTTGACGGACTTATTCCCGCTTTGGTTACCAATCAGATTGATGCCATTATTTCCGGCATGACTATTACCGACGTTCGCAAAGAACGTGTTGAATTCACCAACGGTTACTACAAGTCAATTCAGTCGGTTTTGATCCGTAAGGCCGATGCCGACAAATTTAAGAAAGTAGCAGATCTTAAAGGCCAAAAAATCTGCACCCAGATCGGTACTACCGGTGATAAGTTTGCCCGTACTTTGTCTGAAGACGTCATTGCCATGAATAATGAGCCGGATGCTCTTATGGAATTGCGCAACGGTGGCTGCTCAGCTTTAATTAATGATCGTCCGACCAATCTTTACTATCTGCTGCAGGCAAAAGCCTCCGAAATCGGCGAGCTTAAGGATGATTCTTTATATTCAAATCCTGAGTTTTACGGCATTGCCGTCAACAAGAGCAATAAAGCTTTAGCAGAACGTTTGAATTCGGGGCTTGAGAAAATTGCCGCTTCCGGCGAATTAAAGGCCATTCATGAAAAATGGTTCGGCGTTGCTGATTAGTAAAAAATTTTTGAAATGTAAAAGGAGCTCTATGAGCTCTTTTTTTTTGCGCACAAATTTGATGAATAACAGTAGATTATCCTTGTATGCTCCGCGTTTTTTAATGATTTTTTTTGATCTGTCCCAAAAGATGAATGCGTGCTTAATTACAAAAATTGTCCGAAGTCCTAAACTAGAACCTATAGTTTTGGGGGAGTATAAAGATGCAACAGCATTTAGCAGATAAAAATATCGCATTGGATTTAGTTAGAGTTACTGAGGCTGCAGCTTTAGCTGCCGGACGTTTTTTCGGTCGTGGTGATAAAGAAGCTGCAGATGAGGCAGCCGTAGAAGCTATGAGAATAGCTTTTCAAGGTTTACATATTCGCGGAAACGTAGTTATCGGAGAGGGTGAAAAAGATCATGCTCCGATGCTGTATAACGGCGAAAAAGTCGGTTTCGGTGACGGTCCTGAAATGGATGTCGCCGTAGATCCTGTTGACGGTACTAATGCCGTGGCATTTGGCTATAACAACTCTCTTGCCGTTGTGGGCTTAGCTCAAAAAGGCTGTATGTTTAACCCGGGACCGAGCTATTACTGCAAGAAACTTGCCGTAGGTAAAGATGCCGCCAACGTAATTGATATTGATGCTCCGATTAAAGATAACTTAATTAAAGTCGCAAAAGCCAAGGGTAAGCCTGTAAGCGAATTAAAGGTTTTCGTATTATTAAAACCGCGTCATGAGAAATTGATTCGCGATATCCGCTTGGCCGGAGCTCGTGTTATAACTCATCGCGACGGCGATATCGCCGGTGCCATTTTGGCAGCGGATCCTCGTTCTTCAGTGGATATGCTTGTTGGAACGGGCGGAACTCCGGAAGCTGTTTTGTCATGCTGTGCCATTAAAGGTTCAGGAGCTCAGCTGTTAACTCGTCTTGATCCGCAGTCTGAAGAGGAGCGTAAAGCCATTATTGAGTCCGGAATCGATCTTGACGCTATTCGCGGCGTAGGTGATATCATTACCACTGATCAATGCTTCTTCGCTGCAACCGGAATTACCGAAGGCGAATTGTTAAACGGTGTTCGTTATCAGGGAGATTTCGGTGTAACTCAGTCTCTCACCGTTCGCGGACGTACCGGTACAATTCGCTACATCCAGGCATGGCATGACCGCAAAAAGCTTGCCAAGATGAGTTCGATTGATTACTAGTAAGCAGTAAAAAAGATGAAAGCAGGGAAGATGAGAAAAAATCTTCCTTGTTTTTTTGGTGCATACTATTTTGTTTTTGTTAAACTTTTGCACTATTAAAGTACTGTAACCCAAAATAAAGCAGATGCTTTTATTTGGGTTGCTATAATATACGACAAAAGAAACGGTTGATTTTTTTAGAAAACCGCGATAATCGCAGATTTAAAGGACACTAATAGAGGGCGCTGGGCGCAGAAAGTATGAAAAAGATAGTAGCAATCATTAAACCATTTAAGTTAGACGATGTACGTGAAGCCTTAAGCGCTAACGGTATTTCCGGAATGACGGTCTCGGAAGTAAAAGGTTTTGGTCGTCAGAAAGGTCATACCGAGCTGTATCGCGGCGCTGAGTATGTTGTCGACTTTTTGCCCAAAGCAAAACTTGAGCTTGTGGTTAAAGACGAAGATGTCGATGTATGCATTGAAGCGATTATCAAAGGAGCTCATACCGGTAAAATCGGTGACGGCAAGATTTTCGTTTCCGATATTGAACGCGTAGTTCGTATCCGTACCGGCGAAGAAGGCGAAGACGCCATTTAAAAGAAAAAATATGTTAAGACATTTCATAGCCGTATCTGTCGCAGCCGCGTTTTTGGCAATAGCCTCAAGCGGCTGTTCTGTTTCCCCTCCGTCAAATCCCAATAATCTTTGTTCCATTTTTCAGGAAAAAGACAGCTGGTATTCTGCCGCTCACAAAGTTCATGACAAGTACGGAATTCCGATCCATGTGGCAATGGCTATAATGCATCAGGAGTCAGGATTTGTTGAAGATGCCAAGCCGCCGATGCGCTGGTTTTTATTTATTCCGTACGGACGCGGCAGCTCGGCTTACGGTTACGCACAGGCTCAAGATCCTGTTTGGGAAGATTATCTTGATGACGCCGGATCTTTTTTCTCCGATCGTGATGATTTTGCCGATGCCCTTGATTTCATCGCTTGGTATATGACAAAGACAAAAGCCGTAAATGGCATTTCCTTGTCTGACGCTTATAACCAATATCTTAATTATCATGAGGGCTGGTCCGGATTTAAAAACGGATCTTATCGCTCTAAAGATTGGTTATTGAAAACTGCTCGCGGCGTACAGCAGCGAGCTGATTCTTATAAACAGCAGCTATTGCACTGCGATCTTTATTGATAAATCAGGAATAAAAATGCCTTTAGTAGATAGTTTTCAGGTTGATCATACGATAATGCCGGCTCCTTCAGTGCGTAAAGCAAAGGAACTTACCACTCCAAAAGGCGATACGATAGAAGTATTTGATTTGCGTTTTGTAAAACCGAATCATGAGATGTTGCCAAGCGCCGGTTTGCATACTTTAGAGCACTTTTTTGCAGGGTTTATGCGTGAGCATTTAAACGGACCTGCGGTTGAAATAATAGATATTTCACCTATGGGATGCAGAACCGGATTTTATATGTCTTTAATCGGATCTCCGGATTTACAGGCGGTAGCTGACGCATTTAAAGCCTCCATGGAAGATATTGCAAAAATCGACAGCGATGCGGAAATTCCCGGGGCTAATATTTATCAATGCGGTTCCTGTCAAATGCATTCTTTGCATGAAGCAAAGGAAATAGCCAACGAAGTTTTAAAACATGAAATCGTTGTCGTTGATTCCAAAGATATTGCTTTAAATGCAGAAGAACTTGAGAAAATCGCTAAGTTATGAGAAAAGCCGTGTTTTTTGATCGTGACGGAGTAATTAACGTCGATCATGGTTATGTCGGTAAAATAAGTGATTTTGAATTTTTAGACGGCGTCTTTACGACGCTGTCTGCGTTTAGGCGTTTAGGTTATTTACTTATTCTTACTACCAATCAGTCAGGGATTGCCCGCGGTTTTTATACTGAGGAAGATTTCTTGAAGTTAAGCGACTATATGCAAAGTGAGCTGCAAAAGCATGATGCCGCCTTTGACGGTATTTATTATTGTCCGCATCACCCTAATGCTCAGGTTTTGCAATATAAAAAAGAATGCTCTTGCCGCAAACCAAAGCCCGGAATGTTTTTAGAGGCTATTGCAAAATTTGATATTGATGTGAATCAATCTGCGATGGTAGGAGATCATGCCGGTGATTTAATCGCGGCAAAAACTGCCGGAATTTCCCGTTTGTTTTTAGTCGGAAATCATATTCAAACGGAAAAAATTAAGGTTCCGGAGTGCATTTGCTGCACTTCTTTAAGCGAATGCTTAAATTATTTTTAATTTTTTGCACCAATTGCGAACGAAAAAGCGAGCGTTGAGAAAAGTTATCAAAGAGTTAAATGCGTTGTGCCATAAGACTTTTAGGTAATTAAACCTAAAGTTATATGCATTTTTATCTTGCAGTAATTATTATTTTTAGTAAAAATTTAATTTTTGTATTAGAATACGCAAAGCAACAGACAACATGTTGTTAATTTAAATGTGATACAGTTTTTGGAGAAAATCATGACTAAGTATCAGGCAATTTTAGGCGCTGCAGTATTAAGCGCTACCGTTTTAGCAGGTTGCTCTTCAAGCGATGCTTTGAATGCTAAGCTTGATGCTATTGCTGCCGATGTTGACGCTTTGAAGGCTCAGCAGTCCAAGCTTGCTAATGATGTTGCTTTTGTTAAGTCTGACGCTGCCCGTGCTAACGAGCGTCTTGACAACTTAGCTCGTCGCTACAAGAAATAATTTCTTATAGAGATTAGTTAATAAGGCCCGCATTTACGCGGGCTTTTTTGTATCTGTAAAAAAGCTCATGGCATAAACATTTTTCCTAAGCTACAATTTTTTAAAAGCAGTAGGAAAAATTATGAGTAATCCGCACTTTAATGTAATTAATTCAAACAGTCTTGAAACTCTGGCAAAAATCTGCGCGCAGCTGATGGAGCGTTACCCTCTTGCCGATCCTCTTTTAAATGAGGAAATAGTGGTAATGAATATGGGCATGCGCTCTTTTTTAACGCAGGAAATCGCCAAGCAAAATCAAATTGCCGCGCAATGCAATTTTCAGCAAATTTGGCAGCTTATTTGGAATATTCACAATAAAGTAAACGGCAGTGACGATAAATTAAACCGTTTTGACAGATCTTATATTGCATGGAATATTGCCGGAATGCGTGATATCTGGTCAAATCCTGAAATTAAGGGATTTGAAAAGATGCAGGAGTATGTCAAAGATGACACTGACGGATCGCGCTGTTATGAGCTGGCGGCAAAAATAGCCGATACTTTTGACCAGTATCAGATGTATCGGCCTGATTGGATTGCCGCGTTTAATACCTTTACTTATGAAGATTTTTTAGCTTTTGATGCTGATAATGACGCGCCCGGCAAGATTAACGATTGGATAAATGAAAATACGCGCAGCAAAAACTCAGAAGGACGCGGCAGGGCTATTCGTGAAGTGCTTATTTCCAATTTGTGGCAGGTAAGATTATGGTGCATGTTAAGAAGTAATTTTCTGCTGCAAAATGAAGAAGGAACTGCGCTTGCGGGGTTAGAAAGGGAAAATGCGCTTTTGGATCGCGCCGAGGTAATGCTGCGGCTTCGTATGGCCTTATTGTCGGATAGAAAGATTGATAGGCTGCCGCAAAGAGTATTTATTTTCGGCGTGTCATCATTGCCTTTGCAGGTTATTGCCTTTTTGGAAGCTCTTTCATATCGCAGCCAGGTTTTTTTGTTTTTATTAAATCCCTGTGCCGAATATTGGGGAGATATCGATTCAAGCTGGAAGTTTAATTTTAAAGAATATAAAAAAAGGATTTTAGCGGTTACCGACAAACAGTATCCTTTGGGAGAAAATCAGCGTTCTGCAGGGATCGGAAAAAATTTTAGTGAAAACTCGTATAACAATGACGGCGATTTAATTGAAGGTAATCCTTTGCTGTTGTCTTTTGGTAAGCAGGCGCGGGATAATTTAGCTTTGCTTTTATCTAAAGAACCGGTTCCGCTTTTTATTAATGCATTTGTTGAAAATGACGAATCTTCGCTTTTAGGTGCCGTTCAGCGTCAGCTTTTATCTTTAAGCGTTCCGGAAGAACCTGTAGTAATAAAAGATAACGATACCTCATTTTCCGTTCATGCCTGTCATACCAAGCGTCGGGAGATAGAAGTTTTGCGCGACGCGATTTTGGCTAAATTTAAAGAGGCAAAGGAAAAGGGCGAAAAACTTCTGCCGCGGGACATCGTGGTCATGGTTCCGACAATTAACGAATATGCCCCTTATATAAGCGCAGTTTTTGGGGAAGTTTCGCCTGATGCCAATGATTATCTGCCTTATGGTATATCAGATAGAACCGTTTCGCAGTCAAGCCTTATCGCCGGCGCGGTTTTGACTTTAATAAATATAAGCTCCGAGCGCATTACCAATGTCCTGTTAACCGATTTATTAAGCGTACCTGCCATCGGTGCAAAATTTAATATTGATGCTGATGACGTAAGTTTAATCGTGAGATGGTTTGCAGATAACGCGGTTTTTTGGGGACTTGACGATTTTGATACGCAAAAAGAATCGGAGATAAAGCTTGAAGGAACCTTTGAAGAAGGTTTAAAGCGTATGGTGTCAGGTGAAATGTTAGGCCCAGATTATGACAGCTACCCGGAAATTGAAGGCGATGATGCAAAGCTTCTGGGTAATTTGGCATATTTTATAAGAGAGCTTAAAAAGTTAAGGGATATTTTTACTCCGACACTAAGTATTGAACCTGGCGAGTGGGGAAGACTTTTAAACGAGTACATAATAAATAAGTTTTTTGTTTTGGATGAAGATGTTTTAAGTGAACTGAATCCTTTATTTGAAACTGTGGATTCGGTAAGTCAAATCGTAAACTCGTTAAAACACAAACCTAAAATTACTTTACAGGTTTTTCTCGTAATGTTGTCACGTGCTCTTGATATGCAGCGTGAATATAATCCTTATTTGCGTGACCGTATTAATTTCTGTTCTTTAGTACCGATGCGAGCCGTACCGTTTAAGCACGTGTTTATCTTAGGCCTTAATGACATGGATTTTCCGCGCGATGAAAGAACGCCGGGATTTAATCTGATGTCGGTAAAAGGTCTTTTTCGCCGCGGTGACAGATCGCGCGGACTTGATGACCGATTTTTGTTTTTAGAAGCACTGATTTCAGCTCGTGAAAGCATATATTTTTCATATATAGGACAAAGTCCTATTGATAGAAAAGAATTAAATCCAAGCGTGGTGCTCACCGAGCTTATGGATTACGTCTGCGACAATTTCACGCTTGAAGGTTTAGACTCTGATAAAAAGATAAGAACTGCTGCGGTAAAAGAAAGGATTTGGTGTCTTGAGCATATGAACTCTTATCATGAGGATAATTTCATTACCCATGATGAAGCCGGAAAAATGCCTAAAATTCCTTCTTTTGACGAAAGTTCGCTGGTTATTCCGTCAGCCGATAAGCGTGAGCGGGTATTTTTAGGCGATAAAAAAGAATATGTAGCGCGAAGTGAGTTTTCCGACAAGGTTTTGCTTTCCGATCTTCTTTCTTTTTTGTCTAATTCAAGTCGTTATTTTCTCCACGATGTTTTGGATATTTCACTTGATGATTATCAAAACGATGATCTAAGTGAAGTTGAGAGCTTTTCCTTAGGTACTCTGGAGCGCGGAAGCTTAATTGAAACTCTCGTATATTCAGATGAAAATGAAGGCAAAGAATTTCTTGAAAATTTAAAGGAAAAAGGTCAGCTGCCGTGCGGCATTTTCGGACAAAAAGAAGAACACCTGCTTTTTGACAGCGCATTGAAGATAAGAAAGGCTTTGAATTCACGCGGATGTGAATTAAGCAAGGATAAAACTTATGTAAACGTAAGCAGTGAGAAATTTACGGTAAAAGTTAACGATAAGTCATATACGCTTATGCTTGAAGGTATCATTGATACGGACAAATACGGTATTTATCCGTTTAATGATTTTTCAAATAACAGCGTAAAGCCGCTTTTAAAGTTTGCGTTAAAGGCAGCTCAAGCTGCGCTTGTAGGAAAAGGACAGCCTGAATATTTTCTGGTAGATAAAAACGCTCAAGTTTTAACCTTTAAGGGGTATACCTACAAAGAGGCTTACGATTTAACCGCAAGATTGCTGCTTTTCTTTATCGCAGGACGAATTCATCCGTATCCTTTAATTATTTCGGCATTAAAACAAAAAGATTTAGCTGATGTCATAGCAAAGGGTAAATTTACCGATATTTCTTTTACGCAAGAAGAGAGCTATGTCTTCGGCTCTTTTGAGCATTTAGTTAAAAATGAAGTTAATAATAAGCTTTTGTTTTTATTTTATGATTTTTATAAAAACAATATTGAAAGCAGGGTTAATTAACATAAGGAAGAAAAATGGCAGCAAATACGAAAGCTCTTTTAATTAAAGATTTTGTCTTAAGTAATTCTTCCTTGATTGAGGCAAGTGCCGGAACCGGTAAGACTTTTACCATTACTTATTTGGTTTTGCGTCTTTTGCTTGGCTCAGGTGATGCAAAAACACGTTTAAGGCAAGGTCCTCTTGATTTGGATCAGATTCTGATTGTGACTTTTACGCGTGCCGCAGCTTCCGATTTAAGAAAAAGAATTCGGGAAAATATTAGACAGGCTCGAGAGGCATTTGATGAATTTGCAAAAGATCCTAAATACAGAGCTAAAGATGAGCCGCTTAACGATTTGCTTATTGAAATGCAGGAAAAAGGTATAAGCCCTAAAGATTGTTCCCAGATTTTAAATAAAGCCGAGCGCGGCATCGACACCGCGGCAATCTGCACTATCCATTCTTTTTGCAATCGGGCTTTAAACCAGATTTATGCTTTTGAAGCAGGTGAAGCTTTTGAAATCGAGCTTACCGATGATGTTTCAAGTCAGATGAATGAAGCTTTGGTTTCATTATGGCGTGAGCTTTTTTATACAAAAGAAGATAGAGGTTTTATTTTAGATGCGTTAAGGAATATTGATCCTATTTCTTTAATATCCGGTTTTTATGCTCTGCAGAAGGTGAAACTTACCGATCCTAAAGACGGCTTTCACGGTTTTGCTCTAAAGGGGCTTAAGTATTTAAAACAAAATCTAA
The DNA here is from genome assembly GCF_905203285.1 of uncultured Succinatimonas sp. GTDB lineage: Bacteria > Pseudomonadota > Gammaproteobacteria > Enterobacterales > Succinivibrionaceae > Succinatimonas. The sequence continues at coordinate 9,157 of NZ_CAJKVK010000050.1, forward strand.
GTCTTCTTGATAATTTTAATTGTTTAAAAGCAGAGCTTAAGCAGACGGAAGAGAAAGAGCGGCAAATTTTAAATGACTTTTTGTCTTCTTACGATAAAGAGTATTTGTTGGCTTGTTACGATGCTAAAAACTCATGTATTAATTCAAGTCTTGATATTAAAAAGGTTCCGGCGCTTTTAAAATCGGCAAAAACTTTACTTGATGATCTTGCTGCCGCCTATGAGGAGCCTGATCGCCGCAGACAGCTTCTTGATGATCTTTCTTGTTATCAATATGATTATTTTGTTAACAGTAGATCTCATAAAAACATTGAAAGCTGTAAGTTTCTTACAGATTTTGAAAGTGCAGTTATAGCATTACGCGATAAAGTTAAAGCAAAGCGAACCTCTCGTACACTGCTTGTCACCGAGCTTAAATTAGTGATCTTGATGCTTGCCGATGAAAAGTTCGGCAAGCTGTGCGCCAAAGATCGGGTGATGTCAAACGACGATGTGTTAAAGCGTCTTGATTATGCTTTAAACTGCAAGGGAGAGCAGAGCAGGCGTCTTGCTTCTTTACTGCGCCATCGTTATCCGGTGGCTATGATTGATGAGTTTCAGGATACCGATCCGACGCAATTTGCCATTTTTAAAAAAATCTATCTGGATAAAGATTTTACGGATAAAGCTTTTTGCTATCTGATAGGCGATCCTAAACAGTCAATTTACGCGTTTCGCGGCTCTGATATTAATTCGTATCTTGCCGCGCGCAATCTTGTTGATAAATTATCAAAAGGCACGGGACTTTATACTTTAAACACAAATTATCGCTCGCATCCTAATCTTGTAGATGGAGTTAACGCTTTATTTTCACAGGAAATTAATGAAAAAAACGAAAGCCCGTTTTTAACCGGTGAAATTAATTTCACCCCCGTAAACCATAATAAGAGTTCGTCATTTTTCTCTTTTGAAGAGAATTTTAGCGAAGATAAAACCCCTGCAGATTATGCCGCTATTTATGTTGATAAGATTTTAAGCGATGCTTCTATTGAAAATAAGGATGATGCACAAACTCTGTATGCAAAAGCTTGTGCTCTTAGGATTAAAGAGTGTCTGCAGCATGGATTTATTTATAAAAAAACGGAACAAGGCATTACCAAACGCCGGATAATTCCTTCCGATATTGCCGTGTTGGTAAGAACGCAGAATGAAAATGCATTTGTGCAAAAGGAACTTGCCGCATTAGGTATCGGATCGGTTTATTTTTCCGATCAATCTTCGGTTTTAGGTTCGGATGAAGGAATTTCACCGGAAGCTTCCGCTCTCATTTTTTTAATGGAAGCAATGTGTGATTTTTCCAATTCTCGCAAAGTAAGAAGGCTTTTAGGCTCCGATCTTTTAAGTTTAAACGGTGATGATTTTTGCAATAAGCTTTTAAATGAAAGTTTTGAAGCTGAGGTAAGACTGTTATTTACCTGCCGTCAAAGATGGCAGAGAGAAGGTTTTTTAAGTGCCTTTTTAACTTGGTTTAAAGATCCGCTGCATGACGGACTTAAAAATACTTTGTCTTTAGAAAACGGTGAGCGCAGTCTTACTAATTATTTTCATTTAGCTGAAATTATGCAGCAGTCTCACGGCAGGATTTCAGGTATAAGAGCACAGCTTAGATGGTTTAAAGATCTTTGCAGTACCGGTCGGGATATGTTAAACGGCGAGGATGTGCAAAAACGTCTTGATAGTGAATACGATCAGGTAAAAATTCTAACAATTCATAAATCAAAAGGTCTGGAGTTCCCTTTGGTTTTTATGCCCTTTTTATGGCTTGGCGGCAAATCTAAAAGCGCTGTTGAGTCAAGTATCGGCGGTGTTTCTTACTATGACAAAAAAGATAAGCGCACCTGTTTTGACTTTATGTGCTCTGATGAAAATGTCAAAGCGCATAATGATGACGCAAAACAGGAAGATCGCCGCTTTCTGTATGTGGCACTTACCAGAGCCTGCTATGCCAACTTCTTATTTGTTGCCGATCTTAATTTAAAAAATGCAAAAGAATTAACCAGTCTTCGTTCTATGTTAAGCGATGACGGAAGTCCTGATTTATTTATTGATAAGATTGAAAACGCTGATGAGCAAAGATTGTTTTGCTTAACTCAAAGGCAAAAGAGTTTTTATGATAATGCTGAAAAATATATAAACACTGACGATAAAAACCATCAAGGCAATTTTACGGTATCGGTTTTGCCTCAGGATGCGATTTGCCGTGATTTTTCTTTTTCTTCTTACAGCGCTCTTGTCGCAGGACTTCATGATAAGGCGCCATCAGTAATTGAAGGCAATAATGAAGATGAAATTGCCGAGATTGAAGAAGAATTTAACCAAAAACAGTTAAACGCTTTCACCTTTCCGCGCGGTGCGGTGCCGGGCGTGTTTTTGCATTCTTTACTTGAAAATTGTGACTTTACTTTATGCTCAGATAACAATTATTTAAAAGATTACGTCTTTAAGTTCGTACATCAAAGTGCCAATCAGGGAACGGTAAAAAACTGGACTTATGATGAGAATGCTGCGGTAAATGCCTTAACTTTATGGCTGTATGAAATAGTGCATGCGTCTCTTTTAAAGAAAGGGAATAAATATTTTTCGTTGTCAATGCTAAACAAAGGCTCATATATTCCTGAAATGGCTTATTTACTGCCGTCCGCTGATATGGATACGCAGCTTTTAAATGATTTATGTAAAGAAAGCGCGCAGGAAATTGCGGCAAAAGATGCATTTATAAATAAGCTGATTTCTGGACTTTACCTTGATAAAAAAGTAGTTAACGGTTTTATTAACGGCTTTTTGGATCTTGTTATGCGTACTGATTTTGACGGTCAGGAAAAATATTATGTCATTGACTATAAGTCAACGCACCTTGGTAATTTTTATCGTGATTATGCGGAAAAGAAAGTTACGCAGTCAGTTTTTGATGAGAGAAACCGTTACGACGTGCAGTACCTTTTGTACACTTTAGCGCTGCATCGCATGTTAAAAAAACGTAAAAGAGATTATTCATACGAAAAGGATATCGGCGGTGTTTTGTATTTATACTTGCGCGGACTTAAAACCTCGGGCTTAATGCTTGAGCCCGAAGTGTCAAGCGGAGTTTTTTTCACTAAACCTTCTTTTAGAATTATTAAGCGGCTTGATGCTATTTTCAGCGGTCAAAAAGAATAGGGTGATGATTTATGTCAGAGTCTATTAAAGATATTGCTATAACTCTTATTGATGCCGCTTACGGCTGTGAGTTTATTTCAAAGACCGCTCTTGCCGAGGTTCAGTATTTAAACAAAGAATATTCCTTTACGACAACATCATGTAATACTTTAGCTTTTTTCCTTATGGTGCTTCATCATAAGATGGACAACGGCGACGTATGCGTAAAACTTGACGAGACATCTATAAAAGATACTGTTTTACAATGGATTTCTTTACTTGACGAAAAAACTTCATTAACTGATGAACAGCGGATTTTTTTAGAGTTTGCAAAAGAATTCACCACAAAAAAATTTAGCGATTTATTAGACATTTTAAAGTCAATTTCAGCTATAGGTGGAGCTGATGATGACACTCCTTTAGTCATAAGTCTTAACCGCTTGTATTTAAGGCGTTATTTTAATTACGAAAGAAAAGTAGCCGCTTTTATTTCCGGTCAGACTAAAAAAGAAATAACCGAAAACATGCTGCAAAAAGCACAGAATGTTCTTAACTTATTGTTTGGCAAGAATAATATAGATGATGGGATAAATTGGCAAAAGGTTGCAGCGGCTCTTCCCGTGTTTTCGCGTTTTTGTGTGATTTCAGGAGGCCCCGGAACCGGTAAAACCACCACGGTTTTACGTATCTTATTGTTATTACGTGCTTTATATGGATTAAAACCTAAAATTATGCTCGCGGCTCCTACGGGAAAAGCCGCCTCACGCATGGCGCAATCCATCGGATCGCAGTTGCAGAATACCGATCTTGATGATAGCTCTTCATTTATTTTTGCCGCCAAGGAATTGGCGCAAAAATGCGGTTTTGATTTTTCTGAACTTTTAGACTCTATTCCGCGTAACGCCTCAACCGTGCACTCACTTTTAAACGTGATTGTGCATAAAGTAATACCGCGTTATAACGAGCAGTATCCGCTTGATTGCGATATCCTCGTGGTGGATGAAGTTTCAATGGTGGATTTATCTCTGTTTTATAAAATTATTGCAGCTTTAAAAGATGGGGCTACATTAATTATGCTCGGCGATAAAGACCAGTTGTGCTCTGTTGAGTCCGGCGCTGTTTTAGGTGATATCTGCGCTAAATTAAGTGATAACGATAAAAATGCCGTAAGTGAAACCACGCTGCAGCTTTTAAGTAAATTAAGCGGTTATAGTGCTGAAAAATTATTAGAAGAAGGATCTCTTTCTGACTATACGGTACTGTTAAAGCACAGTTGGCGTTTTAAGAATGTAAAAGGCATCGGAGATTTTGCCTCCGCGGTAAACTCAGCGCCTAGTCAATACCAGAAAAACGGCAGGCATATTATTCTTGATATTTTGTCTTCATATCAAGATAACGGGATTTCATATTTAAAAACGACATCTCGGGATTTATCCAAAGGTTCGCCTTTTATGCGCAAACTCATAAAGGATATTGTTTCAAGTAGTTCAAGGTGCAGCTACAAAAAATATCTTGATTTTTTAAGCTCTATTGATTTTTGCGTAGAATCTGATGAAACGGCAAATGAAGTATTAAGCTGCATGGATGAATTTAGAATTTTGTGTTCAAATCACAGTTCGATTTTAGGTGATAAGAATTTAAACGCACTTATCGAAAGCGAGATTAAAAAGAACTTTAATGTCGGCAACAAAGAGTTTTTTCCAGGGAAGATCGTTCTTATTACCAAAAATGATGCAGGTCTTAACGTATTTAACGGAGATGTAGGTTTTGTGGCTTATGACGGTATGGAGCAAAACCGTTCGCTTAAAGTTTTCATTCCTTCTGAAAAATACGGGATCTTGAAAGTAAGTCCGATTTTTTTAAAGCACTATGAAAGCGGTTTTGTAATGACGGTACATAAAAGCCAGGGATCTGAATACAAGAATATATTAATTGCAATAAGTCCTAAAGATAATCCGATTTTGACTAAAGAACTCGTTTATACCGCAATAACGCGAGCTAAAGAATGGGTAAGCCTTGTTGTTTTAGAAGAAGTGTTGCTTGCGGCATGTTCGCGAAAAGTACAACGGCAAAGCGGGCTGTCTGAGCGCATAGAACACAAAGAGATGCTTCCGGTTACTAAGAAAAGAGCACAGATAGGTACTAAAATATCTACCTTTAGTAAGGAAAAACCTGCGTCAGAGTACAGTATTTCCTTTTAAATTTAACTTTGAACAATAAAGTTTTTTACGATTTTTGTCTTAGTTAGAGCGGAACGGAAAAAAATAAAAAATTTTTAAATAATTTTAATGTGAGCAAAATCGCATAAAAATCAGGGATTTTCGGAGATAATGAAGATTCCCGCTGTCGTAAAGCAAAAAAAGTTGTTGACAGGAGAAAAAGAATCTCTATAATGTGCAACCACTTGAGCGGCACGCTCTGCTCAAAAAGCTCTTTAAAAA
>NZ_CAJKVK010000051.1 GCF_905203285.1 uncultured Succinatimonas sp.
AAAAAGAAAGAGCTGCTATACTACATAAAAAATCAGGCGATCCGGGCATTATCAAAACTCTTAGTGCCATCTCTATTTATATTATAGAGTATGCATTAAAATTTAGAACTTATCCTTTGCAACATCTACTACCATCATAAAATCACTTTTACAGAAGCAAACATTTTTACTTTGGTATAAAAAGCAACTTACTTGCCATGATTTGGCTCTTCTTTACGCCCTGCATATTTACTAGTAAGTATTACATCTATTACAAAAATCAAACATTCTAAATGTTTAAAACAACCTAAATAAATTTTTATAAAATTTTTAAATTTTACAATAGCAAAATATGCCATTTACACAGCTCTTTTAGACTGATTTTGACATAAATTTTTGAGGATCTCGTTATGTTAAAATCGACTACTGCATTTATCTTTTTAGGTATTTGTGCAGCAAGTTTTGCAAATGCAAAAACAATTGTTGCCCATCGTGGAGCAAGCGCTTATCTGCCTGAGCATACTCTTGAGGCCAAGGCTTTAGCCTATGCAATGGGAGCTGATTATTTGGAACAGGATCTTGCCATGACCAAAGATGATCATTTGGTTGTGGTTCATGATCATTTTCTTGACAGAGTTAGTGACGTCGCAACAAAGTTTCCTGGAAGATCTCGACAGGACGGACGTTATTACGTAATTGATTTTACTTTGGATGAAATCAAAAGCCTCAATTTTACCGAAGGTTTTGAAATCAAAGACGGTAAGATGGTTGCAGGATATAAGGGTCGTTTCCCTTTAATGCAGTCTACTTTTAAGATTCATACACTTGAAGAAGAAATAGAGTTTATTCAAGGTCTCAATAAAACCATGGGTAGAAATGTAGGTATTTATGTAGAGACAAAAGCACCATGGTTCCACAAGCAGGAAGGAAAGGATATTTCAAAAGCTACATTGGATGTTTTGAAAAAATACGGGTACACAACCAAAGACTCCAACTGCATTTTCCAGACATTTGATTATCCGGATCTTAAATATGTAAAAACCCAATTAATGCCGCAGATGGGTATGGATTTGCGTACCGTTATCTTAATTACTACCAATCCGACTGAAACTTATGAATTAAAGAACGGAAAGTGGGAATCATTTGATTATAAATATTTAATTGACCCTGCGAATATGACCGAAATTGCGCAATATGCAGATGGTATGGGCCCTGATTATAATCTGCTCTTTGATGTTGAAAAAAGCAGCAAAGGGCATATCGTAGTCAACGATTTTGTAAAAAATGCACATAACAACGGCATGATTGTACATCCGTATACTATTAGAAAAGATCGCTTACCTGATTATGTTGTAAATGTTGATGAACTTTATGATGCCGTCTTGTATAAAGCTGATGCAGACGGAGTCTTTACTGATTTCCCTGATTTGGGCGTTAAATTCGTAGAGTCAAAAGAAAAGTAGATAAGAATTAAGAAAGGAAATAGTGTAGGCCCTTATACGGCAGAAAATCGCATAGGGGCCATTTTTTTAGATAAGAAAATAACGATTTGGTTTTCTTTCGCTATTGTTTGCCATAACTACAGCCATTTTTTGAGCTATTTTTTCTAAAACCTGCGGCGGAATTCCGCGGATTTTCTTTTTGCAAACAGCAATGCAGGCACGGCATCCCATGCATTTTTCTTTATTTTCCTCTAAAACACTGCAGGTTTTAGGATCGATAATTCCCATCGGACAAATCTTAATGCACACTTTACAATTGGCGCACTCCTCATCAGTTAACTTTTGGGGAATAAAAGGAACCTGACCGTAAGGCTTATAAGGGGCATTGTTATGAAAATCAAAAGTACTATCTCCTTCATAAGCGCATGCTTTACGATAAACGTCTGCTGCCATTGCTTTTAAATCGGCAGTATCTTGAACATCAGGTCGACCGTGGGCTAATTTTCTTTCCTGAGAATGTTCAGCAACGCTTTCGGCATATCCTATTACTTTAAAACCATGAGCCGTTAAAAAGTCTGCTGCCTCACGCGGCGCGTCTTCGCAAAGGCGGTTACCGTACACATTAACAATAAAGGCTAGAGCTCCGTTTCCTTCAAGATTTTTCCAGTCATAAATGCATTTGGGCATTCGTCCAAAATAAACAGGGAAGCAAAAAACAAATAAAGTGTCGGGAGACAACTCTGTTTTCAAAGCACGAAAGCGAGGAGTAATAAAATTCATTGTTGATACATTTTCAGTTTGCTCTTTAAAACCTTCAGCAACAGCTCCTGCGACTTTTTTAACTCCGCCTGTGGGCGACATATAGGCAACAATGGTTTTATTGATTCGCATTTTCCATCTCTTTGGTGCAAACAAGTGCTTTTTAGACAAAAGACTAAATTTTTATACGCATCTATCTTTTGTGGTTGATATCTGTGGATTTATGCCTAAATATTTAATTTTTATCAAATAACATATCTAAAAAAATATCTTATATAGGTATGATAATTAAATAAAATGGCAAAGATGATAATATATAGCAAAATTAAATGCTTTATTTACTATTTTACTCTGTATAATATTCGATATAAAAATATATAAAACATTTTATTACTATGGTGTGCGTCTATGGCTGCTAATAGAAAACGCAAAAGCATTTCGGCATTTGGAATTGAATTTACCAGTATTTCCGAGCTTACCGAGCTTTTAGGTTATAAAAGTAAGTTTTCTTATAACTTCATTTTAAATCAGTACGGTTCGATAGAAGGACTCGTAAGAGCTCGTCTTGGTTATGACTCCGATGTCACTGACACCAAAGTCAAAGAAAAACTTTTATCTTTAAAAGAGAGAAAAACAAATCCGTTATCTGAAGACGCATTAAATCAGCAGCATTCACGTGCAAGCCGTCTTGCGGTTCAGCTTATTAAAGCAGGTGTAAATAAAATCATCAGTGAACGCGACGCTATGGAAACTTTGGCATTGTTAAACGGTTTAAAACTTACCGATGACATTGCAAAAAATATTTTAAGCGCGATTAAAACCTACAGCGAAACTCTTGATTCCCATGTCTTGGTCGAAACTTTAGATAAAATCAAAGATTAATTTTCATGATCCTTTTTCAAGGTGATACTAAGAAAAAGGATCTAAATTTCAGTGGAATCTTCTTTTCTTTAATCTTTTATTTCCCAGTTAATCCCTTTTGCCGCAATATCGTGATAAAATTTTGCAAGTATTGGATAATGTAATGGCTTAGGCTGTTTAAGGATAACGCATGGCGCTTTTTGAAGCTTTGATCGGATCTGAAATGAAAAAGGTCGAAGCTACATTAGTTGAAGGTTTCAGTGACTCAGATCTTGAAGCACATGTCAACTCGTTATGCTTGTCCATTATCAATGCCGGCGGTAAGCGCATGCGTCCGGCTCTCGTTTTGCTCGCAGCTCACCTTTTGCCGACATACACCGATGAAGAAGAAATTGCGGTTTGCAAGCTTGCAGCCGGTGTTGAACTTCTGCATACGGCAACTCTTATTCACGATGATGTAATTGATAATTCATTAATGCGCCGCGGGCATCCGACATTAAACAGTACTTCAGGTAATCACGTCGCTGTTCTTGCAGGTGACTATATGTTCACCAGATGCTTTGCGACGATAAAAGATCTTAAAAAAGCTGATGTTTTAAATATCATCAGCGATACATTGGCAACCCTGGTAACAGGCGAGCTTGATCAGCTCAAAAACGAGGGTGACGTCAATATCAGCGTAGAAGATTACTACACTACAATTTACTGCAAAACAGGTGCTTTATTTGAGCTTTCAGCATCAGCACCCGCTGTTTATCTGGGTGAAGAAGAAAAGTACATTACCGCTTTAAAAAACTACGGCAGATACATCGGAAACGCCTTTCAGATAATTGATGATTGCCTTGATTATTCATCTGACAGTAAAACATTAGGTAAAAATGCCGGAGAGGACCTTCAGGATAAAAGGATAACTTTGCCGGTTATTTTTGCATTGCAGCGATGCTCTGAGGCTGAAAAAGAAATTTTGATTAAAGCAATTGAAAATGCAGATCTTGAAACTGTAATCAGCTATATCAATAAATACGACACACTAAAAGAGTGCAAAAAAGCTGCGGAACAATCAGGAGAACAAGCCGTTAAAGAGCTTAACGTTTTTCCTGAAAATGAATATAAACAAGCACTTATTTCATTAGTACAGCGTGCCTTAAACCGTAAAAATTAATATATTTATCCTAATATCTTACAATTTGTTATAATGCCTAGTTTATATTCGTATAAAAAGGCATATAGTTATGGCACGACAGACTTGGACTAACCGGCTGACTTATATTTTGACTGTTGCCGGTGCTACTATCGGTTTTGGAGCAACTTGGCGATTCCCTTATTTAGTAGGCGAGAACGGCGGCGGTGCATATGTTTTAACTTTTATTATCGTAATGCTGCTTGTCGGTATTCCTATTATTCTCGTTGAAAATGTTATTGGACGCAGAGCCCAAAGCAACAGTGTTGACGCTTTTATCTTATCTTTAAAAAATAAAGCCAGAACAAATCCTTTATGGAAGATTGTCGGATATTTAGGCTTGCTGGGAGCCTTCGGCATTCTTGCATATTACATGGTGATAGGCGCGTGGGTTATTTCATATATTATTCATATTTGCATGGGCGCTTTTGGCATCTCCGGAGGTCTTGATTTATCAGCTCCCATAACCAAAGAAATTACCGAAAGCTTTTATGAAGCAAACATTGAAAACGCTCCTATATTTATAACCTTATGCACAATTATTTTCGTTTGGATTAACTGGGTTATTTTAAGAAAAGGCGTAATTAAAGGCATTGAGCGTTCAGTAAAATATTTAATGCCGCTGTTATTCTTATGCCTTATCGTAATGGTAGGAAGAAATCTTACTCTTGATAATGCAGGAGAGGGTATCAAATTCTATTTAATGCCTGATTTTTCCAAGATCACACCGCAGCTTTTCCTTGATGTTTTAGGTCAGGTATTCTTTGCCTTATCCTTAGGCTTTGGCGTAATGATCACTTTATCTTCACATTTAAGCAATAATGAAGATATGGTAAAAACTGCAACGATTACCGGTGTCATTAATACCGTTATTGCAGTTATGGCCGGATTTATGATTTTCCCGTCATTATTTAGTGTAAATCTTGCCCCTGATTCAGGTCCGTCACTTGTTTTTAAATCTTTGCCGATTGCTTTTTCCGAAATGCATTTTGGCAATTTCTTTGCCATTGTATTCTTCTTACTTCTCGTAATTGCCGCATTGACCACATCTCTTACTATTTATCAGGTAATCATCAGCGTATTGTTCGAGAAGTTTAAGATAAGACTTAAAGGTGCTATTAATATATCCTTAATCGGTGTGTTTGTTTTCGGTAATATTCCGTGCATTATGGCTTATGGACCTTGGAGAGACGTAAGATTTATAAACCGCAATATTTTTGATGCTTTTGACTTTATTAGCGGGAATATCTGTTTCGTCCTCACAGCTTTAGGCGCCACTTTATTTGTCGGCTGGGTAATGAAAGATGAAGCTAAAGCTGAGCTTGATAATAACGGTTTGATGAAGCAAAAAGTAACTAATTTGTGGTTTAACTACGTAAAATATGTAGTACCGTTTATTATTCTGGTAATTTTTATCTACGGATTAATCTAAATCCCTTGCAGGGAAACAAATTGTTTCCCTGCCCTCTAATCATAAATTCTTTTCGTACACGAAAAAATATTCAGGACTTTCCTGTCCTTCATATAGATATCCACCTTTTCTCTTGGCTACTTGTTTAAACATAAGTAAGTCGTAAAACTTATAGTTGCATGAAGTGTCCGTAAGTAGAAAAACGTTTTGCGCTCCTTCTTTGCGTACTTTCTTAATTGCAAAATCTATAAGTTTTCTGCCAAGACCTTTACCCTGTAATTTAGGATCGATGATTAATAGAACAATTTCAGCGTCATATTTGTCAGTAGGATAATATTGCTGCAATTTTGCGTAATTGTAAGCATACAAAGCGTGTACTTTAAGACCTTCCCTGCATTGCGCAAATAAACTTAAAAAACCTCCTAAAACTTTAAAAACAATTTTTGACATGAAAAAACGAGGCTTTTTTGATTTTTGTTTTAACAGTATAAATCCTGTAACCGCATTACTGTCGGTAATGCAATAGGCTTTGCTTGACCTTTTTAAACAATATAAAAAGTAGTGTACGGCAAGCAGTTTGTTGAAAAATTGTTTTTTAGGATTTCCGTATTCAAACCAAATCCGATGCAAAAGAGCACAGACTTCAGGTAGTAAAGAATAATTAAATTTTAAAATTTGCGCCATAAATTCAAAGACTTGTATTTATCTGTAGGTGTTTATGGAAAAAAATTAATATATTTATTAACATCCATCATTGTCGCATTATAAAGCGGTTTTGTGAGATTTATGAGACAAGAAGCTATTTCTTTAAGAGTAATCAGCGACTTGATATTATCAGACAGGGATGAAGAAAGGTAGAAAAAGGAGATCCTGCAACGAAGCAGGATCTGAAATTTGTTTACTCCTTAATCCGGATTAAGAAATTAGAAAGAATAGCGACGATGCCGCCTGTGGTAATACCTGATGAAAAGATATGCTTAATGGTATCAGGCATATGACTTAATATATCCGGCACCAGTTCCACACTTAGACCTAAAGAGAAGCTAAGTCCCATGACGAGCATTGCTTTACGGTTTAAATGCTGAGATGCAATAATTCTGATTCCAGATGCGGCCACGGTACCGAACATAAGTAAAGTAGCTCCGCCTAAAACGGGATCGGGAATTAAAGAGAACACCAAACCGACAGCCGGGAAAACTCCCAGAATAATCAAAAACAGGGCGATGAAATATCCTACATAGCGGCTTGCAACACCTGTCAACTGAATCATGCCGTTATTCTGGGCAAAAATCGAGTTGGGGAATGAATTTAAAATTCCGGCAAGCATAGAGTTAAAGCCGTCGGCTAAAATACCGCCGGATGCGCGTTTGATGAACTTATCACCGACAACAGGCTCTCCGGAGATTAGAGAGTTGGCCGTAACGTCACCATAAGCTTCAATAGCGGTAATTAAATAAACGATGCCAAGCGAAATAATTGCACCGATATCAAAATCTATACCGTAACGGAAAGGAACCGGAACATTAAAACCGCCGTAGCTTGTAATAGCGGAAAAATCAATTCTGCCGATAAAGTATGAAACTACGTAGCCTATAAGTAATCCTATAACGATTGAACTCATACGCAGGTATTTATTTGAACTTCTATTGAAAATCAAAATAGATACTATTACTAAAGCGGCAAGTCCCAAATTCTCCATTGAACCGAAGGTTCCGTTTTCCATAGCGCTAAATCCGCCCCCGCAGGAAATAACTCCGACTTTAATAAGGCTCAAGCCGATTAAAGTTACGACAATTCCAGATACCAACGGAGTGATGATTTTCCTGGTGTAGCGAAGAACACGGCTGATTAACATTTCAACGGTAGAGCCGAAAATCGTTGCACCGAAAACAGTACTAAGGCCACCGGTTAATCCTGCGCCGATAATCGGGGAAATAAAGGAAAAGCTCGTACCTTGAATGCATAAAAGACCGCAGCCAATAGGGCCTAGTCTCTTGCACTGAATAAAAGTTGAAATACCGGAGGCAAACAATGCCATTGAAACTAAAAAGCCTGTGGTTACGTAATCAAGCTTTAATGCTCCGGCAATAATAAGCGGAGGTGTTACGATTGCCACGAAAATGGCAAGAAGGTGCTGTAAAGCAGCAAACAAAGTTTCCTTTAAAGGAGGTCTGTCATTTAATCCGTAGATAAGATCTGCTTTAAAGTCTTCTGCGTTTTTAGTTGTTTTTTCCATAATTATTTTTTAATGGTAATAGTGCAGTTATCAAGGCTTTCAATAATGGCTAAAGACTCTACTTGAATATTAAGTCCGCGCAAATAATCACCACCGTGCTGGAATGCTTTTTCAATTAAAAAGCCCATACCGACAAGCTCAGCTTCAGCCTGATTTATTAAGTCGATAATGCCTTTTGCAGCGTTACCGTTTGCCAAAAAGTCATCGATAAAAAGAACTTTATCGCCTTTATGTAAAAACTCTTTGGCTACACAGACATCATATGAACGCTGCTTGGTAAAGGAAAAAACAGAAGTAACAAGCATATCGCTCATTGTCGAAGGTTTCTTTTTCTTGGCAAAGACAACAGGAACGTCAAGCAAGAATCCCATCATGATTGCAGGAGCAATACCGCTTGCTTCAATAGTTAAAATTTTGTTGATATCTTTTGCGGCAAAACGGCGTACCAATTCGATTGACATCTGCTTTAATAATTCAGGATCGATTTGATGATTAATGAAATTATCGACTTTTAAGATGCCGCCTTCTAAGCATTTACCATCAGTTAAAATGCGTTTAACAAGCGGTGCAAATTGCTTGGTTTGTTCGGTCATAATGGTCCTGCCGGAAAAAGAACGAAAGATGAGATAAAGACTTAATCAGTCTTTAAAATTTGGCGTATTTTACTCCTTTTTCCTCAAAATTTTTAACTTATATGCAAGTTTATAGGCAAATAATTATTGTCTATATAAGGAAACGGCGCTTAACAAAGGAAGCGCCGTTGAAATTTTTCTAACTTTTAAGGCTAATCAGAGGTTTTATTATTATCAAATTTTGAGCATTCTTCTCTAATCTTGGCAAGTTTTGTAAATGAAGACGGCATATCGCTTTGTACTAACTCTCGCTTTAATGTAAACAATTTGCGATATTGTGCGCTGTTTTCCTTATTCGGTTCATATTCAGCATCTTTTTCAAGCAAAGACTCAAGTTTACTTAAGAGATCGTCAACGTCGCCTGCAGCATAGGCAGCAAAGACACTATTGGTTCTGACAGCGCCGCCTGAGACTTTATATCGGGTAACAACAGCGTCAAGCATATCAGCCTTAATTTGATTCCATAAATGATCGCGGCTGCCGCCTTCTGCTACCGTTATCCTAGTAAGATCGACTCCCGCATCTTTATATACATCCGCAATTTCCATATAGTCAAAGCCGATAGCCTCAAGGACAGCTCTCCACATAACAAATTGATCTGTATCAAGCTCCAGATTTAAAAAAGCCCCGCAGGCGTTTTTGGCAAAATCGGTACCGCCGGTTAAATAAGGAAGGAAGATAACACCGTTTGATCCTATACCGATCTTTGCTGCTTCCTTAGATAAATTTTGATAATAAGCCGGGTCATCGCCTTTTTGGCAAACGGAGTCTTTAAACCATCTTAAGGCAAGACCTCCGGTACGAATAAATCCCCAATAAAAGTATGTGTCAGGCAAAGTCCCGCTGTTAAAAATAAGTCCGGTACCTTTTTGCGATAATTTAGGAATAATACCTTTTGTCGATACGCAAAACATTGCACAGGTTCCGGCTACATCCACGCCTTGATTGGCTTTGAAAATTCCGGCGCCAAGCATTGACTGCATGGTATCACCGGCTCCGGCGCAAATCTTGGTATCAGTACTAAGCCCGGTTCTTTTTGCCATTTCATTGCATACTGTGCCTACAACATCCCATGGCTTTAGAATACGGGGCATGAATTTTTTATCTATGCCTAAAATTTGAAGCTGTTCATCGCTCCATTCTTTTTTCTCAACTTTATAGCCAAGGCCCCAACCTGACATAGTTCCCCAATCGATATAAGCATCATCGCCCTTAAGGCCTGCAAGATGCATTCCGATATAGGGAGCGTTATGCACGAATTTGACACCTCTTTCATTAAATGCTTGAGAGTTTTTTATAAACCAGCGGGCGAACATGGCAGGGAACAAGCATTTAGCTTCAGGATTACCGGTTTCTTTAGCAAAGATTTCAAGGTTAAGGCTGTTTATATAATTAACATCGTCCTGGGTTCTTGAATCAAGGTAGTTAATGTAAGGAGTAATCGCATTGCCTTCTTTGTCTACACCACAGATGCCGCAGATAACACCGTCGCAAAGAACGGATTTAATTGCGTTTGCGCTGTAGCCTTGACCTTTAACATCATCAACGCATAATTTTATGCAATCAATTGTGATGTTTAAAAACTCGTCAATATCCATATCAACCCAGCCGGGATTGGGATAGGTCAATGTAGTAGGCTTTGTATAAGAGCAAAGACAATTGGTGTGTTCGTCAAATACGGCAACTTTAACGCTTTGAGTTCCGGCATCGATACCGATATAGAGTTTTTCTGATTGCATGTTTTAAGCCTTACATATATTAAATTTTTTAACAATATACCGAAGGTTTTAAGAAAAACAATCAACAAATGTGAAAAATGGTGCTTAAGGAAAATTATTATCAATAATTTTTGCTTTTAGTTTATTGTGTTAGCGGTTTTAAAAATTTTTTAAAGTTGTAAAATTCATGCTGTTTTAGAAACGGAAATTATAATGGCAGCTGAAGATAAACTACTCGATAAAATCCGCATCAGACAAAAGCTCACTTTAAAGGATGAGATTGAGCTTATTATAAGACTAAGTATTCCATCCATTCTGGCGCAAATATCCACTATCATCATGTTTTATATTGATGCTGCAATGGTAGGAAGCTTGGGCGCTGCCGCTTCTGCGTCTATAGGTCTTGTTTCATCAAGTATGTGGATGTGCGGCGGTCTATGCTCAGCCGTATCAATGGGCTTTTCAGTTCAAGTAGCGCATATGGTGGGAGCCGGTGATTTTGTACAGGCACGAAATGTTTTAAGACAGGGACTTATTTACGGTTTATCAGCAGGTCTATTTTTATGCGTGATCGGTATGATCATAAGTCCGGTATTACCGGTTTGGCTTGGTGGCGGCAGCGATATTATTGAAAACTCTTCTAAATATTTCTTTATCTTTGCCTTAGGCATTCCTTTCATGCAGCTTAATTACTTAAGCGCCAGCATGCATCGCTGCTCAGGAAATATGCGACTTCCAAGCATTCTTAACACAATGATGTGTTTTTTAGATGTGGTGTTTAATTATTTTCTTATCTTTCCATCAAAAGAGATTGATGTTTTAGGTTTAAGCATCATCATTCCCAGAGCAGATCTCGGTGTTCAAGGCGCAGCATTAGGTACGATGCTTGCCTTTGTCGTGACATCCTTTTTAATGAGCTATACGCTATGCTTTAAATCAAAGTATCTAAATTTAAGACAGGAGAAAGGTTCTTTTAAACCGCAGCGTTCCATTTTAAAGAAAGCACTTAAGATTTGTACCCCTATGGGAGCACAAAATGTTGCGATGTGCTCAGCTCAGATAGCCTCTACTTTAATTGTGGCACCTTTAGGAACAATCGCAATCGCTGCCCATTCATTTGCGATTACCGCTGAAAGTTTATGCTATATGCCGGGATATGGCACGGGTGATGCCGCTACTACCCTGGTAGGACAAAGTGTAGGCGCAAGGAGACCGAAGCTTACGGTAAGTTTTGCGAGGATTTCCGTATCAATAGGAATGATCGTAATGACTATTATGGGAGTTTTACTATACTTTTTTGCCTATGACATGATGGCAATTTTGACTCCCGATGAAGCAGTTCGAGAACTCGGAACAACGGTTTTACGCATAGAGGCTTTTGCTGAACCCATGTTTGCAGCTTCCATTGTATGTTACGGAGCATTCGTCGGTGCCGGTGATACTTTTATTCCAAGTGCCATGAATCTATTTAGCATGTGGGCAGTACGCCTTACTATTGCGTATTTCTTGTCTCAAGAATACGGACTTGTAGGTGTTTGGATAGCCATGTGCCTTGAATTATGTTTTAGAGGTCTAATCTTCTTAATTCGTCTCTTTTGGGGTAAATGGTTCAAATTTGATGAAATCAAACCAAATAAAACTACAATAAGCACCGCAAAATAAATTAGGGAAATAAAATATGCCTTCATCAGCAATAAAAGGACATCTTTCTTTACTAGGGGCAAATGCCATGTGGGGACTTATGTCCCCTGTAGCCAAAATTGTTATGGTCGGAGGTACTATCACTCCGCTGGTCATGACTGACATCCGGATCTTCGGTGCAATGATTTTGTTTTGGCTCTTGTCCTTTTTTACTAAACATGAACATGTCCCACATAAAGATTTAGCTAAACTTTTTTGGGCTTCACTTTTTGCCATTATTTTTAATCAAGGATCTTTTATTTTCGGAGTAGGACTCACAACTCCTGGTAATGCCTCAATTATTACGACCAGTATGCCTTTATGGGCAATGGTTCTTGCTGCTTTATTTTTAGGCGATCCTATTACCGGTAAAAAGGTATTGGGTATTGCATCGGGAGCTTGCGGTGCTCTGCTTTTGATTTTAAGTTCAGAAACCGGTTCTTCACAGGAAGCTCAAGGAAATATATTAGGTGATATTTTAGTTTTATTAGCTGAATTCAGCTTTGCTATATATATCGTATTTTTTAAAGGACTTGTCAGTAAATATTCTCTTGTGACTGTAATGAAATGGCTTTTTACATTCTCTTTTATCTGTGCCGTTCCTTTTTCTTATACAAGTTTGACCTCAACAAATTGGCATGCTTTAAGTTTCAATGAGATAGAAGCCCTGTTATTCGTGGTTATAGGAAGTACTTTTTTAAGTTATTTATTGTTGGTGATAGGGCAAAAAGCAGTGGGTCCCACTACAGCCGGAATGTATAATTATGTGCAGCCGATTATTGCTTGCGCAGTTGCTATTTCATGGGGTCTTGATTCCTTCAGCTTCATCAAAGGAATTGCCGTTATTATGATTTTCTGCGGCGTTTATATGGTTTCAATAAGCAGAACCAAGGAACAGATTGAAGCATACAAGGCCAAAAAGGCAAAAGAAAGTAAGGATTAAAAATGAAACGCGATATTGTTTTTTTAGGAACTGGATATGCTTTAGCTTTAAATTGCTACAACTCCTGCTTTGTTATTCGAAACGATAATGAATATTTTATGGTTGATGCAGGCGGTGGTAATCAAATTTTAAAACTCCTTCAAGATACTAAAATCGACATTGATAAAATTCATGATCTTTTCGTTACCCATACGCATACCGATCATGTTCTTGGAGTTATTTGGGTAATGCGCTCAATCCTGCAAAAAATAAAAGCAGGTAAATACGAAGGCTCATTGCGTATTTTTTCACATGAAAAGGTTTTAAATCTGCTGAAAACTATTTGTACCGCTACTTTACCTAAGAAACTTGTTGCTTTAATGAATGAGCGTGTCATGTTTAATGAATTGACTGATGGCTCAGATTTTCAAAGCTGCGGTATGTCTTTTAAAGCATTTGATATTTTATCCACAAAAGAAAAGCAATATGGTTTTACCGCATTGTTTGAGGATGGACTCAAACTTTCGTATTTAGGTGATGAACCGTTTAATGAGCACTGTGAAAGCTATGTTACAGACAGTGATTATTTAATTACTGAAGCTTTTTGTCTGTACAAAGATAGGAATATATATAAGCCTTATGAAAAGCATCACAGCACGGCAAAAGATGCTGCTGAGTGCGCATCAAAACTTAGAGCTAAAAACATTATTCTTTTCCACACAGAAGACAACGATCTTAAAAATCGTAAAGAAACCTATACAAAAGAAGCTTCTGAATATTTTTCAGGCAAGATTTATGTGCCTGATGATCTTGATGTTATTTGCTTGGAAACGCAATAAGACTCATTACAATAAACTTATGCTGGTTTGATGAGATTCTGATGATGTCTCTTGAAGAAAAAGTTCAATGTTTTCATAACGTTTTCAATCAATTAAGTAAAACTCGTCAAACAGAATATTTAGACAACTTTTGTATTCGTTATACACACGATTCAACAACTATTGAAGGTAATACCTGCTCATATTTTGATACCGTTCTACTATTAACCGAAGGCCTTACACCTGCAGGAAAACAATTAAATGAAGTATATGAAATTGTTGGGCATGATAAAGCAATCAAATTATTATTAAGTTATGCGCAAAATAAAACTGCCATTTCAGAAGATGTGATTTGCGCATTATACAAAGAAGTAATCTTTCCTGTAGTGCATACCAACTCTTATCGAAAGAGTGAAGTGTACATCAGAGGTGCAACTCATTGTGTTGTTGACACAGCTCATATCTATCAAGAAATGAAATTTTTTGTAGCAGATTTAAGCACTAAAAATTTTAGTTCACCTATAGAAAAAGCAGCTTTTGCTCATGCGCAATTAGTTAAAATTCATCCTTTTTATGACGGCAACGGAAGAACAAGCCGCCTAATTATGAATTTATCATTGCTTAACAATGATTATCCGATGCTCAATATTAAAAAAGAGATGCGATCAAAATACTTTTTTGCTCTTAATCAATATGGTGAAAACAAAGATCTCAATCCTTTTATAAAATTTATGAAAACGATCATGATTCACCAAATTGATGAATTTTTAAATAAATACAGGTTACAGTGAGATTGATTGCGCTTTTAATGTTAATCACGCCTAGTTAATACAACTTATTG
>NZ_CAJKVK010000052.1 GCF_905203285.1 uncultured Succinatimonas sp.
TTGAAGATAGTTAAGACCTATTGCACGGCGCGGGTTTTGGTTTTTATCAACCGAAAAAACTGTCAGCAGGGCATGAGTGCCGGGATAAAAATCATCGCTTAATTTAAAAGTAAAAGAATTATGTCCTTTTTTAACTTCTATATTCTGGAGTTTGCTGACGCTTTTGCTGCCGAGAGCCAAAACTGCAGAACCGGAGTAAGGACTTTCAAAATTTAAAGTAACATTGTCACCTTTTTGATATTGTTTTTTATCTGAGCTTAAAACAAAGCGCTCCGGGCTTTCAGGCGTGAGATAAGAAGAATAACCCTGATAAAAACGCAGGCTCGTTAATACTCCGTCGGTCTGTGCTTCAATTAAATAGGAACCGTCATTAAGCTTAACGTTTAAATTTAAAGGATTGCTTGTGTCTTTGAAATCAAGTTTTCCTGAGGAAACAGGAGTTTTTGACACGATTTGCTTAAATTGCCAGCGGTTGTCGGCAAACACATATTGATAGTCGATATTTTCTTTATAAAGCGTATAGCTTCCGCTGCCGATAACGCTGCTGCCTTCTTTTGAACATAAAACAAAAGCAAGATTCTTTTCATCAGCATTTAACTGCGTTTCTTTGATTCCGATTATATTATGTGAAAAGTCAATTTTGACTTCATTATTTAAAGTGATGTTTTGATTGTTCGGGGCAATTAAATTGACGCTTACTGCAGCTTTTTGCGGAACGTTATTGTCATAAACACCAATCTTAAAAGAAGCGTTGCCTTTTTCATCTGTTATTGATTTAGGTAAATTGTTAAAGCGGGTAAAGTTAGGGCTGTCTTTTGCATCAATGGAGAAGTGGTAATCTTTAAATGCGGCAAAAGGATGATTGTCAACCGAGTAATAAATGCTCGGATAAAGTTTAAGATCTTCTGCTGCGGATCCGTAATTATAGGATGCGTTAATTTTTACGGTATTTTTATTGATGCCGGCTTTTTGCGGTACATCGGTAAATTTTGCCGTTATAAGATTGGGAACGAATTCGTTTACGTTTATCGATAAATTTTTAAGCAGTTTATTACCTGAATACAGTTTAAATGTCCAAAGACCGCGCGATGCCTCGCTCGGTAATTGATAGTCGTAGGAGTAATAACCCACTCCTTGGTCTTTAAGCACGATATTTTCTACATTAACACCACGCGAATTGATAACCTTTAAGGTAAATGTCTTTCCTTGCAGGGCTTTAAAGTGTTCATCACGAATTATCGCGTTAAAGTGAACGTTTTCTCCCGGACGGTAGATGCCGCGATCGGTAAAAGAATAACAGTTATAGGGTAAAGCGCTTACATCTTGACCGTCATTGCCTTCAAGAAAAAGAGGGCTTTTGCGTAAATCTACTGCAAAGACGTCATTGCGCTTGGCTGCGATAAGCGCAAGAGGTGCGTCGGCATTTTTTCCGTTAAGATAGTTTCGAGGAATAAAAGCAAAGCCTTCATGGTCGGTTTTGGTTTCATAAAGCGCCGTATTATTGCGTGATAATAAAGTTAAATTTGCATCTTTTATAGGTTTTGCGTCCTTAAAGCTTTTTATAGCCGCATAAAGTCCGTCCGAACCTTTATACACGCTTAATCCCAAATCAGATACGGCAATGATTTTGCCTTGATAAAGAAGGTCATTATTAAAAAGATCGTTTTGATCGTCTATGTCAAAGTCTTGTTGCGCGGCAACGGTAAGATACAATCCGCTTTTATCTAAATCTTTTGTCAATGTGCTTATATTAATCGTACTTTGCAGCTTTTCATTGTACTGACCGTTTAAGCGCAGCTCTTTTTCTAAAACTAAAATACCGTGATTTTTTATAAGATCGGCTATTTCGTAGCGTGAAATGTTCTCAACGCTGTAACGGTAAAGATCAAGGGCATTAAGGTCAGATAAGGATAATTTGTATAAATAAAGTTTAACGGATTTAAGATTTACGGTATTTAGGGTTATTGTCGGATCGCTTAATGTCGTTACGTTGCCTTTTTCTAAGGTTAAAGAAGAAGGGGCTTTTGCAAGAGTAAAAGTCTTTTTGACATCGGATGGCAATTTTAAATTATTCTTAGATGCAAGACCTTTTTTTAATATTGCCGTGTAGGTGGTACCGTGCTTTAAGGAGTTGAGGCAAAGAGCATTGTCATTTAAAGAAGGAACTGCGGTTAACTCTTTTTTACCGGAATATAGTTCGATGAATCCTTCAAGGTTTGATTCGCTTTTAGAGCCTTGCATTAGATCATTAAATAAAAAGCATACCGAAGGCGGAGTAATTTCCGATCTCTCAACTGTTTTTGTGACGACAAGATCTGCAGCCTGTGCCTGTTCAAATAATGCGGCAAGTATTATTGCAAGAGGTATATAAGTACGGCGCATAAAAACTCCTTGTGGTAAGCTTTTTTTAGTTTACTTCTTAAAGCCTAGTGTAGACTTAGGACAAATCAAGCAGTTTTAGCAAATAAGCAAGGACTGCGATATTAATGTGTCCGTCGGTTTTGGCGAGAACTTTAAATCTAGCATCCTTAAGAACACTGCCGTCAAATGTACAAATAGCTTTAAAATGATTGTCTTTTAAGGTCTTTCCGTCAAAAGAGGCTATTTTTTGCAGCTTGGCGTTTTTGATATCTTTGCCGTCAAAGGTTAGAAGGGTTTTAAAATGCGGATCCTGCAGCTTTTTACCGTCAAAAGTTGCGATGGTTTTAAAATGCGGATCAATTAACTTTCGTCCGTCGAAGGTTGCAAGCACATTAAAATGATCGTCTTTAATTGTAGTAGGCATTCTTAACTCCTAATGTTTGTATGTTTTTTCTTAGTTTAGGCTCTTTTGACATGATTTATCGGTTTTTTTCTTAAATTTGTTCTAGTTCTGCTTAAAATTGCGGCTTGATTTTGTTTTTGCCTAAAAAGATAATTTACATTGAAATTTTCAAGGCAAAAGAAGGCGTGAGGTTACTTTAATGGCAAAGCCCGGTGCTACCGGTTTAAGAAGGATCTTAAATGCAGGTTATTATAGTTTTAAAGGATTTAAAGCAGGATTTAAGCATGAAGCCGCGGTGCGTCAGGAACTGTTTTTAGCGATTCCTCTTACACTTTTGTCTTTTTATCTTGCTGACGATTTGGCTGTTCTTTTGCTTTTAATTATTCTTCCGTGGCTTACTCTTGCTTTTGAACTGGTTAACTCGGCAATTGAAGCCGTGGTTGACCGCATCGGCAATGAATATCATGAACTCTCGGGTAGAGCAAAGGATTTGGGATCTGCATGTGTGTTCGTGCTTTTAATCTTAACTTTGTTTGCCTATTTTGCTGCATTTATGTATAAATTTGCGCTTTGGAGTTTTTAGTGGCAGAGCTTAATGACGAATACTTTATGTCGCTTGCTTTAAGTCAGGCACGTCATGCTTGGGATTTAGGCGAAATCCCGGTAGGCGCCGTCATTGTCAATGCGGCAAATGAAATAGTATCTGTAGGCTGCAATCGAACAATTATCGATAACGATCCTTGCGCTCACGCTGAAATCGTTGCACTGCGCGATGCCGGTAAAGTGCTTGATACTTACCGTCTTACCGATCTTACTATGTATGTAACCTTAGAACCGTGCTGTATGTGCTCTGGTGCATTGATTCATGCCAGGTTAAAACGGCTTGTTTATGGTGCAAAAGATCCGAAAACGGGCGCTTGCGGATCTGTTTTTGACGTTCTTATCGATTCAAGACATAATCATAAAATTGCTGTTGAAGGCGGGGTGCTTGAAGATGCATGCTCGGAACTTTTAAAAAGCTTTTTTAAAATGCGGCGCAGCATGCAAAAAGAAGGCCGAGACTGGATACTAGAGCGAGGCATGACGCGCTTTTGGCAGAAAAATCGTTAAGGTTTTTATATAAGGACAAAAAATGGATTTTTCGGTCTGGACCGCCTTTTGTGCCGCTTCCATCGTTTTAGCAATGGCACCGGGTCCTGATAATTTGTTTGTTTTATCTCAAAGCGCCATATACGGTCCGCGCTCCGGAATTATCGTAGTACTAGGTTTATGCTCAGGACTTGTCATTCAGACGCTGTGCGCGGCATGCGGTATTGCGGCTGTGGTAGCGGCAATTCCCGCTTTGTTTTTTGCCATTAAGCTTGCAGGTGCTTTGTATCTTTTTTATTTAGCCTATAAAGCCTGGGTTCATGCTAAAGATGAAATAACGTCAGGCAGCGGAACGAAAAAGACCGGACTGATGTTGTGGCGCCGCGGTCTTATTATGAATATTACCAATCCTAAAGTTCAGATTTTCTTTTTAGCCTTTTTCCCGCAATTTGTCGCAAAAGGTACTCAGGGCATGGATTTGGTGTTGCAGATGGTAATTCAGGGCATCACATTTATTGCCGCAACATTATTGGTTTTTTCCGCCGTAGCCTTTTGCGCGGGAGCTCTTGCCGCTAAAGTAAAAAGTCCGACTGTCCGTTTTTATTTAAACAGATTGTCGGCACTTTTATTTGTTATCCTGGCTCTTACTACATTGCTTTTAGGTTAATAATATCCCGCCTTTTTCGTTAAAGGCGGGAGTCTTACTTTACAGTAAATCCTTGTAAATTTTAGCTATTTCTCCAACGGTAAGCTGAACATAACCGTTGGCAATCAGCATATGCTGACGGGTTAAAACCATGTCGGTAAATTCAAGGATTTGATTTTCTTTCATGCCGTAACTTGAAAGCGGTTTTCGCTGCATCAGCGTTCCGCACAGATTATCGCTTTTAATTAAAGCGTTTTCTTTAGTGCAATTGAGAGTTGCCGCAATTATTTCCTCAATATCGCCAAGTGCGCCGGTAGGGTTTTTAGCCGCATAAATTTTAAGTACTTCGTTAAAAACGAGATAATTGGCTTCACCGTGAGGGATCTTCAATCTTATCGACAAAGGATAAGATAGGGCATGAACAGCGGCACAGCCGGCGTTTGCATAAGATAAACCGGAAAGAGTGCCGGCAGTTTGCAATTGCTTATAGCTTTTTTCAAGATCTGAAGCACCAAGACTCGTTACGTCCTTCCACACTTCAAGAATTTTCTGCATGGCATCTTTTGCCAAAGCTTGAGAAAAAGGAGTGGCAAGTGGTGATAGATATGATTCAAAAGCGTGTACGAAGGCATCAAAAGAACTTGCGGCTAAGACTTTAAGCGGGATACCGGATAAAAACTCAGGGCAGAGTATCGCTTTGTCAGCGCACAAAAGTTCATCATCTAAAATAAACTGAGCACCTAAATCCGGAACATATACAGCGCAAAACTGCGTTACTTCAGATCCTGTTCCGGGCGTCGTCGGAATTAAAATCAATTCACGGGCTTTATGGAGCTGAATATTTTGTGCGAACAGATTTTTAACGGGAACTGCAGTTTCAAGAGCCAAGAGTTTTGCCAGATCTAACACGGCTCCGCCGCCGATGCCGATTACTCTTGAACATTGAGCTCCCGATTCTGCTGCAACCTTTTCAATGAGCTCTTCTGAATTTGGTCCGTGTGATATGTAGTCGTCGCGAATTATGACGCGGGCATCTTTGACTTTATTTTCAAGATATTTATCAAAAATACGGCTTTCAGTAAGAAGAAGATCGTTTTTATTAAGATCAAGATAAGTAAGCAAGGAAGTTACATCATCAAAATTTATGATTTCACTTTTAATTCGAAAGGCTTTTTTGATAGACATAAGAAAATCCCCCAAAGTCTTCTTACAGCATAAGACAAAGCTTTAAAAAGTGGATTGATCTTAATCAAAAGGGAGATAATATTTTCGATTTTTGCCTAATAGATCAAATAATTTGGTTAAAAAGGCAATAAAAAACTATCCCGACTATGAAAAGTATAGTCAGGATTAAACAATGTTTTAGAAAATTAGCGGGCGCGGAAAGTAATGCGGCCTTTGGTCAAATCGTACGGGGTGATCTGAACGGTAACTTTGTCGCCGGTTAAAATGCGGATGTAGTTTTTACGCATTTTGCCGGAGATGTGGGCCATTACGATATGTCCGTTTTCAAGCTGTACGCGAAAAGTGGTGTTCGGCAGGGTTTCAAGAACGGTACCCTGCATTTCAATGCTTTCTTCTTTTGCCATAAAAAAATCAAAAAATGTTAATAAAACGCCCAGTGGGCACCAAAAACAGCGTGAATTATACAGTGACTTACTCCCCGACTTCAAGAAGGCGGGGCTTCTTCTCGCTCAAGACGCCTGTCGGCACCTGTATCAACGAGCTATCCCCGCAAGTCCTGCGGTTCAGTCTGTACAATAAGCCTATTTTATTGTACACCAAAGTCAGGTGGACTGCTCTGCGCCACTATCTCCACCAATAGGAGTCTTGAGCGTGAGAAGCTTCACCTTCTTTAAGGTGAACACTCAAACGGATAATGAATACCCCAAAGCCGTCTTAAAGTGTCCGTAAGTTTTAAAACTTCAATAGTCTTTTGATGAGGCATTTCTTTGCATTCAGGGGCTACTGTTTTTAATGCTTCAAGACAGGACAATACCTCGTATTCGTAACCGGTTACCTGCTGAGGAATCGGCACGACGCGAACAAGCTTATGATCGGTGTCAAAAACTTCAATTTTTTCGGGATTGTTTATATTAGTTACGGCAATATAGCCTTTTTCACCGTATATAAAGCCGATACGGTCGGTAGGGCCCATGCAGGTTGCGTGCAAAGAAGCAAATTTTCCGTCTTTAAAGGTGACTGCGATATTATCCATAAAGTCAACGCCGGTATCGGATTTTACACAGCTGCCTTCAATTTTTGCCACGTCATGACCAAAAGCCATTAACGCAAAATTAAGCGGATAAACTCCGATATCAAGAAGAGCACCGCCGGCCAGCTCCGGTTTGAAAATCCGATCCTTCTGGAAAATGTGATAGCCCAAGTTTGCCTGAATTGAATGCACTTTACCGATAGTACCGATTTCAATCAATTTATCGATAATGCTTCTTGACGGCATATATCTTGTCCAAATCGCTTCAGTAATAAAAACATGATTGGCTTTGGCAAGTTCCAATACTTCTTCAGCCTGAGCTGCGTTTGCGGTAAAAGCCTTCTCAACGAGCATGGCCTTTTTATATTTAATGCATAATTTAATATTGGAGTAGTGCTCGGAGTGGGGAGTTGCAATATAGATGAGGTCAACCTCAGGATCTTTTAGCATCTCTTCATAGGAGCCAAAAGCTTTTGCAGCATTGTGCTGTTGGGCAAAATCACGGGCTTTTTCAAGCGTACGCGAGGCTATGGCATAAAGTTCAACTTCAGGATGCTGCATGCCGTTTATGGTTTGGGCCATGGTCGCGGCAATTTTTCCTGCTCCCATTATTCCGACTTTCATTTTTGCTCCTTATTTTTAACGCAAGGTGATGCTTAAGCTTAGATCATTTAAAGAGCTTTTCTTTAAATCATAAGAAAGGATTGGACTTTGTATAACAGTTTCTTTAATAAGATTAAGGTTATTTCCTTTCTTTAACTCTAAATGTTCCATGATTTCAGCAGGATCGCTTTTTTGTTCGCCGCGCTCTAAAGTCTTGATTAAAGAAAACACCGTATCGTATGTTTTATCATCAAAATTGTCGGCACAAGGAAAGCTTACAGTGATACCGTTTATTTTTTGTTCATCATCAAGAACGGTTTTAAGCGTGATACCGTCTGAAAGGAAAAGAACCGAATCTGCGTTAAAGGACGAGACATGGGATAAATTTTCTTTTACTGCGTTATATATGGTATTTTCAGACTGCAAAAGAGCTGCGACTTCTTGCTGAGCTTCTTCTTTTTGCTTTTCTTCATACCAGCCCCAGCCTGCGGAGATGAAATACCATAAAGCTACGAAGATGGCGATTAGCCTTAAATTTTTACGGATTTTTTCATCTTTTTCTGCTTTTAATTCTTCAGGGGTTTTTAAGTTATTTTCACTCATATCAAAAATCACTTTTGTATTTTAAAAAAGTTTAGCTTAAGTCAGGTAAGTATACAGAAACGTTTACGTAATTGCCCTGAAAGGATTCACATATTTGCAATACTAAAATCTCTGCCAGATTTTAACTGCACAAAAATAGTGCTTTAAGCTTTTAAATTGTGCGGCAAAACGCTGTAATGCATGAATATGGAGCTTTTTTGATCATTTAGAAGTTCTTTAAATGTATAATTATACAATTATTTCGAGTGTTTGTTTGCTAACATCTTGAAATATATCGATATTTTTGTAAAACGATCCTGCTTGATTGAAAAAACTTTTTGCTAAATGTTTTCTGTTTTTTCAGATTTCTGTTTTTGCAGAATGTTTTTTCAATGACATGACTTGATGCGTTATGCGTAAAATCTTTACGAGGTTTTTATGACAGATACATCCGCACCGCAGCTTAGTAGATTGAACCGCTTTTTAAATGCTGTTGAGAGACTCGGTAATAAGTTACCTCACATTACCATGCTCTTTATTTACGCATTTATCATTGCTTGTTTGGTTTCCTTCGCTCTCTCCTTTGTTGATTTTGATTATATTCATCCTAATACCGGTAAGAAGATTGAAATTTTGAACATGTTGGCTCCTGTCAACCTGCTTGATCTTTTTGTTTCTTCAGTCGGTAATTTCATGGCATTCCCTCCTTTGGGCATCACTATTGTTGCTACTTTAGGTATAGGTATTGCAGAAGGAAGCGGATATATCGGTGTTTTGCTCAAGAAGCTGCTCGGTATTACCCCTAAAAAAATTCTTACCCCGGCTGTTATCGTAGTTTCAATTTTGTGCCATATCGCATCCGACTCAGCTTACGTGGTGTTAATGCCGGTATCTGCTTTGATGTTCTACGCCTGCGGCAGACATCCTTTGGCAGGTATTGCTTGCTCCTTTGCCGGATTGGCTGGCGGATTTACTGCAAGCTTTACTCCGTCAATCATCGATCCTGTAATGCAGGGATTTACTCAGGCCGCAGCTCATACCATCGATCCTGATTATCAGGTAAATGTACTTTGCAACTATTTTTATGCTTTAGGCGGAACTATCTTTGTTATCGCAGCCTGCTGGTATGTAACCGATAAGATAGTTGAGCCGCGCTTGAAGCTCACCATGCCGCTTGATCCTGAATTAAAAGACGATCCTGAGTTAACTTTAAAACCTATTACTCCTGAAGAAAACAAGGCTTTTATAAAGGCTACCATTGCCGCTTTGGTCTTTTTCGGAATCTATGTTTTATTGTGCATCCCCGAGGATTCTTTGCTTCGTGCTCCTGACGGAAGTTTAACTTCTCCTCAGTCAGCGGTCATGAAAGGCTTGGTTCCGTTCCTGTTCCTGTTTTTCTCTATTCCAGGCGTGGTTTACGGTATCTGTTCTGGCTCCTTTAAATCATCTACCGATGTAATTAAAGCAATGGAAAACATCATGCATATGCTCTTGTCATTCATGGTGTTCTGCTTCTTTGCCGCTCAGTTCCTGTATGTTTTCGGCAAGTCAAACATCGGCGCATTGCTGGCAATTTCCGGTGCCGAGTTCTTAAGAGATTTGGGTATGCCTTCAGGAATCACCTTGTTCGGTATTATTTTCCTTACCGGCATGCTTAATATTCTTATTACCTCAGCAACTTCAAAATGGGCGATTTTATCCACCATTTTCGTTCCGATGCTGATGATGCTCGGAATTTCTCCTGAGCTTACTCAGGCTGCATTCCGTGTCAGTGACAGTGCCGTAAACGTTGCTACCCCGCTGTTCCCGTTCTATCCTTTGCTTATTATGTATTGCCAGAGATACGCTAAGGCCACCGGCGTAGGTACTTTGTGCTCTATGATGATCCCGTATACCATTGCGTTGTTAATTGTATTAACCGTAGTATTGTATGCATACTGGATTCTCGGTATTCCTATCGGCTTTAACAGCGGTTTTGACTATCCGCCTAAAGTTTAAGGAAAAGGATTATTTATGGAATTAAAAAATGATTTAGTGGAACGCTTTATCCGCTACGTAAAGATTTCAAGTCAATCAAACGCAGCAGGTACTAAGGTTCCGACTTCCGAAGGGCAATGGGAATATGCTCGCCTTTTGCAAGGCGAGCTTGCGGATCTCGGTTTTGAAGATATTAAATTAAATGAGCATTGCATTTTAACCGCTCGTTTAAAAGGCAACTGCAAAGCCGATGCTATCGGATTTGTTTCTCATCTTGATACCGTAGATGTTGCTTTAAGCCCGGTCGTAAAACCGCAGATTATTGAGTATAAGGGCGGTGATGTTGTTCTTAATGAAAAGGAAGGAATTTCCATTAAGTTAAGTGAACATCCCGAGCTTAATGCTTACGTTGGACAGAAGATTATTTTCTCTGACGGTACTTCGGTTTTGGGCGCAGATAATAAAGCTGCAGGCGCAAATATCATGTCAGCGTTTGCTTATTTAAAAGAGCATCATGAAGTTAAGCACGGTGATATTTTTGTA
Source organism: uncultured Succinatimonas sp. (assembly GCF_905203285.1). GTDB lineage: Bacteria > Pseudomonadota > Gammaproteobacteria > Enterobacterales > Succinivibrionaceae > Succinatimonas. The sequence goes on from NZ_CAJKVK010000052.1 coordinate 10,420, forward strand.
GCGTTTGTTCCTGATGAGGAGATAGGTTTACGCGGTTCAAAACTTTTGGATTTAAAAGATTTTAATCCTGACTATGCCTATACCATCGATTGCTGCGCAGTAGGTGAAATCGTTTATGAAACTTTCAACGCAGGCGCCGCTCAGTTAAAGATTGAAGGCGTAAGCGCACACCCGATGTCTGCAAAAGGCGTATTGGTAAATCCGCTTTTGGTAGCTCATGATTTCGTTTCAATGTTTGATAGAAATCAAACACCGGAGTGTACTGATAAGAAAGACGGTTATTGGTGGTTTGTCGGAATCAAGTCCGATCCGCTGTTCTGCACTTTAGATATTCATATTCGTGATTTTGATAAGGCAAATTATCAGAAGAGAAAAGAATACATTCTAGCTTGTGTCGATAAGCTTAAGGAAATGTATCCAAGAGCAAAAATCGACATCAAGATTGAAGATGTCTATGAGAATATCAGCAACAATGTAACGCCGAGCGATAAGCCTATCGCTATGCTGTATAAGGCTTGTGATGAATTGGGAATTACTCCTAATACCATCGCGATGCGCGGCGGTACTGACGGTTCTGCATTGTCGGCAAAAGGATTGGTAACTCCGAATTATTTTACCGGAGGCCATAATTTCCACTCTTATGCAGAGTTCTTGCCGATAGATGCTTTGGAGAAGTCCTGCAGAATGACGTTAAAACTCATTGAATTGGCAGCATCCTAAAAAGCATCGCAGTTAATCATAGAGAAAACCGGATTATTCCGGTTTTCTCTTAATGGACATATCTTGAGCTCTATTTTCTTAATTTTTTCCCTGTCTCTTTTAACGTCATTATTTTAGGGATAATGACTTTTTGCAAAATATAACTTTGTTTATCCGCAAAATATCGTAAGTATATATATCCGGTAATTCCCGAGAAGACGGATGCCAAGATAATTGCAAAAGAATCAGCGTAAGCAAAAATCGAGCTTCCCCAATAAGCAAGACCGTCAACGAACATAGACATGGTAAAACCGACACCGGTTAGTATGCATACTCCATAGATATGCTTCCACGTTGCTTGTTCAGGTATTTGTGAAAGACCTGCCTTAACGCAGAGATACGACATCAAAAATACGCCGATTTGCTTTCCTAAAAAGAGTCCGAGAAAAATTCCTACCGGAACTCCCGAAAAAAGTTTGTCTACAGTAATTCCGGATAAATCGATACCGGCGTTGGCAAAAGCAAATAAAGGAAGGATGATAATGGCTATCCATACTTTACAGCTGTCATAAATTTCCATCACAAGCGGTGAACCGTCATGTTTTTTTAACGGAATAAAGAAAGCGGTGATAATTCCGGCTAATGTTGCATGTACACCGCTTTTTAAAATCGACAGCCACAAAAAAGTGCCGAAAATAAAGTACAGCGATTTACGGTTAACTCCGAAAAGATTTAGACATAACAGACCAATTATGGATAAAACTGCAAAACATAAAGCTATAACTGATAATTTTGCCGTATAGAAAATAGCTATGATAACAATGGCTCCGATATCATCAAAAATCGCAAGCGACAGTAAAAAGATCTTAAGAGACGAAGGAACTTTGTTGCCTAAAAACAGTAATATTGCCAAGGAAAAGGCTGTATCGGTAGCCGTAGGGATTGCCCAGCCTTTTAGCGCAAAATCATCTCCGATATTACATAAGAAGAATATTAATGAAGGCATAAGAATACCGCCTAATGCCGCCATTGCAGGTAAGGCAATATTTTTAGGTTTCGATAGATGGCCTTCAATGAACTCGTGTTTTAGTTCAAGACCGATACTAAAGAAAAATAAAGAGATTAAGCCGTCATTGATCCATAACAGGATCGGTTTTATTAATGAATAATCGCCAAAAACGAAACCGGCTTTGATTTCAAGGATTTTGCGGTAATTAAAGGCGTAAGGTGAATTTTGATACACTAAAGCTATGATTGTAAGAACAATCATAATGATGCCGCCTGTTGCATCATGCTGCAGGATATAATTTAAATTATTTCTGATTTTGTATCTTGTTGTTCTATCCATTCTATTTGCTTGATAGTAAAAGGGCTGAGATTAAGAATATAGAAAGAGTTTTCAAGCAAAATAATTTAATAAAAAAATCTTAGGATTAAAACGTTCATATCGAGAAATTTTGTCAATTTAATTATATTTTTGATATGAACGTTATTTTGCAGATCAGTATTTATGAGGAAAGAAAGTTTTTAGAATCTTTTCATCATTGCTTTTACCGATATAACTGCCGATTATTGCAAAAATGGTAGCAAAGAACAGACCGACTACAATGTTATGAAAACCAAAGAAATTAAGGTGTAAAGACATTGCGATTATATAGGAAATCGATCCTGCACCAAGACTTAGAAACGCGCCTAATGTATTCATTCTTTGCCAAAAAAGTCCCAGCAGTATGATCATTAAAAATGCCGTTTCCAATCCGCCGAAAGCGAACATATTCACCCAAGCGACAATATCCATCGGAAATAACGCCAATAAAAGGGCAATAAGTCCTACCGTATAAGTGGTAATGATGGATAAGGGACGGATTTTACCTGAATGATCAGCGGTATTTTTACCAAAATATGTTCCGTAAATATCTTTAATTACAGCGGAGCTTGCAGCTATTAATAAAGAGCTTACGGTACTCATGGTTGCGGCAAGAGGTCCGATTAAAGTAATGCCTGCAAGGATCGGATCCATTTTAGTAACGATAAGAGTAAGAATTACGCTATCCGTACCGTTTGGCGGTAATTCTTCAATAACGGCGCGGGCAAACACACCAAGAAGCGTCATGCCGATCATTAAAGCTCCGCAGATGATTGTTCCTATAATCATTGCTCTGTGCAGATCTGACGTTTGCTTATAGCTCATGCAGCGGACCAGGGATTGCGGCAAGCCGATAGTTCCGAAGCCAACCAAGATCCAAGCGGAAAAAAGAAGGGTATAGGGAAGAGCGCCGTCAGCATTTGGCAGAAGGTTTCGGCTTACTCCTGAGGTATTTAGGTTAACTGATGAGATCTTACCCATAATTGAGTCAAGACCGCCTGCTTCATCAAAAATTATACCGCCAAGTAAAAACATGCCCGTCAGCATTAAAATGGCGCAGGCTGCATCGGTTAAAGCTACGGCCTTAAAGCCGCCAGATGTATAAATCACGGTTACTGCAGCAAATAATATTAATCCTGCTTTGTAATCAAGACCTGTTATTGCAGCAAAGATCTGGGCTCCGCCGATAAATTGTCCGACGGTCATTGCTGTAAAGAAAATAAGTAATACTAAAGCAAGCAGCAAAGATAGGGTTTTGCTGTCAAAGCGTTTATGAATAATGTCAATTACGGTAAGTGAGCCGGTAATGCGGGAGAGCACTGCCATTTTTTTACCTACAACGCCTAAAATTAAAAATCCGGTAATAATTTGCGGTGCGGCAAAAACAACCCAGCCAAGTCCAAGATCCCATGCAATACCCGGACCCGACACGAAAGAACTGACGGATCCGTAAGTGGCGATTAAAGTCATGGCAAGTACGACACCGCCAAGATTACGGCTGCCTAAAAAATATTCCTTTTGGAAATCGCCTTTATTTTTAACTGATTGTGCGGCATAAAAGCCGATGCACAGTAAAACAAATAAAAATAACAGAACCGGAATAAAAGTCTGCAGATTAATGGTGTTCATGTTCATCATCAAAATCGGCTAAAGAAAAGTTTTTCATAAATTTGCGCACTAAAACGATTACGGCTATGACTGAAAGAATATAGCCTCCGATGCATGAAAGAACAAACCATATCGGCATCGAGAATAAAGTTAGGGAAATATCATCTTTAAAAATGAATACCGTAAGCCAGAAATATACAGTGATGATCACTGCTGTTATAAAAGTACTAAAAGCTTCCTTATCCATTTGTCGAAAAGTTTGCTTTAGTTTGTCTTGATGTTGCTTTGTCATAGTAATAAAAGATTTCTTTATAGATTAAAGGCTCCTTGCGGAGCCTTTATTTTAACCCAAACTCTGCTGTTCTAGATAAAAATAAAAGAGAAA
>NZ_CAJKVK010000053.1 GCF_905203285.1 uncultured Succinatimonas sp.
TTTAATAATGATAGGGTAGCCGATTTCATTGGCAAGACGATGGTTTTCCTTGGAATCATCACCTAAAGCGCCTTCTGAACCGGGAACGCAGGGAACTCCGGCACGCTGCATGGCTTTTTTGGCAGATACCTTATCACCCATAAGGCGGATGGTATCGGCAGTCGGTCCGATGAAGATAAATCCTGATTTTTCCACCATTTCGGCAAAATCGGCATTTTCGGACAGGAAACCGTAACCGGGATGGATTGCGCTTGCACCGGTTGCTTCGGCTGCAGCAATAATAGTAGGAATATTAAGATAAGAGTCTTTTGCGGTAGCAGGTCCGATGCAGATAGTTTCATCGGCAAGCTTTACGTGCATTAAATCGCGATCGGCGGTTGAGTGCACTGCTACGGTTTTAAGCCCCAGCTGACGGCAGGCACGCAAAATACGTAAGGCGATTTCGCCGCGATTTGCAATTAAAACCTTTTCAAGTTGCATATATAAATACCTTGAAGAAAAGACCTCCGATAAATTATCGGAGGTTTTTATAATATTTATTCAAACTCAAAGATAGCTTGATCAAATTCAACGGTAGCGCCGTTTTCAACCAAAATCTTCTTGATAGTGCCTGATCTGTCGGCTTGAATCTGGTTCATCATCTTCATGGCTTCGATAATGCACAAAGTGTCGCCTTCCTTGACGGTTTGTCCTTCTTCAACGAAAGGAGCGGCATTCGGGCTTGCTGAGCGGTAGAAAGTTCCGACCATCGGAGAGCGCATTACGTTGTTTCCTGAAGCTGCGGGGGCAGGTGCTGCAGGAGCACTTTCTGCTGCGGGGGCTGCTGCTGGAGCAGGAGCGGCAACGGCGGCTGCGACGGGAGCAGGAGCTGCTACAACGGTTTGTACCGGAGCCTGAACAACGGTGGCAGACTGACGAGAAATACTAAGTTCTTCATCTCCTTGCTTTAAATTAATTTCTGCAATGTCAGAATTTGAAACGAGGTCAATGAGCTTAGCTATTTTGTGAATATCAATTTGCATGTGCTATTACCTAAATTACAGTGTTGCCTTAGCAACGATAAAAAAATTCTTATTTATTGACGAGCCGGGCCGCTTTTCTTAGAGCAAACTCGTATCCGTCAAGACCGAAACCGACAATAACCCCGACGGCTTTATCGCTTAAATAGGAGTGATGTCTGAATTCTTCACGGGCGTGAACGTTCGATATATGAATTTCAAAAAAAGGAATGGCCGTGCCTAAGAGAGCATCACGAATTGCTACACTTGTGTGAGTATATGCCCCGGCATTAATTAAAATGCAGGATGCTTTACCCATTACGCTTTGAATTTTATCGACGATGGCACCTTCATGGTTTGACTGAAAGTGCTCAATGCTGACGTTGAGTTCTGTAGCGACTTCATCAAGACGGGCATTGAGATCTGATAAAGTCTCGTGTCCGTAAACCTGTGGCTCGCGGGTACCCAAAAGGTTAAGATTGGGGCCGTTTACCACTAAAATAAAAGGCTTAGACAAATTAAAACTCCGACAACCAATTTAAACAGATTTTAACAATTTTTTGAGATTTTAGAACTTTTTTAAGTGTTTTTTTTGAAAAAATGAAAAAAAATTGAGTTTTGGAGAATAGATTGATCCCGTTTTTTGTAATTTTTTGAGAACTGTCGTAAAAAAGAAAAGTATCAGTCTTACCTTTTAGGATGTGATAACCGCAAGAGGTAGTGTCCTATTGCCTAAAAAGAGTGATCCGTCTCTATTTTTCCCCAAAGAGGATTTTAAAAATGTTAAAATAGCCGCGTCTTTTTTAAGCGATACCGCTTAGTCCTCTTGTTTATAAAGGTAATCGTCCATTATGAATAAAGCAAAATCAATCGCCGCTTATGATCCTGAGTTGTGGCAAGCCATTGCAGATGAAAATCAGCGTCAGGAAGATCATATCGAACTTATCGCTTCTGAAAATTATGCCAGCCGCTGTGTAATGGAAGCTCAAGGTTCTCAGCTTACCAATAAGTATGCTGAAGGTTATCCGCATAAGCGTTATTACGGCGGTTGCGAATATGTTGATAAGGTTGAACAGCTGGCTATTGATCGCGCCTGCAAATTGTTTAAATGCGAATATGCAAACGTTCAGCCGCACGCAGGTTCTCAGGCTAATGCCGCAGCTTATATGGCTTTATGCAATCCGGGCGATACCATTTTAGGATTATCTTTAGCTTGTGGCGGTCACTTGACCCACGGCGCAGCAGTCAGCTTTTCAGGCAAAATGTATCATGCCGTTCAGTACGGCGTTAATGCCGCAGGCGAGCTTGATTATGAAGACATCAGAGCAAAAGCTCTTGAGTGCAAGCCTAAGGTAATAGTCGCAGGCTTCTCTGCCTATTCAGGCATTGTTGATTGGAAGAAGATGCGTGAAATTGCTGATGAAGTCGGTGCTTATCTCATGGTTGACATGGCTCACGTCGCCGGTTTGGTAGCAGCAGGCGTATATCCGAGCCCGATTGATTACGCTCATGTCGTAACTTCAACCACTCATAAATCATTAGGCGGTCCGCGTTCCGGCTTTATTTTGTCAAACTGCCACGATGAGACCATTTATAAGAAGCTAAATTCCGCTATTTTCCCGGGTTCCCAGGGCGGTCCTTTAATGCACGTAATTGCTGCTAAAGCCATCGTCTTTAAAGAAGCAATGGAACCTTGGTACGTCGAGTATCAAAAGCAGGTCGTAGCAAATGCCAAGGCTATGTGCGAAGAAGTTATGAAACGCGGGTATAAAGTAGTTTCAGGCGGTACTCATAATCACTTGTTCCTTATGGACTTTATCGGTATGGAAATGACCGGTAAAGATGCCGAAGCCGCTTTAGGACAGGCTAATATTACTGTTAATAAGAACAGCGTTCCTAACGATCCGAGATCTCCTTTTATCACTTCCGGCTTGCGTTTGGGCACCCCGGCCTGCACTCGCCGCGGCTTTAAGGAAGCTGAGGTTCGTGAGCTTGCCAATATCATTTGCGACGTCCTTGATAATTACAAAGACGAGAATGTTATTGCCGCATGCCGTGAGAAAGTTAAGGCATTGTGCGCCAAGTTCCCGGTATATAAGGACTAAAAGGCTTGAAGGTCTTTAGTGAAAATGACAGGCTCTTTATGAAAAGAGCCTTAAAACTTGCCGCTCGCGGCAAGTTTACTACTTCCCCGAACCCTGCTGTCGGATGTGTAATCGTGCGCAACGGCATGATCATAGGTGAGGGGTATCATCATAAAGCAGGTGAACCGCATGCCGAAATCATGGCAATGCGCAGCGCCGGAGCTTCCGTTGCCGGTGCTACTTGCTATGTTACCTTAGAGCCGTGTTCTCATTACGGCAGAACTCCTCCTTGTGCTAAGGCTTTGGTTAAAGCAGGCGTTAAGCGCGTGGTAATTGCTTGCGGTGATCCCAATCCTCAGGTAGCTGGCCGCGGCGTTAAAATTTTAAAAGATGCCGGTATTGAAGTGGATGTCGGCTTATATGAGAACAAAGCTTTAAAGTTAAATCGCGCTTTCTTTAAATCTATAGTTAAAAATATCCCTTACATTACCGTTAAGATAGGCATGTCGCTTGACGGCAAGATAGCTTTGTCAGACGGTCGCAGTAAGTGGATCACTTCGGATAAGTCGCGTAAGGCCGTACAAAAAATGCGTGCGGAATCCGATGCGATAATTACCGGAGCAGGAACGGTGCTTGCGGATAATCCGATGTTAAATGTCCGTTATGACGAACTTCCTGAAAAGGTATTTGCAAAATACGATATAAATAGAGACAAGCAGCCTTTAAGAGTAGTGCTTGATTCGCATTTGCGCATTAATCATGATAATTTTGCAATGTTTTCTCAGGGTAAAATATTGCTTGTGCGTCCGTCATTAAATCACAAGATGGAAGCTGAAAAACTTAATGAGCATGTTGAAATTTTTTATGCTCCCTGCGAAGCTTCCGGACGTATTTGTTTAAGTGCTGTTTTATCCGAGCTGTCTAAAAGACAATGTCGCAAGGTTTTAGTAGAGGCAGGTCCCACGTTGGTTGCCGCATTTTTAAAAGAAAATCTTGCTGATGAACTTGCCGTGTTTGTTGCGCCTAAAATTTTAGGAGCTAATGCAAAAAGCGCATTTGCATGTGATGAAGTAAGCTCGCTTGATTACCTTAAACCATATAAAATTAAGACTCTTAAAAAATGCGGAACGGACTTCTTTGTCCGAGCTTTATTAGCATAGGACAATGCTTTTATGTACACAGGAATTATTGAAGCGGTAGGAACTCTTGCCTTAATTGAAAAACGCGGAAACGGCGCTTTCGTTAAAGTTATGACGCCAGCTTCTTTTAAGGCCAAAGACAGAGTAAAAATAGGAGATTCCGTTGCTTCAAACGGCGTTTGCCTTACCGCAACGACAATAGGTGATGATTTTTTTACTGCCGACGTGTCGGCTGAAACGGTCGCGATGACCTGTTTTAAATTTTATAAGCAGGGGCAGCGCTTGAATCTTGAATTGCCGTGTACTCCTGCTACCCATCTTGGCGGACATATCGTGCAGGGCCATGTTGACGGAATCGGTGAAATAAAAGATATTACTCCGCTTGGAGAGGCGGTTAATATTTGGGTGAAAAATCCGCCTGAGTTGTCGCGCTATATCGCTCTTAAGGGATCAATTGCCGTTGACGGAGCTTCCCTTACCGTAAATTCAGTAACTGATGACAGCTTCCGTCTGACTTTAATTCCGCATTCTCAGACGGTTTTGGCTTTTGAGAATTGGAAGTCGGGAAGCAAAGTTAATCTTGAAGTGGATGTACTGGCCCGCTACCTTGAACGGCTTATTTTAGGACAAAAAGCTCAAGGCAATGCAGAAGAAAAAAGTTCGGCTTTGTCATTTGAGACTTTAATGCAAAACGGTTTTATTTGATAATTAAGAAAACGAATTTTCATTTTCGGAGGTTTTATGTCAATTAAGGTTATAGAGGGCAACAAGCCTTGCCGCGACGGAAAGTTCGCAATCGTCGTTTCACGCTTTAACAGCTTTATTTGCGAGCGTTTGGTCGAAGGCGCCATCGATACTTTAAAAAGAGAAGGCGAAGTTCCCGAGGAAAATATAACCTTGGTGAGAGTTCCCGGTGCAATTGAAATTCCGGTAGTTTTGGAAAAACTCGCCGCTTCTAACAAATATGACGCTTTAATTGCTTTAGGCTGTGTTATCCGCGGTTCTACCTATCATTTTGAAGTTGTAGCCAATGAGTGCGCCAAAGGCATTACTCAGGTTACTTTAAAATATGCTACCCCGATTGCAAACGGTGTTTTGACTACCGAGTCAATTGAACAAGCAGTTCAGCGCGCCGGTTCTAAAGCGGGCAATAAGGGCTCCGAGGCCGCTGCTTCCGCTTTGGAAATGGCTAATGTGTTGAAAGCTATTTAATTTAAAGCCTCAGGAGAAAGAATGGATTCTACAGAAGGTGCAGTAAGCCCCGCAATGCGTCATAAGGCTCGTCACTTTGCCATGCAGGCTATTTATCAGTGGCAGATGACGGGACAAGGTGCCGGCGAAATTGAAAGGCAGTTTTTGGAAGATCAGCCGATTCAAGGAGCCGATCTTGATTATATGCATGATTTGATTTCCGGTGTGGTTGCGAATGTTGATCACATCGATGAAGTCTATGAGCCGTTTTTGTCGAGACCGCTTAAAGATCTTGATCAGGTAGATAAAGCAATTTTGCGTCTTGGTACGTTTGAATTGTTGTATCGTCAGGAAATACCTTTTCGCGTCGTGATTAATGAGTCTATTATGCTGGCAAAAGAATTTGCCGAGCAGGATAGCCATAAATTCGTCAACGGTGTTTTGGATAAAGTCGTAAGAGCGATAAAAGACTGAAGTGTTAGGTGAGTTTGCACTTATAAAAGAATTTTTTTCAGGTCATGATAAAGGTCGCGGCATCACTTTAGGCATAGGTGATGACTGCGCTTTATTGGCTCCTGACAAAAACAGCGAACTTGCGATTACCACCGATACGCTAAATGAAGGGATCCACTTTTTTAAAGGAGAGGATCCTTTTTATTTGGGTTATAAGTCTCTTTTGGTAAATATCTCAGATCTGGCCTCAATGGGGGCGCGACCGGCATTTTTTACTTTATCTTTAACTTTGCCTGATGCCGATGAGCATTTTTTACGTGAATTTGCTCGCGGACTTTTTTCTTTGGCTGACAAGGAGAAAATGGCGCTTATAGGCGGTAATACTTCAAAAGGTCCTTTATCGATAACCATAAGTGCATACGGATATGTAGCAAAAGGCTGTGCCATGCGACGCGATTTGGCAAAGCCCGGTGACATTATTTATGTCTCAGGCAATTTAGGCATGGGCGGTCTTTTTGTTAAGGCGGGCTATCATGAGCTTAATCTTGCTTCTGATCTTTTCTCCATCGTACATAAAAAAGCTCAGCTTATTCCGTCACGAACGGTTTTTGCCAGAGCACTGCGCCGCGTATGTCGCTGTGCTTTGGATGTGTCGGACGGAACGGTAGGGGATTTAAGACATATTCTTGAAAGAAGCAATGTAGGTGCCGTGCTTAATTTAGATAAATTGCCTCTTGATGAGGTGTTTCATCAAGTTGATTTAAGTGCTCTTGAAAAGGCTGAATTGGCGGCTTTCGGCGGCTGTGACTATGAGCTTTTATTTACAGTAAGTCCTAAAAATATTCCTCTTATTGAAAAAATTGCCGCTAGACATCAGGTGAAAATTACACCGATAGGCGTAATTACAGAGGATAAAACTCTTAATTTACTTTTTGAAAACAAGCCTTACGTAAAAGCCAACAAGCCCTTTGAGCACTTTTAATTGGGTTGAATTTTTCATTTGCCAAGAAAAATCAATTTTGATCTTGAGTAAGAGACTGAGAAAAGATTATAGTTAATCAACATTTTCAGATTGGAGATTAAAGTGTTTACTGTAGGTAAAAAATCCGCCGTCGCATCAATTCTTGCCGCGGCTTTATTCGCTGTCGGCACAGTGCAGGCTGCCGATGAGGTTAAAGTTACTAAAGACAGCCCGTTTACGGAAAAGGTTTCCTATTCCATCGGCGCATCTTTAGGCACTTATATTCATCAGATGCAGAAAACTCAGACCGATCTTATCGGTGAGCTTAACAATGACTATATCGTTGCCGGCTTTATTGATTCTTTAAATGACAAAACCGCGTTGGAAAGTGCTGATATTGAAGCTACTTTACGCGAGCTTGACAAAAAGGTTCAGACGGCTCTTGAAGACAAAATGAAAAAAGAAGCTGCCGCAAATCTTGATGCAGGAAAGAAATTCCTGGCGGAAAACGCTAAGAAAGAAGGTGTAGTTACTACTGCAAGCGGACTTCAGTATAAAGTCATCACGGAAGGCAAGGGCGATGCTCCTAAGTCAGGAGATACCATTTCCGTTAAGTATAAAGGCACTACCACTGACGGTAAAGTTTTTGACGAGCAGAAAGAGCCAGTTGAATTTCCGCTTGCCAATATGATCCCCGGATGGGTAGAAGGTTTGCAGCTGATGAAGCCCGGTGCTCATTACGAGTTCTATATTCCGGCTGAATTAGCATACGGCGAAGCCGGAGCCGGTGATGTGATTAAACCTAACTCCGTATTGGTCTTTGACGTGGAGCTGGTTGAAGTCAAACAGCCTGAACAGACAGCTGCCGACAAGAAGTAACGGTTTTTAAATCCATTCTTTTTCTGACCTATTGTTTAGCGTATTGGACAATAGGTCAGTTGTTCCGGAAAATTAATTTAGAAAGCGCTTTTTAAATTCGTCAAAATCAAGATAGCCTACAGCATCGACGATGATTTCCCCGTTTTTATTAAGCAATGCGGTGTAGGGTACGCCGATTATTGAAAAGTGTTTCATAAACTCCAGAACTTGCAAAGAAGAGCTGTCGGTAATATCAAAGTGGAAAAGCTGCATGTTGTAAGTCAGTTTTTTAAACTCGTCACTTATGAAAATATCTTGTTCCATCTGCCTGCAGTTTGAACACCATTTAGCTCCGACTACAAGTAAGGCTTTATTTGAAGTTATATTCAATTCATTTAGTGATTTTATTTCCGTAAAAGGCAAGGCGGTGCCGTCTTCATAGTTATAACTTGAGGACAGGCACATAACGGCTATGGCTGCGCATAGGGCAATTCCAATTCGTTTAAGAAGTAAAGAAGCGGTATTTTTATAGAAAACGTAAGCACAGTAACAGCACAATAAAATGAAAACTGCAGTTTTAAGATAATTTTTGTAAAGACCTAAGTAGCCGTCAATGATATATAAAGCAGCCAGAATAAGCGGAACAGCCATCAGTTTATAGATAAGAGCAGAAAAAATGCGGGCTTTTAAGATAAATTTTCCGCCTAAAACACCAATGATAAATAAAGGCACTCCCATGCCGAGCCCGATACAGAAAAAGGCCAGCGTTCCTTTTAACAGATCTCCTTCTTTCAAGATAAAGAGCAAAGCTCCGGCAAGCGGGGCGCTGGTACACGGAGTCGTTATAAGCGCTGACACCAGTCCGAAAATAAAAGCCGACATTGTACTTGTCATATTAAGCGCGGCAAGTTTATTTTGCAGTCCGGTACTGAGGCTTTGCGGCATGCTTAAAGTAAAAAAGCCGGCGCAGGCTAGGGCGCATAAAAACAAAAAAGCCGCAAGTGCGTATGCCATGTAAGGGCTTTGCAAAATCCCGTGTAAAGAAGCTCCTGCATATGAAAATAACAGCCCGACTAAAGTGTAAGTAAGGCATAGCCCTGAAAGGTAAGCGCAGTTTGCAGCAATATTTTTTTGATTTTTCTTGGTGCTTTGCCCTGCAATCATTGCAGAAAAAATCGGCAGCATCGGCAGGACGCAGGGTGTAAGATCAAGTCCGATACCGAGGATAAAGCACAATAGAAGGCCGAATATAAAATCTGAACTTAAAGCGCGGCTTAATTTATCCTCAGTAGTTTGGGATTTTTCACTTGCATATTCATCAGGTGAATTTTCTAAAACAGGATCTATTTTGGGTAAGGTGACGGTTATAGTTTGCGGAGGATAACAGATCCCTGCTCCGTCACAGCCTTGAAAGGAAAAGGATAAAGTTGCGCCTTCAGTACTTTTGACGATTAAGGCTTCAAGATCGGCTCGGTTGAAAAATACTTCATGCTCTCCTTGAAAATCCGTATGTTTTACAGCTTGCGGAATTTTTGCAAAATAAGCTTCCCCTTCATTTGTTACGCTTAGGCTTAGTGAGTCTTTATAAATATAGGCGCTATCATCAAGTATGATTGAAAGATTTAAAGTGTTGCCGTTTAAATGTTCCGAGACTTTAAACGGAGATTCTTGTTGGGTGCTGAAGCCTGCCTCATTTAATGCAGATAAAAGATTGTCGGGGATAAGATCGTCTTTTGCAAAAGAGGCGACGGAAAATAAGAATAGGCCCAAAAAACACAGCCTATGTAGCAAAGCAAAGATAATTTTCGGTAATGACATTTTTAAATAATAACTTTGTGATAATTTAGCATCGCTTACTAAGGAGTAATTATGCCACAAGCCGTTCTGTTTATTCTCGCACTTTTTGTTATAGAGATTTTGGTGCTGATTAAAGTGGGGTCATATTTAGGTGCCATAACGACCGTTTCACTAATGTTTACCATGATGGTTTTGGGCATCTTTTTAATTAGAGTGCGTTTAAAAATGCTGATGGATGCTTTGCATCATGAACCTAATATAAGTACTTCTTTGATTTGGCTGCCGCTTGCCGGAGTTCTTTTTATTTTTCCGGGGTTTGTGTCGGATTTTCTCGGTTTGCTGCTGTTAATTCCTGTCGTACAGCAATTTTTGGCCAATAAGTTTTTTATAAAGAGCAAAGTGTTCAGTAATTTTACTTTTTACGGCGATTTTACAGCCGGATCAAAAAAAGATGACGGGGACGTGATTGATGGTGAATTTACTGAAATAAAAGAGGATAATTCTCTTTTGGGTAAGCCTGAAAACAAAGATTTTTCCAAAAAACCTTAGCGTTTTATTTTTTGAAGGTGAAATATGGCACAGGCAAAATATTATCTTGCTTTAGTTGCAGTATGTCTTGTCTGGGGTGCGACTCCTGCCTGCGGTAAGATTTTATCTACCTCAATGTCGCCGCTTTTTATTACCGGGCTCAGATTTGTTCTGATGGCCGGCATTTTATTTTCATGGTTGTTTATTACCGGGCAAAAGAAAGCTTTTCGTCCGGATAAAAAGTTTATTCCATTTTTGGTCTTTATGGGATTTATGGGCATTACCGTGCATAACGGTTTGCTCTTTACCGGTCTTCACTATACTACTGCCACCAATACGGCGTTAATTGAAAGCATCGGACCTACTGCCACGACTATTTTGGCTTTTTTATTCGTAGGTGAAAGGTTAAGCCGGCGAGGGTGGATAGGTATTTTCGTTTCCTGCTGCGGCGCTTTATGCATCGTGACAAAAGGTTCACTTGATGTTCTTATAAATTTGCGCTTTAACATCGGTGATATTTTGATTGTTGCCTGCGAAGTTGCCTGGTCCTGTTATGTGATTTTAGGCTGGAAGGCGCAAAAAAGCAGATTGTCGGCAATTGCTCTTACGGCATGGAACGGGCTTTTCGGCGGACTTTTATGCTTTATCATCGGTTTTGCGACCGGAACCTTGGAAGTTTGGCAGGTAAACGCTCAAGCGATATACGGATTTTTATATTTGCTTTTAGCGTCTGGCGTGTTTGCTTTTGTTGCCTGGAACTTTGCCGTAACAAAAGTTGGAGCAAGCAAAGCCGGAGTTTTTGTTTATCTGGTGCCGTTAACCGGAGCAGTTATCGGTGTTACGTTCCTAGGTGAAGAAATTTTCTTATCGCAGATTGTGGGCGGACTTTTGATTATTTCTGGCGTTATCGTTACGGTTCGCGCTAAAGTCCAGTTAAAAAGCGAGGAGCAGAAGGCTCCCGAGAATCTGGTCGAAAGATTCCCCGATCTTGCCGAGCATTATCGTGCCAAGGCCTCAGGAAAGGAAGTTCCTGCATTGCCGCGCCGCTCTTTTGCATCCAAGCTTAAAGGAGTGTTTGAGCGTACCGGCATTGCCCTTTATCATGTGATAAAAGCACCTAAGGATGCTGCGGTATTTTTGTATAAGTTCTTTATCTTAAAAGAAAGAGCCGAGCAAAGCATAAAAGAAACTAAAGACAGCAAGGCAGAAGGTACTGTTTCTTTAAGAAAAGCAGATTTGAAAGAAGCAGCTTCATTCGTTAAAGATAATAGTTCTCTTTCTTCTCAGCCTGAATCGCGGATTTATGCAGGAGTAGGCAATGCGCAAGATGTTGCGGGATTAATGCGTGAACTTGGAAGGAAGAATTTAGCTAAAAACAGCGCTGAAAAAGACTCTTTGCCCGACAGCGCCGGATCGTTTGTTGAAAGTATTGATAAAGGAGATGAAGAACTGCGAATCCAAGCTGAAATTTTGCAAAAAGAAATGGAAGAATTTTCAGCCTGCAATATGTTAAAGAAGTGGTTTTTGGGTAAATTCAAGAGAAAATAATTGTCAATAAAAGGCGCAGTCTTTCACTAAGCCTGCGCTTTTTTGCCGGGTTCATAAGAGCATAATGTTTCCTTCCACAGATTAACTTTATTAAAAGCAGCAAAGAATAGAAAGAAAAATTAAAAATCAAAAAAAATGTAAATTTTTTTAAATTTTCTCTTGAAAGTAAAAAAAGCGTCCCCATTTGTATTTGTGTTGAATTTAGAGCTTTGTTCGCAAAGCGGGGTGAAAGTCGGGCCCTATGCCGATTTGATTAGAATTTTTTGCGGTTTATAAACCTGCGGAGAAACAAATGAAATTAGTTCCTTTGTATGATCGCGTAATCGTAAGACCTTTTGAAGTCGAGGCGAAGTCTGAAGGCGGTATCGTATTAACCGGCAGCGCTACTGAGAAGTCTACTCGCGGTAAAGTTTTGGCTGTAGGCAATGGCCGTGTTCTTGATAACGGCTCTATCGCTCCGATGAGCGTTAAAGTCGGTGATACCGTAATTTATAACGAAGGCTACGGTACTAAGAAAGAGCGTATTGACGGCGATAACGTCATCATCCTTTCTGAGAGCGATATTCTTGCTGTTGTTAACGACTAAGATTTTAAGGAAGTATTAGAAAAATGGCCGCTAAAGAAGTATTTTTCGGTAATGATGCCCGTGTCCAGATGTTAGAGGGCGTCAACGTATTGGCAAATGCCGTTAAAGTAACCTTAGGTCCTAAAGGCCGCAACGTAGTTTTGGATAAGAGCTACGGTGCCCCTCTTATCACTAAAGACGGTGTAACCGTTGCAAAAGAGATTGAGCTTGAGGGCAAGTTCCAGAACATGGGTGCTCAGATGGTCAAGGAAGTTGCTTCCAAGGCCAATGATGCAGCAGGTGACGGTACCACCACTGCTACCGTTTTGGCTCAGGCTATCGTAACCGAAGGCCTTAAGTCAGTTGCAGCCGGCATGAATCCGATGGATTTAAAGCGCGGTATCGACAAAGCTGTTAATGCTGCAGTTGAAGAGCTCAAGAAGATTTCCACCGAGTGCTCCGACAAGAAGTCAATTGCTCAGGTCGGCACTATTTCCGCCAACTCTGACGCTACTGTCGGCAACCTTATTGCTGATGCAATGGAAAGCGTAGGCCGTGACGGCGTTATCACCGTTGAAGACGGTCAGGGTCTTGAAGATCAGCTCGACCTCGTTGAAGGCATGCAGTTTGACAGAGGTTATCTCTCTCCGTATTTCATCAACAAGCCTGATACTTCTGCTGTTGAACTTGAGAATCCGTATATTCTCCTTTGCGACAAGAAGATTTCCAATATTCGCGATATTCTCCCGATTTTGGAAGGCGTTGCAAAAGCCGGCAAGTCCCTGCTTATCGTTGCTGAAGACGTAGAAAGCGAAGCTTTAGCTACTTTGGTAGTTAACAATATGCGCGGTATCGTTAAGGTTGCTGCCGTTAAGTCCCCTGGCTTTGGCGATCGTCGTAAGGCAATGCTTCAGGATATCGCTATTTTGACCGGCGGCGTCGTAATTTCTTCTGATGTCGGTATGGAACTTGATAAGGCTCAGCTTGATGATTTGGGCGTTGCAAAGCGTGTTGTTATCACTAAAGACGACACCACCATCATCAATGGTGCCGGTGACGCAAAAGCCATCGAAGATCGTGTCGCTCAGATCCGCAAGCAGATTCAGGAATCCACCTCCGACTATGATCGTGAGAAGCTTCAAGAGCGTGTTGCCAAACTTGCCGGCGGCGTAGCCGTTATCAAGGTCGGTGCAGCAACTGAAGTTGAAATGAAAGAGAAGAAAGCTCGTGTTGAAGACGCAATGCACGCTACCCGTGCTGCCGTTGAAGAAGGTGTCGTTCCGGGCGGCGGTGTTGCTTTGGTTCGTGTTGCTTCTAAGATTGCAGCTGAGCTTAAGGGTGATAACGAAGATCAGAATGTCGGTGTTAAGGTTGCTTTACGCGCTATGGAAGCTCCGTTACGTCAGATCGTCGCTAACGCAGGTGAAGAGCCTTCCGTAATTGCTAACCGCGTTCGTGAAGGTGAAGGCAACTTCGGTTATAACGCAGCTACCGGTGAGTATGGCGATATGATCGAGATGGGTATTTTGGATCCTACCAAGGTAACCCGTTCTGCATTGCAGTATGCCGCTTCAATTGCCGGACTCATGATCACCACCGAGTGCATGATCGCCGATGCTCCTAAGAAGGAAGCTGATGCTCCTGCCGGTGCCGGCATGGGCGGAATGGGCGGCATGGGCGGTATGATGTAATTTCGCCTTAACGCTTAATTTAAAAAGAGGGCTGCCGGAAACGGCGGCTCTTTTTGTTTTTAGATCACATAAAGATTTTTGTATAGTTCAAATATTTTGTGCTTACTATAATTTCCTTTGATTTTGGTACAAACATAATTTTTCTTTTGGGCAAGCGGCTGTTGAGGAAAAAGCAATGTATGAATTAATGCATCTTTCAGGTAATACTTATTGCATTCAAAGTCCGACGAATATCGGGCTTGTTAAGCTAAATGATAAAGATGTGTGTTTGATTGACAGCGGCAATGACAAAGACTCGGAGCGCAAAATACGCCAAATATTAGAAGCAAATAACTGGAATCTAACGGCTATTTACAATACTCACGCCAATGCCGATCATATCGGCGGTAATAAGTATTTGCAGGGACAGACCAAGTGTAAAATCTATGCTCCGGGCATTGACTGCGCTTTTACGAATTTTCCGATTTTAGAGTCCTCTTTCTTATCAAAAAGATCAGCAGCTAAAACCGTCCTTTAGGGCGGAGATCATCGCGAAGAAAAGCTTCTATTTTTAATCCGGGG
>NZ_CAJKVK010000054.1 GCF_905203285.1 uncultured Succinatimonas sp.
TATCAAGTAAATATTGAGACGGAGACAAGCCATCAACGGATTGAAGTCCTATAGCCGTCTGCCATGCATTGATCTTATCTTGCGAAGATGGCTCTCCTTGCCGCAAATATTCCTCAAAATCCGATATAACCATAAATATCCCGATATCAAACAAACTTGCTAAATTCTAAAATGAGCATTTAAATTTCACTTTCAACAAGTTTACTTAAAAAACATACTTAACTTTTAACTACATAAAATATTTGCTTAACCTGTCCTGCTATTTAATTAATGTCTTTAAGTATTCCTGCTCAATCTGTTTTGCGTCCATACCTTCAACTGCCTGTTTGTCAGCTTCAATATCATCATCCGTAGGCTCAATATTAAAAGCATGCGGTTTTTGTTCTTCAAACCAATCAGGCTTATGGTATGCGATTCTGTTTATGTACCAAATACGCGCACCTCTAGGGGTATGAACTGACGCATCATCCCCTTCGGCTTTTCCTAATAAAGCCCTGGCCATAGGAGAATCAATTGAAATATAGTTGGTACGCCCGAAGATTTCATCTCCGCCGACGATTCTTATTTGCATTAAAGACTCATCGTCATCTGCTTCTATTTCAACATAGGCTCCGAAAAAGACTTTACCGTCCTGCTGCGGATTGTATTCAATCACCTGGAGATTATTCATGCAGCCGCGCAAATAGCGAATACGCCTGTCAATTTGTGCCAGTAAACGCTTATTGTATTGATAATCGGCATTTTCGGAACGATCGCCAAGACTTGCTGCCCATGAAACTTTCTGCGTTACGTCAGGACGCTTTTCCAGCCATAAATAATCAAGTTCCTGATGCAATAAATCATAACCTTCACGTGTAATATAAGGCTTTCCCATGATGATCATTCCTTAAAAAACATTAAAGCCCGACACGGATAACCGTATCGGGCCTATTTTAACCTATTAAGGTTATTGCGTTAACGCAAATTAGAGCTGAGGACCAGCCTTAGCCAATTCACCGTTCAAAGCTTCGAACTTCTTGAAGTTCTTAATGAAGCGACCGGCCAAGTCAGCGGCTCTCTTGTTCCACTCTGCAGGATCTGCATAGGTGTCGCGCGGGTCAAGGATCTTCGGATCAACGCCCGGAAGAGCGGTCGGAACCTTGAAGGAGAATACCGGAATGGTCTTGGTTTCGGCTTTATCAATGGAGCCGTCCAAAATTGCGTCGATGATGCCGCGAGTATCTTTAATGGAGATACGCTTGCCGGTGCCGTTCCAGCCGGTGTTGACGAGGTAAGCGGAAGCGCCAGAGGCGTTCATGCGCTTAACCAATACGTCAGCGTAGGTGGTAGGAGGCAGAGTCAAGAAAGCAGCGCCGAAGCATGAAGAGAAGGTCGGGGTCGGCTCGGTAATACCACGCTCGGTACCGGCTAACTTAGCGGTAAAGCCGGAGAGGAAGTAGTACTTGGTCTGCTCTTTGTCAAGGATTGATACAGGCGGGAGAACGCCGAAAGCATCAGCTGACAAGAAGATTACGCGCTTAGCAGCAGGAGCCTTGGAGATCGGACGAACGATGTTCTTGATGTGATAAATCGGGTAAGAAACACGGGTGTTCTCGGTTACGGACTTATCAGCAAAGTCGATCTTGCCGTTTGCGTCAACAGTTACGTTCTCAAGGAGAGCGTCACGCTTGATAGCTGCCCAAATATCCGGCTCATTTTCCTTGGAAAGGTTAATTACCTTAGCGTAGCAGCCGCCTTCGAAGTTGAATACGCCTTCGTCGTCCCAGCCGTGCTCGTCATCACCGATGAGTAAGCGCTTAGGATCGGTTGAAAGGGTGGTCTTACCGGTGCCGGACAGACCGAAGAAGATGGCGGTGTTCTTGCCTTCCATATCGGTGTTGGCGGAGCAGTGCATAGCAGCAATGCCCTTAAGCGGTAAGTAGTAGTTCATCATGGAGAACATGCCCTTCTTCATCTCGCCGCCGTACCAGGTGTTGAGGATGATCTGCATACGCTCGGTAAGGTTGAAGACAACGGCGGTCTCGGAATTGAGGCCTAAACGCTTGTAGTCAGTAACCTTAGCCTTGGAAGCATTGAATACGACGAAGTCAGGCTCGAAGTTCTTGAGTTCTTCTTCGGTCGGACGAATGAACATGTTGGTAACGAAGTGAGCCTGCCATGCTACTTCAACGATGAAGCGGATCTTAAGGCGGGTATTCTCGTTAGCACCGCAGAATAAATCAACAACGTAGAGTTTCTTGTTGGAAAGTTCTTTAACGGCTAATTCTTTTAACTCATTCCAAGCTTCAGTGGTTAAAGGCTTGTTGTCATTCTTGAATTCTTCAGAGGTCCACCAAATGGTATCTTTTGAGGTGTCATCTTTAACGATGAACTTATCCTTCGGGGAACGGCCGGTGTAGATACCGGTCATAACATTGACGGCACCCATCTCGGTAACGACGCCTTTGTCAAAGCCGGTCAGGCCTGCGGCGGTCTCTTCAGCAAATAACTGCTCGTAAGAAGGATTGTGAACAATCTCAGTAGTGCCGGTAATACCGTACTTAGTTAAGTCCATTTTTTTCTCCACATAAAAACCGAAAACATAATTCTCGGTGGTTTTTAATTAACTCATCTAATTTTACTAGAAAAAGAGCCTATCTTTAAACTCAAAACAGCTTTTTTTTAAGCATTTTTTTCACTTTTGCACTGTTGATTTTTTTTCTTAGCGATATACTTATACATTTGCGATATCAAACAAGTGTTAAGAGCTTTTATATGAGTAAGATAACAGTATCAAAACCTGCACAGGAATACTTTAAGAAGATCATTGCCAAGCAAAAGATGGAAGGTCTTGCCATCAGATTGTCCGCTACCAACGTCGGCACTCCGGGTGTCGAATGCGGGATCTTATATTGTCCTAAAGAATACATCACGATGAATGATGAGCACTTTAAGATGGACGGCTTTGAAATCGTCATTGATTCAAGCGTAAGCCCTTATCTTGACGAGTCGGTGATCGATCTGTCAAAAGATGATGACGGCAATGATTTGCTCACGTTCCATGCTCCGAATCTTAAAAAACAGGATTTACCTGAAGATGCTACTTTGTTTGACAGAGTAAAAAGATTCTTTGAAACTACCGTAAATCCGGCTTTGGCAGGTCACGGCGGAGCCGCCGCACTTGAAGAAGTCACCGAAGACGGTGTAGTAAAAGTTCGTTTCTCAGGCGGATGCAACGGCTGTTCAATGGTCGGAATTACTTTAAAAGAAGGAATTCAGGCTCAGCTTAATCAAGCTTTCCCCGGAATGATTAAAGACGTTGTAGACGTAACCAATCACGTCAAAACTGACGAGACTTACGGTTGATATCTTTATTTAGACGCATAAAAAGGACGCAAAAGCGTCCTTTTTTATTCTCTTTTGCTAAATTCTAGCACTCACTTTTAAGACTGCGTCCTAAAAGCTCTTTTGCCGCGGTCTTTCCGGGTTTTCCGTGACAAATAACCTCATAAATCTGCGAACAAATCGGCATCTGAACATTATATTTATGCGCTAAGTTATAGATTTCAGGCGTCATCACATAGCCTTCAACCACCTGCGCAATCTTATCCAAAGCATCCTGAACCGTAACACCCTGTCCTAACATATAACCAAAGCGTCTGTTTCGTGACTGATTATCCGTACAGGTTAAAATCAAATCGCCAAGTCCGGATAAGCCCATAAATCCGCGTTCAGTAGCTCCCATAGCAAGACCTAAACGTACCATTTCGGCAAGACCGCGCGTTATAAGTGCGGTACGGGCATTTGCACCGAAACCTAATCCGTCAGACAATCCGGCGCCGATGGCGATTACGTTTTTAACAGCCCCGCCCAGCTGCAAGCCGATAAAATCCGAACTTTCATAAATGCGGAAGGTCGGAGTATGCATTATTTCGCACAGCTGTGAGGAAAAATCAGGATTGTTTCCTGCCACGGCAATTGCCGTAGGCATGCCCAAAGCCAATTCTTTGGCAAAAGTCGGTCCTGACAAAGCGGCAAGAGGTAAATTTTCAGGGACAATCCTGGATGCAACGGTACTTAGTAACTCTCCGCTGCCTACTTCTATTCCTTTTGTCGCCCACGCAAGTCGATGCTCCTTAGTTAAAAAAGGAACAATGTTTTTTATAACGGAAGCAAAAGTAGAACTCGGGACGACCACGAGCAAATTAGGAGAAGCTTTAACGCATTCTTCCAATGATGCGGTAAGAACTAAGCTTTGCGGAAAAGAAATCCCTGGAAGATAACGCTCATTCTGGCGTTTTTGCGCCATTGTCTCAACGCTTTTAGCGTTACGCCCCCACAAAGTGACCTTAAAGCCTTTGGAAGCTACGGCAATGGCTAAAGCGGTGCCGTAAGATCCGGCACCGATAACGGATAAAGACTGAAGATTCTTCACTGTTTATCCCATCAAAATTTAAGCTACAGGCTCATCCTTCTTCTCGGCAGGTTTCTGAGCTTCCTGAGACTGCTGAGCCTTACGGGCACGATATAAAGCCTCAAAATTTATCGGAGATAAATTCAGCTGCGGGAAAGTAGCGCGAGCAACCAAGCTTGAAATAAACTCACGAGCATAAGGGAACAGAACATTAGGAGCGGTTGCGCCTAATAAATAGTCAACCGCTTCAGCTGACAGGTTGCGAATAAGGAAAACGCCTGCTTGATTTACTTCGCATAAGAAAGCAGTATGTTCACCGTTTTTGCAGGTTACGGTAACGCGCAGACATACTTCATACTGATCATCGGTGATCTTTGCAGTCTTAGAATCAAACTCAACCTTAAGCTCAGGCTTCCAAGCAGCCTGAAAAACGGTAGGAGAATTGGGGGTTTCTAAAGAAACGTCTTTTGAGTAAATGCGAACAATCTGAAATACCGGCTGCTGAGCATTCTGTGCATTGTTCTGATTATTTTCTGACATTATTCAATCCTTATTTTGCAATTGTTTAATTCTTAGTGGTTAACGGCATATTGGAATTTTCCCATTCGGCAATACCGCCTTCTAAGATAAATACTTGAGTGAAACCTTCTTTTTTAAGGCTGCGAGCACAATTAAAAGAATCGGAATCATATTTATCGCGACCGACCAAAATAACCGGCTTTTCGCGATTCTTTTCAATGCGATTGATTTTGCCGGCTTTGATTTCAGCTGCAGTCATATTAATGGAGTTGGCGATATGACCGAGCTTGAATCTGTCGGGAGCGCGCAAATCAACAAAGACACCGTTCTCACGGTTAACCATCATGACGGCAAGACCGGTTGAGGCTTTCTTGACCTTTGCGGTCATGATCTTAAACTGAACGATAATAAGAAGCACCAGAACTACGAGCCAGGCTCCGCAAAACATAATATGACGGGAGATAAATCCTGAAAGCTCGCTTATAAATTCAGGCGAAAAAAATTCTGACACGTGACACCTCTAATTAGAAAATTCACTAAGTTGTAAATTTTATCATATTGATCTTAAGTGCACATTACGCATTTCACGCTTTTATCAAAAAGATCAGCGACTAAAACCCGTTCTTTAGGGCTGAGATCATCGCGGGGAGTAGATTCTGTTTTTAATATTGAGGACTTGAAGATAAAAAACATGAGTAAGTCGGGTAAAGGAACGATAGAAAATTCCGGTAAGAACGTTAAAGCAAAAGCGGGATTGAACCGTTCAATCTTAAATGAAGCGTGGCGTAAGTTTTTCACGTATCTTGAATATAAGCTAAAATTAAAGGGTGGAATACTAATAAAAGTAGACCCCAAGCACACTAGTCAAACCTGCATAAAATGCGGATACATAAGCAAAGATAACCGCAAGGAGCAGGAGACATTCAAGTGCGTAAAGTGCGGGTAATGAGGCACATGCCGACGTCAATGCCGCACAAAACATATTAATAAGGGCAGGACTTGCCCGGATGGCCTGTCAAGCGAACCTCGATAGAGGTCGGCAGCAGGAACACGCCGAAGCTTACAACAATAGCAATATTGTTGTTTAGCAGTAGGATCATCGGCCTTTATACCGGTGAGGACGTCGATACCAAAAACCTATGAAATTTAATGTTCAATTAAAGTGCATCGATTTTTAGCGATATCTAATTTACAGTCTTAAAAACCCTTTATTTTCAGATTAATTTTAATTCTAAATTAAAATAAATTAAGCGATATTCAAATATTAAATAACGGTTAGTTTTAATTAAACAACAATTTAGATAAAAATTATATTCTTATCACAAGGAAAACAAGCATAAGAATTAGTCTTAATTTTCTCAAATTCCATTGCACTAAATTATTATATAAGCGCACTAAAAACAGGAATTTCATGATTTTTCTTTACAGATGCGGACTAGAACTTAAAAATGAGCTCAAAAATCGTGTTTAGGAGATAAATCATGCAAGTTTCACAAGTTCTCTCGCTCATTAAAGATCAGCAGCTGCAGTTTGCCGATTTGCGCTTTACCGATACCAAAGGCAAAGAACAGCATATCTCTCTGCCGATAAGCGTCATTGACGAAGAGTTCTTCTCCCAAGGCAAAATGTTTGACGGATCTTCCATTGCCGGATGGCGCGGCATTGACAAATCAGACATGATTTTAATGCCTGATGCCGATACGGTTTTTGTCGATCCGTTTTATAAAGAGCCGACTTTGGCAATTCGCTGCGATATTTTAGACCCACAGTCCATGACCGGCTACGACAGAGATCCGCGCTCTGTCGCCAAGCGCGCTGAAACCTATCTTAAATCAACCGGAATCGGCGACGAAGCATTTTTCGGTCCTGAACCTGAGTTCTTCCTTTTTGACGATGTCCGCTTTGAAAGCACCATGAAAGGCTGCTTCGTCTGCGTAGATGATGTTGAAGCGGCATGGAACAGCGGAGCAAGCTACGAAAACGGCAATAAAGGCTATCGCCCGTCAGTCAAAGGCGGATATTTCCCAGTTCCTCCTGTCGACTCATCACAGGATATCCGCTCCGCTATGTGCAAAACCATGCAGGATCTGGGCCTCGTTATTGAAGCCCACCACCACGAAGTGGCAACCTGCGGACAAAACGAAATTGCAACTAAGTTCAATTCGTTAACCAAAAAAGCCGATGAAGTGATGATTTATAAGTATGTCGTCCAAAACGTCGCCAACAAAATGGGCAAAACCGCAACCTTCATGCCTAAGCCCATCGCAGGTGACAACGGATCCGGCATGCATTGCCATCAGTCAATCGGCAAAGACGGCAAAAACATTTTTGCCGGCAACCTTTACGGCGGTCTGTCTCAAGAAGCTTTATGGTATATCGGCGGCATTATCAAGCACGCCAAGGCATTAAACGCTTTTACCAATCCGTCAACCAACTCATATAAGCGCCTTATTCCGCATTTTGAGGCTCCGGTAATGCTGGCTTATTCGGCATCAAACCGTTCAGCATCAATTCGCATTCCTTTTTCGTTAAATCCTAAGGCTGCACACATTGAGGTACGCTTCCCGGATTGCACCGCCAACCCGTATCTTGCTTTTGCCGCCATGCTGATGGCAGGTCTTGACGGCATTATCAACAAGATTAATCCGGGTGATCCTCTGGATAAAAACCTCTATGACCTGCCTCCTGAAGAAGCTGCGGATATCCCTGAAGTCTGCGGTTCTCTTAGTGAAGCTCTTGAGGCTCTTAAAGCCGATAAAGACTTCTTAATGCAAGGCGGAGTCTTCTCCGATGACTTTATTAACGCTTACTGCGAGTTAAAGCAAATGGAAATCAACAAAGTAAATCAGGTTCCGCATCCGTGCGAATTTGAACTTTACTACGCTCTTTAATCATAAAACTTCGGCCGCTGCTGCTTGCGGCGGCTGAATTCAGCACAGGTACACAGTAATGCAACAAGAAAGCGGTTTATATGACTCAAGATTTGAACATGATGCCTGCGGCGTCGGCATGATTGCCAATATCAAAGGAAAGCGCTCACACAGCATCGTGCTTAAAGGACTTGAGATTTTAAAGAATCTTACCCACCGCGGAGCGGTAGGTGCCGATCCGCTGCAAGGCGACGGTGCCGGCATCTTACTGCAAATTCCGGATGAACTCTATCGCGACGAAATGCTCCAACAGGGCATCACTTTACCTCCGCGCGGAGAATACGGCGTCGGCATGATTTTTCTTCCCCAGGAAGCGGCCTCACGCCATGCCTGCGAAGAAGAAATCGAAAGAGCAATTCTTTCTGAAGGACAAACCATTTTAGGCTGGAGAAACGTCAGCATTGATAAAGACATGCCGATGTCAAAGGCCGTTAAAGAAAAAGAGCCGGTTATAAAACAGGTGTTTATCGGCCATAGCCCCGATCTTTGCGTAACCGACGCATTTGAGCGTAAGCTTTATATTATTCGCAAAAAGTGCTCAATCGCAATTTATAACCTTAACTTAAAGCACTGCAAAGAATTTTATATTCCGTCTTTCTCGACCCGTACCGTAATTTACAAAGGACAGCTTTTAGCTTCCCAGGTAGGAATTTATTACAAAGATTTAACCGATTCGCGCTGCGTATCATCCTTTGCTATTATTCATCAACGCTTTTCTACCAATACTTTCCCGCAATGGTCTCTTGCCCATCCGTTCCGTATGATAGCTCACAACGGAGAAATCAATACTTTGCGCGGTAATTTCAACTGGATACAAGCCCGTGAAAAAAATATCAGCTCACCGCTTTTTAACAGCGATCTGCAAAAACTGTGGCCGCTGATTTTTAAAGATCAGTCAGATTCTGCGTCATTTGATAATGCCGTCGAACTTTTGACCATGTCAGGCTATCCGATTGCCCAGGCAATAATGATGATGGTACCTGAAGCTTGGGATAAAAATCCGGCTTTGGATCCTAAACTTAAAGCCTTTTATGAATATCACGCCGCAATGATGGAACCGTGGGACGGACCTGCTGCCATCGTTTTCACCGACGGCAGACAAATCGGTGCCGCGCTTGACAGAAACGGCTTGCGTCCTGCCCGCTACTACGTTACTGATGAAGAAGTGATTCTCGCATCAGAAGCAGGCGTTATTCCTGTTGATGAAAAGAAAGTAGAAAAGAAACTGCGTCTTGAACCCGGCAAAATGCTGCTTATTGATTTAGAGCAAGGCCGCATCATTGATGACCATGAAATCAAAACTACGCTTTCAACGCAGCGACCTTATCAGGAGTGGGTTGAAAAACTGCGCTTTAAGCTTGACAGCAAGAGCGTACAAAATCCTTCTCAATTGTGCTCCCTTGGCCTTAACAAACTGCTCAAGGTCTTTGCCTATAACCGCGAAGAAGTTGACCGCGTCATAAAAAATATGGCCAAAGGCGGACAAGAGCCGATTATGTCCATGGGAAACGACGCACCGCTAGCCGTCTTATCCTCAAAATCCTGTCTTTTATACGATTATTTCAGACAGATGTTCGCTCAGGTAACCAATCCGCCTATCGATCCGATTCGTGAAGAGTTGGTAACCTCACTTATATCATTCATCGGTCCGCGTCCGAACCTTCTTGATATCGTATCTTGCAATCCTCCTGTGCGTCTTGAAGTTGAACAGCCGATCTTAACCGATGATCAAATGGAGCAGATCCGCAGAATTTCCTCTTACACGGCTAATAAATTCCGGATTAAAGAGCTTGATATTACCTATCCTCTTTCCTGGGGTTCAGACGGCATTGAAGCCAGGCTTGAAAGCATCAAGGCAGCGGCTGTCGACGCGGTAAAGTCAGGAGTTAATATCCTCATTATTACCGACAGGAAGGTAAGTGCCGATCGCGTGGCTATTCCTGCGCTGCTTGCTCTTTCTGCAGTGCATTTATGCCTAGTATCAAACGGACTTAGAACCAGTACCGGATTAGTAGTTGAAACAGGCTCTGCACGTCTTGTGCATCATTTTGCTCTGCTCGCAGGATACGGAGCTGAAGCAATTCATCCTTACACCGCATTGTCGCTTGTAAAGAGCATGAGTTCCGATCCTAAAGAACAAGAGGAGCTTTTGCACAATTACATTAAAGCTATCGATAAAGGTCTTGCCAAAGTCATGGCCAAGATGGGTATTTCTACCTATATGTCCTACATCGGCGCTCAAATCTTTGAGGCTGTAGGACTTAACAGCGAATTTATCGATCGTTACTTTACCAATACCAATTCCCCTATTGAAGGCATCGGACTTTTCGATGTGGCCAAGGAAGCGGTAAAAAGCCATAAAGAAGCATTTGCACCCAAATCATATTCAGATGACATGCTGCTTTCAGGCGGTAACCTCAATTTCCGTACCGACGGTGAAGAACACATGTGGACTCCTGAAGCAGTCACATTGCTGCAAGAGGCCGTGCGTGAAAAGTCATACGACAAATATAAAAAATACGCGCAAATTATTAACGATCAGTCAAAGCGCTTAATGACGATCCGCGGAATGTTTAAATTCAAGGACACCAAAGCCATTCCGTTAGAGGAAGTAGAAAGCGCTGATTCTATCGTAAAAAGATTTTCAACTGCCGCAATGTCAATGGGTTCAATCTCAGCTGAGGCGCACTGCACTCTTGCAATTGCCATGAATCGCATCGGAGGCATGTCAAACAGCGGAGAAGGAGGTGAAGATCCCAAGCGTTTTGCACCGATAACCGAAGATACCGACTTAACCGCAGTTTTAGGCGATAACGTTGTTGTACCTATTCCGCTTAAAAAAGGTGACAGCTTAAGATCAAGAATCAAACAGGTTGCATCAGGACGTTTCGGTGTTACCGCATCTTATCTTGAAAGCGCTGACGTCATTCAAATCAAAATGGCACAAGGTGCAAAACCCGGTGAAGGCGGACAACTTCCCGGACACAAAGTATCGCCTTACATTGCATACTTACGGCATTGTCTGCCCGGCATCGGTTTGATTTCTCCTCCGCCGCATCACGACATTTACTCAATTGAGGATCTCTCGGAGCTTATCTACGACTTAAAGCTTATAAACCCTAAAGCGGAGATCTCGGTTAAGCTCGTGTCGGAACACGGGATCGGCACAGTCGCTGCCGGTGTTGCCAAGTGCAAAGCCGATCATATGGTAATTTCAGGTCATGACGGCGGTACCGGAGCGGCTCCCATAAACTCGGTTAAAAACACCGGCTCTGCCTGGGAAATCGGACTTGCCGAAGTTGAGCAGACTTTGCTTATGAATAACTTAAGATCACGCGTACGTCTTCAGGTCGACGGACAAATCAAGACCGGCCGTGACGTAGTTATCGGAGCGATCTTAGGTGCCGACGAATTCGGTTTCGGAACCGCACCTTTGGTTTCTTTAGGCTGCGTTTTAATGCGCAAGTGCCAAAAAAATACCTGTCCTGCAGGTATAGCGACCCAAGATCCTATCTTGCGTAAAAACTTTAAAGGACAAGCCGACTTTGTCATCAACTATTTTTATTTCGTTGCTGAAGAGGCTCGTGAAATCATGGCTTCTTTAGGCATCCGTAAACTTGATGACTTGATCGGTAAAGTTGATTTACTTGATAAAAAGCAGATTTCCGACTCTATCAAAGCTCATGACTTAAGCTTTAAGAAAATTTTCTTTAAAGCAGAATCAAGTGACTCAGCTTATAACACTACAAAACAGCACCATGAGATAGAAAAGTCTCTTGACAGCCGTATCCTCAACCAAGTTGAAAACGCCATTAAATCCGACAAAGCTTTGTCTATAGACAGCAAGGTCGCCAACACTGATCGTGCCGTAGGAACTTTGATTTCAAATTTAATCACTAAGCAAAAGCGTGATTTTGCAGATGATTTCATTACATTGAATCTTAACGGAACCGCAGGTCAGAGTTTCGGTGCCTTTCTTGTAAAAGGAATTACCTTAAATCTTACCGGCGAAGCTAATGACTATGTAGGCAAAGGCTTGTCAGGCGGCATTATTAAAGTACGCAAAGCTTCTGACTTTTCAGGCAATGCCGATGAAAACATCATTGCCGGCAATACCTGCTTGTACGGCGCAACCTCAGGTAAGGTTTTCTTAAACGGCAAATGCGGCGAACGCTTTGCCGTGCGTAACTCCGGAGCCACTGCCGTCTGCGAAGGATGCGGAGATCACGGCTGTGAATATATGACGGGCGGTACCGTCATGATTTTAGGCTCCGTTAACCGCAACTTCGGCGCCGGAATGTCAGGCGGTATTGCATACGTTTACGACCCTAAGCATGAACTTAAAAACTTCCTTGCAAAAGGCAACTTTATCGTTACTTATTGCGATAAAAGCTCAAAGCATCAAGACGGCTTTAACGATAAAACAGAGATTTACTCTTTGCTTAAAGAACATCTTGCGGCAACCGACAGTCAAAAAGCCGCACGAATTCTTGCCAATTTTGACAATGAGCTTGAAAACTTCGCCAAAGTTTTGCCTGAAGAGTATCTGAAGGCATTAAATGGTCTCAACAAGGAGAATGCATAAAATGGGTTTTGAACGCGGATTTATCGACTTTGCGCGGGTAGAACCCGAGCATCAGGATGTTGCCTTAAGAATTCGTCATTTTGATGAATTTATAAAAACTTATGACGACAAAACGGCAATCAATCAGGCAGGACGCTGCATGGACTGCGGAATTCCTTTCTGCACGCGCGTCTGCCCGCTTCACAATGTCATGCCTGAAATAAACCAGGCAGTATGTGAAGGAAATTTTGAAAAAGCATACAAGCTCGTATCAATGAGCAATAATTTCCCGGAAATCACCGGCAGAATTTGTCCGGCTCTGTGCGAAGACGGCTGCACTTTAAGTCTTACCGACAAAAGCGTAAGCATCAAAGCCATTGAACGTAAAATCAGCGAATATGCTTTTTCTCACGGACTTGTCGGCATATTCAAGCCGCAAAAAGATACTAAAAAACAAGTAGCTGTAGTTGGCTCGGGACCTGCAGCGCTCGCCTGCGCCCAGGAGCTTACTCGTCTTGGCAATCACGTTACTATTTATGAAAAAAACAGTAAAGCAGGCGGGCTGCTGCGTTTTGGCATTCCGGACTTTAAGTTTTCCAAAAGTCTTATCGATCGCCGTTTAAGTCAAATGGAGCAGGAAGGCGTTAAATTCATCGTTAACACCATGGTCGGCAAGAAGGAAGATTTGGGGGAAGGCGTTCACTGTGAGGCAACAAACTTTATAAGCGGACAATCGCTTACAAAACAATATGATGCAGTTGTATTATGTCCCGGGAGCGAACAGCCGCGCGATCTGAAAATTCCGGGACGCGAGTTAAAAGGCATCTATTTTGCCCTTGATTTTCTTATCGCGCAAAATAAGGAAAATGACGGGGAAGTAACCAATCCTATTGACGTAAAGGGCAAGAAAGTTGTTGTCATCGGCGGCGGTGAAACCGCTTCCGACTGTATCGGAACAGCTATCCGTAAAGGTGCAAGCTCGGTCACTCAGCTTGACTATCACGATGAATTGCCCGAGCACGTCGATCCGCACTGCGGCTTTCCTTATTACAAAAAGATAAAAAGAACATCCACTTCCCAGCAGGAAGGCTGTACGAGAATTTTCTCTACCAATACCACCTCTTTTGAAGGTGAAGGAAAAGTAAGTTCAATCCGTACAGTAAAAGTCAAATGGGGTCCCAATCGCAAGATCACTCCGATTGAAGGCACCCAAGGACAAATGGATGCCGATATTGTCCTTATCGCCATGGGATATGCTCATCCGAGTTTATCGCTCGTAAACGAATTTAAACTTAAAACTGATAGTCGAGGTAATATTGCCGCCCCGACTGATGGAGAAAACGCTTATAAGACATCCTGCGATAAAGTGTTTGCCGCAGGAGACGGACGAAAAGGACAATCACTGGTTGTGTACGCAATCGCAGAGGGCAGACAATGTGCCTATGCGGTTAATCGTTATTTAAATCACTAAAGACTACCTGTTGCTCAAAGTTCCCTGAAGGTCTAAACCGCCCTTGGGGAACTTTTTTATTTAAAATTATTTGTTTTATAAGATAAAAATCTACTCTAAAAATTAAGCTCTTTATTCTTTTTAAGCTGTTTTTTCTAAACTTCAAGAAGCTCACCAAAGCAGTGCAATAAAAAAGTTAAAAAATTTTCCCTTGGATTTATGCGC
>NZ_CAJKVK010000055.1 GCF_905203285.1 uncultured Succinatimonas sp.
AAATTGAGCCAATTTAGCGACTAAATCCGTTTTATCAATATAGATTTTATTTCTTTCACAAAATTCGCTAAATGCTGTAATGCTTAATGGCAGTTTGGAATAATCGATCATAATACCACTTAAAAAATAGTAACTTGTTTATTTATCAAGTTTGACTTCCTCCTCGGTCTAAAGACTGGGAATTCCAACTGCTAAACAACAATAGTGCTAATGTTATTAGCATCGGTGGGTTCCTGCTGTCGATCTCTTATGAGATTCGCTTGACAGGCCATCCGGGCAAGTCCTACCCTTGTTTATGTTGATTTAATGTCTTTGTAAATACAGACTTGGTTTTTGTCTGAATTTGTGAGACTTTATCTGACAGCAGTATAGCATATGCTTTATATCTCCGTTCTGAAGAACGGAGTGTTAGCTGCTGAACTTTTTTTGATAAAAAAAAATCCTCAGCGGGAGATGACAAACCGAGGATTTTAAAAACTGAAATTTAATCTTTTACTTCTTTTTAATTTTTAAGCATCTTGCCAAGAATTCCTTTATATAAAGGAGAAAGTAATGAAATCACCGAAAGCACGAGGAAGACAGCGCATATCGGATTAGTGGCGAAAATCGCCAAGCTGCCGTCACTCATCATCAATGAGCCCGTGAAGTTCTGCTCGGCAAGCGAGCCTAAAATTATACCGATAATTACACCGGGAACTCCCATGCCTATCTTATTCATGAAATATCCGACAATGCCCGCGGCAAACATTATGAGCACGTCATTCATGGAATTATTGTATGAGTACGTTCCGATAACCGCCATGATAGTAATAATCGGCAGCAATATTACGCGCGGAATATTTACGACCTTGACGAACAGGCGAATTAAAGAAAAACCCATCATGCCCATCACGATATTGGCCGCCATCATGCCGATGAAAATGGCATAAACGTCAGGAGCATGGTCAACAAAGAGCAAAGGACCGGGCTGCATGCCGTGCACCATCAGCGCACCTAAAATAATCGCAGTCGCGCCGTCACCGGGAATACCTAAAGTCAATACCGGAATAAACGCACCGCCGACAATCGAGTTATTGCCTGATTCTGAAGCCGCGATACCGCGAGGGTCACCTTTACCGAACTGAGACTTATCTTTTGCCCAGCGCTTGGCCTGGTCATAAGAAATCCATGATGAGATGTCACCGCCCGTGCCGGGAACACAGCCGATAAAGGTTCCGATGCAGGAAGAGCGCAGCAAAGTGGTCAATGTCAGCTTGAAATCCGCCCAGGTAGGCAATACGTTGTCTATCTTGATTGTCTGTTTGGTCTGCTTATTCTTATAGGCATCCTCAACATTGACAAACACCTGAGTCAGCGCAAAAAGTCCTATCAGGATCGGCATGAAAGATACGCCGCCTGACAGATACAACGTTCCTAAAGTAAATCTTTCAAGTCCGCTCATCGCGTCAAGTCCGATGGTGGCGATGAACAATCCGATTAGACAGCTTATAAGTCCTTTTAAGATAGAGCCCGATGACACCGAAGTTATCATGCTGATGCCGAAGATGGCCAAAGCAAAATACTCGGGCTTGCTAAATTGCAGCGCCACTTTTGCCAGCATCGGAGCAAACAAAATAAGACAGACGGTGGAAAAGACTCCGCCGAAAGTAGATGCCATAGTGGAAATCGACAGCGCGCGGCCGGGCTGACCGTTAGTTATCGCCATCGGATATCCGTCAAGCGTGGTTGCGGCGGACGCCGGTGTACCGGGCGTGCGCAATAATATCGCCGTGATGGAGCCGCCGTAAATCGCTCCGCAGTATATGCCCAAAAGCATCACGATGCCGCTCATTCCGCCGACGCTGAAAGTTATCGGAAACAACAAAGCAAGTCCCATGTTGACGCTAAGTCCCGGCATCGCACCGATAAATATGCCTACCGCCGTTCCGGCAAGGAGCAGTCCGACGTTTTCAAAGGTGGCCAGTATGGCAACCGCCTCTAATACCGCATCCATATCCCTACTCCATAAAGATTGATACCGGCATGGTGATATGCAGCAGCATGCCGAACACTACGTAAATAACCGCTAAAAACACCAGTGACGCCGTCAGCATCGTGGCAAGGCGCTTTGCTCCTAAAAGATTCATCGCCGCAAACATGAACAGAAATGTCGCAACGTAAAAGCCGGTCAGATAAATAAGAACAAGATAACCGCCGGTTAAGACCATCATCTTGTATACGCTAAGATTCTCTGCTGCAGCCAAAACGATTTGCTCTTTCCCGTAATCGTTTTGGTGCTTTACCGTATCAAAAACAATCAAAAAAGCTACGGCAATCAGGCCCACGGCCAGAATAAACGGCCAAAAGCCCGGCCCCGGGCCGAAAACGGTCATTTCTATGCCGTAGCCGTATGACGTCCACGCTATGGAGCCTCCAATGATTAAGGTCAATAGTGCAACGATATAATTACAAACTTTAAGTGTTGTCATATATAAACACCCCGCGCGGACGCCTTTCTTACTACTTAGCCATGATTTGCTTCATGAACTCGCCGTACATGGCATAGTCTTCTTCCATCATCTTATCGGCGTCAACACCGATAATGGAGGTCGGGTCGATTCCCTGCTTTAAGAAGTACTCGGCATATTCGGGAGTTGATGAAACGCGCTTTGCAGAATCACGTAAAATCTTCAAGGCTTCTTCCGGAGTTCCCTTCGGAGCCACCAAGGTTGCCCAGGCACGAATAGTCATGTCATGGCCTAATTCCTTAAAGGTCGGAACATCCGGGAACATCTTGGTACGCTTATCGGCCATCACGGCCAAAATCTTCAGGTTGCCGGCTTCTATCTGGCTCTTGAAAGATGACGGGTCAGCCAATGTGCCGCTGATATGCTTGCCGGCCATCGCGGCTGCGATATCAGCAGTTCCCTTCGGATAAGGAATGTGCTTGACTTTAACGCCGAACTCTTTTTCAAAGGCTAAGGTGGCAATATGCCAAATCGCTCCGACGCCGGAGTTACCCATCATGATTTCACCCGGATGGTCTTTGACGTAAGCTACGAATTCTTCAAGCGAATTGTAAGGAGCATCGCTCGGAACGATTAAGGCGGCAGGGGCTGCAATCGGGGCGATTACGGAATCATACTGGCTATAAGATAATTTAGTCTTGCCCTGATGCGGGAAAATATCCAGCTCCACGGTGACCATACCCAAGGTGTAGCCGTCAGGCTTGGCGTTGGCGACATCAACCATTCCGACGATGCCGTTGCCGTCAGGTTTGTTCTGCGGTACGAAATTGGCATTGCCCAAATCCTGCTGCATCATGGTGATAAGACCGCGTGCGGTGATATCAGTACCGCCACCCGGATTCTTAGGGATAATCACGGTAATGTCTTTATCTTCAGGATATGCTGCATTGGCAGCGCCTGCGGCAAAGACGCTAAGGCCGATTGCTATGGCTGCGGACAAAAGCTGAAGTTTTTTCATGGGTTATGTCTCCTTAGTCTATAGTGAACTTGTCAAGCGCAATATTTTTGCGCGAATAGGTATAAGAAATATAAAGAGCATTGCCGTAAGCGCGGATGCACGGATATGAGAACTCACCGGGGCCGTCGGCTAATACTGCTTCTTCTTTAAAATTAATGCCGTCATCTGATGAAAACAGCGTCAGCGGCGTACGGTCAGCCCAATTGCCGCCTACGGGATTGCAGACTAAATAAAGCTTGCCGTTTACATATACGGCATCAAGTCCGCTGTTATTGTTATCCATATTGACAGGATACGGTTTTAAGAAAGTCTTGCCGCCGTCGGTACTGTCTGCTCTTATAACTTTGCCGTAAGTCGAGCGCAGCAGCACGTGAACACCTTTATCATCTTCCCAGACAGTAGGCTGAATCACGCCCTTTCCTGAAAAAGACTGCTCGCTTACTTCTATATCTTTATTAAGCGGTGAAAAATTACCGTCTTCCTGATAATTGATTTCCGCACTCTTTTCAAAAGTACGTAGATTGTCATGACTTATATCCAAAAAAGCACGCCACGGACCATTTTCAAGAGATCCCGGGCACAAAATCGCGCCGGAACTGATTCTTATAGGTTTATTGCGTACAGGACCCCTGCCGCCTATATCTCCTTTTACCATCTCATAAGGAGCTGTCCACGACAAACCTTTATCATACGAATGCATGATCATGGTTTTCCAAGTTGCAATGACATTCCCTACTTTATAAAAAAGCACCAAATCATCTTCACTTAGCTCAAATAACACAGGATTCCAATGGGCTTCGTTTGCAGAAGCTATTTTGACCGGAACGGATGATTCTCCCTCCTTTGCCCTGCACATGTAAATTGCAGTATCGCTTTTTCCCTCGTGAGATCCGGCAAAAAATACAGTAATAACCGTGTTATCGCTTAATTTGATTAAATTGGAGGCATGGCACATATTAAAACTGCGTTGTGAACATGCCATCACATGAAAATCACGCTTTAACATTAGGCTCTTCCTCCGATTATATTGGCGGCATTTTTTAAAATCTGCGCATACTTTAAAACCAGCTCGTCAGGAAAACGTAAAGACGGACCTGTTATGCTAAGCGCTCCTTTAAGATGATTTTCAATATCAAAAACCGGTACAGCCACACATTTAATGCCGAACTCATGTTCCATGTTATCAACACTAAATCCGCGCTGCTTGATGCGCCGCAGTTCCTCTTTTAATAAAACCGGATCAGTTATGGTGTTATCGGTATAGGCAACAAGAGGTTTAGCTAAAACCCTGGACACATCAGCATCACTGTAATTTGCGAGCATTGCTTTGCCGATCCCGGTACAAGTCAAAGGTGCTGTCATACCTATAACCGGCTTTGCCGATATGCTGTTGCGAGGAAAAGCACCTTCTAAATACATCACTTTATCGCCGTTGGGAATACCGAAATAAACCACTTCTCCGATTGCAGAAGAAATCTTGTTAATAACCTCACGGGCTTTTGCCTGACAAGTAAATTGTGCCCCGACTTTATGTGCTATTTCCAAAAAACGAAGAGACAAACTGTAGCGACGATTCTTCAAATTTTTTTTCACGTACCCGAAATGCTCAAAGGTCGCCATAATGTCATAAACATTGCTTTTATTAAGATTAAGACGCTTGCTTATCTCTGATATTCCGTAATCTTCTTTGTCAGCGCACAGACATTCGATAATTTGTAAAGCCTTGACCAAAGATTTCTGCAACATTGCCTGCCTCTCTTATATAACACCTTTTGTCAGCATTAAATTTCCGTATACCGCAGTCTCTCTGGTAAGAACTATCGCAAAAGCCGTACGACTTTTTTCATAAAAATCCTGTCGTTCATACTCAATAAGATCGGTTTTGACTCCGCTTGCACGAATTATGCTTCTATACTCATCCCATATAGGTACTTTAACTCCCCTTTCCAAATCGCCTTTTGAGACTTGCATGACATGGCAAGGAGACGTTAAATGATCAAGCGGAAATAACTTTAAAATTTCTGTTAAAAGCTCAGGAATTAAAATACCATCCTGTCTTATGACGACAGCTTCTTTTCCCACGCTGTGGGCCGGAAAATTGGCGTCGGCTAAAACCAACCTGTCACCATGTCCCATTCTAGCCATGGCAAAAAGCAGTTCAGGACTTATAAGAGGAGAAATTCCTTTTAGCATGTTAATTCCTAAGTTTTCAAAAGATCCGGGGAAATCCCCGGATCGAACAACGGAAAGAAAAAACTATTTATACATAGGACCGTATGCTTTGCAGGCACGATAATCCTGACCTTCCTTATCCATGCCGTAAGCATTCCAGCAAGCAGGACGGAAAATCTTATCTTCAGGAACATTGTGCATGCAGACCGGGATACGCAACATAGCGCACAAAGTAATTAAGTCGGCTCCGATGTGACCGTAGCTGATTGCTCCATGGTTTGCACCCCAATTATTCATGACGTCATAAGCGCTCTTAAACGGTCCTTCTCCCACTCGCGGAGTAAACCAAGTGCACGGCCAGGTATAATCGGTACGTTTCCACAATGTATCAGTTACCTCATCAGGAAGTCTTACCGTCCAGCCCTCAACAAGCTGCATAACAGGACCTACGCCTTTGACGATATTAAGACGTGCCATAGTAACGGGCATTGCGGCCTCAGTGACAAAGCGTGAAGAGAAACCGCCGCCTCTGAAGTAGCCGTTATCAGCAGCACACCAGGTCGTAGCCTTAAGGCATTCGTCGATATCCTTATCATTCATTTCCCAGAAAGGCTTGATGCACGGATTACCATCTTTATCTAAGGCTTTGCCGCAAGCATCCAGGCAGGCTGCTCCTGAATTGATAAGATGAATAAATCCGCCTGCTTCTTTAGCTTTGCCTTCAAGTTCATAACCTGTAACGCGTTTTACAGCTTCGGCGCTCCAATAAGTACGGACATCGGCAAAAATCTGAGCAGTATTGGTTAAAAGCTTGTTAAAAAGCATGGTTGCGCCGTTTAAGCTGTCATTTTCTGTAGCGGTAACAAACGGCTCACGAGCTCCTTCCCAATCAAATGAAGAGTTGAGCAAAGCTTCAGCAAAATCGGTATTAGGGAAATGATCGGTCCACTGTCTTTGGCCTTGGAAGCCGCCTGCGATAGCATTAAATCCGACAGCCTCTTCTTCACGACCTTCAGGCAAATTCTGATTACCCTGATACAAATCCTTGATAATAACCATGGATTTGACAACGAATTCAAAGGCTTCTTCCATCTCTTTATCTGACTTGCGGACAAATTCAGGATTCTTGTCAAAGCCAATCTTGCACTTTTCCTTTGCCCAGGCTAATGCACGCTGATACTCTTCTTCATTGTAAATATGTTCATTCATGCGGCGTAAAAGCTCAACTTCGTCAACGGACTCAACGCGCATGCCGAGGTATTCTTCAAAAAAGTCGATATTTACCATGGAACCGGCAATACCCATGCAGGTAGCGCCGATTTGCAGATATGATTTGCCGCGCATAGTAGCAGCTGCTACCGCAGCACGGGCAAAGCGCAGGATTTTTTCCTGCACATCGCAAGGGATGGAAGAATCATCTGCTTCCTGAACGTCATGGCCGTAAATACCGAAGGCAGGTAAACCTTTTTGTGCAAAACCTGCTAAAACACATGCCAAATATACGGCTCCCGGACGCTCGGTACCGTTAAATCCCCAAACGCCTTTAATCGTCATCGGATCCATATCCATGGTCTCAGCACCGTAGCACCAGCACGGAGTTACGGTTAGAGTGATGTCAACGCCAGCGTGCTTGAATTTGTCAGCACATTTTGCAGCCTCGGCGCCACGGCCTATAGTAGTGTCGGCAATTATTACTTTTACCGGCTCTCCGTTTGAATAACGTAAATTTTCTGAAATAAGCTTAGCGGCAGCATGAGCCATACCCATGGTCTGTTCTTCAAGAGACTGTCTTACCTGCAAAGGTCCGCGACGAGCGTCGATTACGGGACGGATACCGATTACGGGATACTCACCCACATAACGATTAGTAGCCATATAAAGTTCGACTCCTTAATACTGATTTTTAAAATTTATTTAAATTTTGTAACAAGATGCCGTAAGGTGTTAGGCCAAAAAGCACGAAAACTTGTAAAATATTCACATTTTGTAAAATTTAGCCAAAATCGTGACTCAACTCTTGTTTTCTAGTTTTTCATATAAATTTTCTTTTCAACAGACCTAACGTTCTGTTTAGCAAAAACTTTTTATAATTAAACAAATTACTGTTCTGTATTAAAGAACAGTAAATTTTTACCTGAAAATCAATTTATTAATAAAATTCAATAAGATAAGTAACTTTTAAGTTAATACGTTGCAAAATGACATTTAATTTTTATTCTTGGCCTTATATCAAATAAAAATTTAAATTTTATGACTATCATGATTTTGTTAAATATTCACTTTTAAGGATTTGATATGCTGTCACTGCCTGCAGGTGCTTACGATGAAAATTTCGAACGCGGATCATTAACCTTTCCTTTTGACTATCATTACATCAATAAACATCACCCGCGCTTTATCATGCCGTTTCACTATCATATTGATCATGAACTCATCCGCATCTTAAAAGGCGGTTTATCCATTACGCTTAACGAACGACATTATTATCTAAAGGAAGGAGACTACCTGTTCATTTCCGACGGCGTCGTTCACGGAGGTCACCCTGATTCAATCAACGATGTTTATGAATGCGTAGTTTTCAATCTGTCCAAAATTTTTGATACGACAAAGCCAAACACAATTGACTTAAAGCGCCTTATCACTCATCAAATCCAACCCAAAGAAATCTTTTACAAAGAAAAAAACACCGGCTTGTCATACTTTATTGATTCTTTTTTTGACATAGTAAAAACCCGAAACGACGAGAATTCATTGCTGGCTCAAGGACTGCTTCTAACAATCCTCGGCAATATTTTTCACTTAAAGGAATTTACGACAAAAGAAGATGAAATAGCCTCACGCTACTTAAAATATTTAAACAAGACCAATGTTCTGTTTCGTTATATTTTCGACAATTACGATAAAGACATAGCCCTTGAAGATATGGCGGCAACAGTTAACTTAAACCCTAAATATTTTTGCAAATTCTTTAAAGAACTTACCGGCAAACGTCCGATGGACTATTTAAATGCCTTCCGTATTGAATGCGCTGCCGTAAAACTCCAAAGTCCGACCGAAAACATCAACCAGATCGCCTATACTTGCGGTTTTAAAGATCCGGCGTACTTTACCAAAATGTTTAAGCGCTACAAAAATCTCTCTCCGCGGGAGTTCAGACAATTAAACCTTGAACAAAAAGATTAACTGCAAGACTAAGTATTTCGTCTTAAAAGAAAATTTTTCAAAAAATATAAGATAAAAGCACATAGACATTAATAAAGTACAAATGATTTCAAATAAACATTTACATGCTTAATAAGCTGTTATATAAGAATATATTATCTTTATTTGCATAAATATTTTATTTGAAACTAAAAATTGAGCTATCTCACATCTTAATTATTTAATCTTTATAAAGTGAATTTTATCCAATTTTAAAATCATTTTTTTATATCTGAGCTTATGCATTTCTACTAAATTAATCATAAATTCTTTATGGCTTAATGCTGTTCTTTATTACAGAACATGGCAGATTGCGGAGATATTATGTCAAATAACATCAGTTTCCCGGGCGGCGCATGGCCGGTCATGCTGACCCCTTTTACGGCAGACAACAAAGTTGACTACGAAGGACTTAAAGCACTTACTAAGTGGTATATTGACAACGGATGCTCCGGTCTTTTTTCCGATTGCCAATCCAGCGAAATGTTCTTCCTTACAAAAGAAGAACGCATCAACATAGCTAAAACCGTTATTGACGTTGCTGCAGGAAAAGTTCCTGTAATAGTTTCAGGACACATTTCCGATTCCATTGAAGATCAAATTGATGAACTTAAAGCGATTGCCGCCTTAAAGCCTGCAGCGCTTATTTTCATCACCAACCGCTTTGCAAAAGAAAACGAAAGCAATGAGATTTGGCGTAAAAATTGTGAAACAGTGGTAGCCGCACTGCCTCAGGATTTACCTTTGGGCCTTTATGAATGCCCCTATCCTTATAAGCGTCTTATTGATGAAGATAATCTTAAATGGATTGCTCAATCAGGTCGTTTTTATTTCCTAAAAGATACTTGCTGTGATCTTAATCTTTTGAAAAAGCGTGCCCAAATCGTTAAAGGCAGTAATCTTAAGATTTATAATGCCAACACAACGACCTTGCTTGATTCCTTAAAATCGGGCTGTCACGGATTCTGCGGTGTAATGGCGTCTTTCCAGATGAAGATTTATGCTTATCTTTGCGATCATGTAAATGATGAAAAATCTGAAAAACTGCAAGATCTTTTAACTATAACTTCGCTTATTGAGCGCCAATATTATCCGGTAAATGCAAAATATTACCTGAAAACTTTTGAAAATCTTCCCATTACTACCGTCACCCGAACAAAAGACGATTCCGGTTTAACCGAAACATTCAAGACTGAGGTTAAGGCGCTTAAAGATCTTACAGACGACTATGCCAGAGCTTTAGGCATCTGACGGAATCGTATATCAAAGGATGTAAAAATGAATCAATTTAAAGAAAGATTATTAAAGGGTGAAAAGCTCATAGGATTTGAAGTCGATCTCGCCGAACCTTGCATTTCCGAGATGGTTGCCGCTTGCGGTTTTGACTTTATATGGGTAGACACCGAACATCAGGCAATGGATTACGAAACGGTATTAAACCAAATAATCGCCTGTAAAGCTGGCGGGGCCGCATCTATAGTCCGTGTACCGCAGAATGAGCCCTTTTTAGCCAAACGTGTTTTGGAAATGGGTCCTGACGGAATCATTTTCCCTAACGTAAATTCAGCGACAGAACTTAAAAAGGCGATGGACGCCTGTTTATACCCTCCGTACGGCAAACGCGGATTCGGACCTAAACGAGCCTGCGGATACGGACGCATCGATCTTTTTGATTACATAAAAGAAGCAAAAGATGCCATGTGCCGCTTTGCTCAGCTTGAACATATTGATGCTATTAATGATTTGGACAATATGTTAAAAGTAGAAGGCTGTGACGGTTTTATCGTCGGTCCGTGCGATTTATCAGGATCAATCGGTTTGCTTAATGAAACCAAGCATCCTAAAGTAGTCGCTCTTATGCAAACGGCAATTGAAAAATGTAAAGCAGCAGGTAAACCTATCGGTGTTGCAGCGGCTTACTCGCCAGAGGACGTAAAATTCTGGTATGACCTTGGCTTCCAATTCCTGTCAGCAGGAACGGACACTGCAGCTATTATTGCCCGAGCTCAAGAACAAATTGCTGTTATGTCAAAGTTTTTTAAACAAAAATAATGCATAATGACCATGCATTTTTAATAAGGAGTCATTTTATGAAATTCAAACCCGCAATTTTAGCTGCCGCTGTTGCTTCTTTTGTCGCTTTTTCCGCTTCTGCAAATGCTGCGGACTTCCCTGAAATGGAACTTTCTTTAGCACACAGTGCTGCTGCAAGTCATGCTCATAATGCAGCCGCTTTACTGTTTAAAAAAGAGGTTGAAGAGGCAACCGGCGGTAAAGTTAAAGTAGAGGTTTATCCTGCTTCCGAGCTTGGTGATCAGCCTGCTCTTATCGATCAGTGCGTCACCGGCGGCGATGTTGACTTGGTTATCGCATCCCAGTCAAATCTTGCCACCTATATGCCTAAAATGAATGCTTTAAGTGCTCCTTTCCTTTTCCAGGATTACGATCAGGCCCACAAAGTAATTGATGATTACATCATGCCTTGGCTGTATGACGATATGGCCGATACCATGAATGTTCTGCCTCTTTCCATGTTTGACTACGGATTCCGTCATGTAACCACACAGAATATTGTAGTAACTAAAGCAGAAGATCTTAAAGGCGTTAAAATCCGCGTACCGGGCTCTGCCGGCTTGCTTGCAACTTTTGACGCATTAGGTGCCAACACACAGACTATCGCTTACTCCGAACTTTATCAGTCATTAAAGCAAGGTGTTGTCGACGCTGAAGAAAACCCTGTCGCCACAATTCTTGCCGACTCATATTACGAGTGCCAGAATCAGCTTTCATTAACCGGACACTTCTTTGATATGCAGGCATTAATCATCAACAAAGACATCTATGATGAAATGACTCCTGAATTGCAAGAAGTTGTTAAGAAAGCCGCTATTGACGCACAAAACTTAACCCGTACACAAATCCCCGGAGAAGAGGCTGAAATTATCGCCAAACTTAAAGAATACGGCATGAGTGTTACCGAAGTTGATAAATCAAGCTTTATCTCCAAGATGGGTCCTGCCTACAAAAAGATCGCAGAACTTTGCGGTCAAGAAGAACTTGACAACCTCATTAAAGCTATAAAGTAGTTCTTTAAATAAAAGTGCGGCGATATTTCGTCGCACTTTCCTTTAATAAAGAGGGACTTTTTTATGATTATGTTTGCCATGTTCGTGGGCGTCCTTGTTACTTTATTTATCGGCGTTACCACCGCAGGCAGTATGGCTTTTATTTCCATTGCTACTTATATCGGCATGGGAGAAGCCACTTTTAACAATATGATCCGACTGCCGTCCAGTATGTACGATCAGGTAAAAGGCATTACTTTAATGGCAATTCCTTTTTTCCTGTTAATGGGTAACTTCATGAACCGCGGAGGCGTGTCAAAAGATCTTTTTGCTTTTGCCCGTGCATGCTTAGGTCACCGTTGGGGCGGTTTAGCCAATGCTGCCATCGCATCCTGCATGATCATGTCGGCAATGTCAGGATCCGCCGCCGCTGTAGCAGCCGGCGTCGGTATGATTGCT
Source organism: uncultured Succinatimonas sp. (assembly GCF_905203285.1). Lineage (GTDB taxonomy): Bacteria > Pseudomonadota > Gammaproteobacteria > Enterobacterales > Succinivibrionaceae > Succinatimonas. The sequence continues at coordinate 12,363 of NZ_CAJKVK010000055.1, forward strand.
ATTGCCGAGATGCGTAATACCGGATACCACCAGCCGTTCTCATGTGCGGCAATTGCCGCCGGCGGCGGTTTAGGTCCGATTATTCCGCCCAGCATTACCTTGATTCTATTTGCTTCTTTAGTTCCCGGAACCTCGGTAAACGCTCTCTTTTTAGGCGGTGCCATCCCGGGTATTCTGACCGGATTATTCTTTATACTTTACGCAAGTTATGAAGCTCGTCATTCTAATTTCGGTAAAGTTCCTGCCGTACCTATGAAAGAGCGCGTACAGCTCGGTATTAAAGCCATTTGGGCTTTATTGATTCCGGTTATCGTTTTAGGCGGTATTTTTATCGGATTTTTCACCGCTACCGAAGCTGCGGCTGTAGCTGCTTTCTACTCAATGCTTCTTGGAATGTTCAAGTACCGTCAATTAAAGATTTCCGATCTGCCGGGCATTTTCTGGGCAACGGCAAAATCCACCGGACAAATCATGTTCGTAATTGCTACCGCGGCTTTCTTCCAGCATGTTTTACTTAAAACCCGAATCCCGCACATGGTAGTTGAACAGATGGTATCAACTTTCTCCTCAATCGCCCCGATCCTTATCATGATAATTCTTTTGCTTCTGCTTATGGGTTGCTTCATGGAAGGAACAGCGATTTTACTTATTACCGTTCCTATTTTCTATCCTTTAGCTCAAGCCTATGATTATCCTACGGTACAGCTTGCTATCGTTATGTGCATTGCCCTAGCCTGCGGTGTATTAACACCTCCTGTAGGCCTTAACCTATATGTGATGTCAAGTATTACCGGAGAAAAGATGATGAAAATCGGACGAGCTGCTGTTCCGTTTGTAATCATCATGGTAGTCGTAACCTTAATGGTTGCCTTCTTTGAACCGCTTAGCACCTTCTTACCTCGTGCTCTAGGTTATAACGCGTAAGGAGAACTAAGGTGAACGCTTATTTTAAATTCGAGGATATCGCGGGGAAAATTACTCGTGCTCTTGCCGGATTCTGCCTTATGGTAGTCTTCGTGCTGTTTTTGTTAAATATTTCAACCCGTGCTTCATTTATTACCTGGAACCCTACATGGATTGACGAAGTCATCCAGTTTTTCCTTGTGTGGATGATCTTTCTTGCCGCAGCTGAATTAGTGCGAACAGGAGAGCACTTTCTGGTTGATATTATTACTGATAAACTGCACGGAACCCTATCAGGACGTATCTGCAGGCTGATTGCCACTGCAATCATGCTTGTTACCTATATTATTATTTTATATTTCGGTATCAAGTTATGCATACGTTCTAATATCAAAGTAACCTTCACTTTACCGCATGTCGTTAAGATGTCATGGTTCTATCTGTGCATCCCTGTTGCAACTTTCTTTATGGTTATCTATGCAATCCGTGATTTTTATTACGCAATTGCTGACGTTGTCACCGGCGGCAAAATCACCGCCAAACTTGACGAAATGAAAGCCAAAGCAAAAGCTAAAGATGAAGACGCAATTGCAATTGAAAAAGCAAAAGAAGCTTTAAAACAACAGGAAAACCAATAGTTTTTCTTAAAAAACTAGTAAGCCGGACAAAAATTGTCCGGTTTTTTTTTCATCAAAATACTTCCTCAATTGCCGCCACTTCACGCATAGGAGTATGCGTGTCATCTTTGTTTTCATTAACGATGACAACGGCAAGCGTGACTACTTCTTTATCGGTGATTCTTAAACCGTATC
>NZ_CAJKVK010000056.1 GCF_905203285.1 uncultured Succinatimonas sp.
AAGCAGGCCGTATGGGATATGAAGCGGGTCTTGCCGGATTGAGCAGCACTGCCCGCGCAACTTCTCCTATGGAAAAGTTTTTAGCGGAGGCAATGAAATAAATGAGCTTTTTTGATGAAATTTCAAAAGTTGATATCGATAAGTTCAGACCGTTGGTTGATTCCCGTACTGACGCAGATGTTGAGCGCGCTTTAAGCAAATCAGGACCGCTTGACGTTGAAGATTTTGCGGCTTTGATTAGTGAAAATGCCCGTATCCATTATTTAAAGGATATGGCGCAGATGTCAATGCAGCTAACAAGAAGACGCTTTGGCAGAACGGTCAATATGTATTTGCCTTTATACCTTACCAATCTTTGCACGAATAAATGCAAATATTGCGGATTTTCATCTGCCAATAAATTTAAGCGAACCGTCTTAACCTTGGATGAAATCAGGGAAGAGTGCGAAGCCATCAATAAGCTTGGTTATGAGAATATTCTTCTTGTAACCGGAGAAAATGATCGTCGCGGCGGTATGGATTATTTCCGTCAGGTTTTACCGATTGTTAAGGATTACGCCGCTTATCTGCAGATGGAAGTTCAGCCTCTTGATACCGAGGATTACGCCGAGCTTAAGACCTTAGGACTTGATGCAGTTTCCGTATATCAGGAGACTTATCATCCGCAGTGCTATAAAGAGAATCACTTGGCCGGTAAGAAGATGGATATGCGTTATCGCATGGAAACACCTGATCGCCTGGGAACTGCCGGTATTGATAAGATCGGAATCGGTGCTCTTTTAGGCCTTTATGATTGGAAGGTTGACTGCTGCGCTGTTGCTATGCATGTTCTTTATATGCGTGAGCATTATTGGAAGAGCAGATTAAGCGTATCCTTCCCGCGTCTGCGTCCTGCCGCCGGCGGTTATGAACCGCAGTTCCCGATGTCGGATCCGCAGATGGTTCAATTAATTTGCGCATGGCGTATTTTTGATAATGAGCTTGATCTGACCATTTCAACTCGTGAAAGCGCGGATTTTCGCGACATGATAATTCCTTTGGGTATTACAGCGGTTAGTGCCGGATCTTCAACTGAGCCGGGTGGTTATGCTCATAAAGGAAAGAATCTTGCTCAATGGGAAATCAATGACGACAGATCGGTTGACGCTGTGGTTGATGCATTGCATCGCAACGGTCTTGAGGCAGTTTTCCATGATGCATCAACTTCCTATTTTAAGGCAGTGTAAAAATTTGATTAAAAAATTTTGAAATAGGCTTTACCCTGAAAAGCGCCGTTGTTTTTCAGGGTATTTTTTTATATTAATTTCATCAAAAGTGCGAATTTGTCCAACAGATTGGGCAAATATATATTCTTTGTGATCTTATTCAAAATATCAGCACTTTAAATAAATAAAAAAAGATAAAAAAGTTAATGTGAATACACAAAATTCATCTGATAACGGAGAACAATAAATGAAAGCTATAGTGCTGCACGCAAAAAATGATTTACGCTATGAAGATGTTGCCGATGTTTCTATTACCAAGAGTACTCAGGTACTTGTCAAAATGTTGTACGGCGGTATCTGCGGATCGGATAAGCATTATTATTCCTTAGGTGCAAACGGCAGCTTTGAAGTTAAGCATCCTTTTGTTTTAGGTCATGAAGGCAGCGGTATCGTCGAAGAAGTCGGAGCTGATGTAAAAAGCGTTAAAAAAGGCGATATGGTGGTATTCAGACCGGCTCTTGCCTGCGGGCATTGCAAATTCTGCAATAAAGGTATGTATAGATATTGTGAAAACGCCACTCATTTCGGCTCAGCTTCTACAATGCCTCATACTCCCGGTATTTTCTCCGAATACGCAGTCGCTGAAGAAGTTCAGTGCCTTAAGGTTGTAGATGTCGATCCTAAAGTTGCCGCTTTAGCCGAGCCTTTGAGCGTCGCCTTTGCCGGAGCTCATGCTTTGGGAAATATCATGGGCAGAAACGTAGCGGTAATGGGGGCAGGTCCAGTAGGTACTTTGTGCGCTCTTGCCATAAAGTCATTAGGTGTTAAATCCGTTACTGTTTTTGACGTGCGCAATGCTCCGCTTGAAGCATGTAAGAAAGCCGGTCTTGAAAATGTCTGCAATACCTTAGAGGAGCCTGAAAAGGTAGCTAAGTTCTGTGAACATAAAGGTTATTTTGACGCAGGTCTTGATGCAACCGGCAACGGTCAGGCCTGCACGACTTTGATGAAAATGATTACTCCTGAAGGCGTTTTGTCTCAGGTCGGTATGTATCCTACCGGTCGTACACCGCAGGATTTAGGTCCGTTCTTGAATAAGGGCCTTGTCTGGCATTCTGTATTCCGCTTCTATGAGGAGTTTGATGCAGCCGTCAACGCATTGAACAATCATCTTTTTGATCCGAGCTCAATTATTACTGACGTTGTTGATGCTAAGGATTGCATGGATGGCATGAATGCTGCTATGTCTCCTAATGCAATTAAGGTTCTTTATAAGTTTTAAAGCTTAAACATATTTAAGTTTAAGACGTTTAAAATTAGGCCCCCGCTTGATGTAAACACGTTAAGCGGGGTTTTCTTATCTTCATTTTGCGTATTTTGTCATAGCTAAAGCATATAAGAATAAAAGAAAAATATAGGGTGAAGAATCAAAACGTGAAAAAATAAAGATTTTTTATTTGCAAAACGTGAAAATTATCTCCTTAATTATTTACAAAACGTGATTTTGATTAAGTAAAATTATTTACAAAACGTGAAAGACAAAATCGCTAGGTGTTGTAAATGTATAGAAAAATCGAAAAAAATTTACTTAAATGGAAGCAAGAGAAGAATAAAAAAGCATTGCTTATAATGGGAGCACGGCAAATAGGAAAAACGTATATTGTGCGTAAATTTGCTAGGGCAAATTATGAGAATTTTTTTGAAATTAATTTCATTACAACCCCTGAAGTTATCGATATCTTTAACGGAAATCTTGATGCAGATACGATAGTTATGAATTTGACTGCCTTTTTAAGGCAATCTCTTACTTTAGGCAACACGTTAATTTTTTTTGATGAAATACAAGAATGCCCCAGAGCCAGAACTGCTTTAAAATTTTTGGTAGAGGACGGTCGTTTTGATTATATTTGTTCCGGATCTCTTTTAGGGGTTAATTATAAATCGATACCTTCATTACCGGTAGGATATGAATCTACTCTCTATATGTATCCTATGGATTTTGAAGAGTTTTGCATTGCAAATTCAGAGCAGCCTGAAATTTTTGCCTACCTTAAAAATTGTTATGACGGGAAAACAGCGGTTAGAGAAATCATACATAATACTATGCTTAACTTGTTTAAGTTGTATATGATTGTGGGCGGAATGCCGGATGCCGTACGAACTTTTGTTGAAACTAAAGATATAGGAAAAGTAGTAGCACTGCAGCAAGATATTGTGTCTCAGTATCGTCAGGATATTATTAAATACGCGCAAAAAGATCCGAATAAGATCACGAAGATTTTTGATGAAATTCCTTCACAGTTAGATGCTAAAAATAGGCGTTTCCAATTGGCGTCTCTTGATAAAAATGCACGCCTGCGTCAGTACGAAGAGGCTTTTGTCTGGCTGCAGGATGCAGGTGTGGCTTTGCCGTGTTTTAATTTAAGCGAACCTAAAATACCGCTTAAAATTAATGAACAATCACGTTTATTTAAGCTTTATTTAAATGACACCGGTCTTTTGTGCGCAATGGGAACGGAAAATACCCAATTTGAAATTTTGCGCGGAAATTTAAGTGTAAATTTCGGCGGTATTATGGAAAATGTTTTTGCACAGCAGTTAAAGAGCAATGGCTTTTCATTAAGATATTTTAATAAAAGAAATGTAGGGGAAGTTGATTTTGTTTTACAGCAAAATACGGAGGTTGTATTAGTTGAAATAAAATCCGGCAATGATTATAAGCAGCATACGGCTCTTAATAATACTATGAAAGTAAAAGAGTGGAATCTAAAGAAGGCTATCGTATTTTGCCAAGGGAACGTTGAAAAAGATAAAAATATTTTGTATATGCCTTGGTATATGATTATGTTTTTAACAAATTATGACAGAAGTCCCATCCCTCTTTAGGGTGGGGATGAATGGCATCCGGTTGCCTTTTTTCTGTCTTCAGTGTACAGTACGGAGCACAAAAATTGACAGATACAAAAGCGCTTCATCGCGTGTGGTTAAGAAGAAATTTCCTGAAATCATACAATATTGCGGAAAGAATTCTTTTGGTCAAAAAGCTATAGTCTGATAACAGTTGTTGGTGCCTCATTAGAGGTATTAAAAGGCAAGGAACGGATTAAACACAGTGGCACAGGTGAAGGTAATTAAATGCCTGCAATTCAGGATATATCCTGATGCTGCGCAGCAGGTCTTAATTTGGAAGACCTTTGGCTGCTGCCGCTGGATGTGGAATCATCTGCTTGATGAGCGTATCAAATCAAATAAGGTGTTAGACGGAGTTAAATTCAAGAACACTACCCCTGCGCATTTTAAAAAAATCCCGGAGAACAGTTTCTTAAAAGAAGTTGATGCGCTGGCATTAGCCAACGAACAGCTTAACGTCAATCGGGCCTGCAGCAAGTGTTTTGCTAAAGGCAAGACTCCCAAATTCAGAGCTAAAAGGAACGAAAGGCGCAGCTATACTACCAATGCAGTAAATAACAATATCGAATTAATCCATATAAGAGATACCGAAAACTATCTAAAGCTGCCGAAACTTAGATTGGTGAAAATAATACGGCACCGTAATATACCGGACGGAGCGGTATTAAAGCATGTCACCGTCAAGGAGACGGCAAGCGGGAAGTTTTTTGCAGCTCTGACATATGAGGTGATGCAGGAAGAAGTTCAGCCGGTAACTGAGTTCAAAGATGTTGAAAGCTTTGATTACAACATGAGGGATTTAGTCGTATCCGCTTCCGGCAGATACGATATTCAGGCTGAAGACATTCACTGGTATCGCAAGATGGAGCAGAAGCTTGCCAAAGAAGAGCGCAGACTGTCGCACATGGAGTACGGCTCCAATCATTACCGGAAGCAAAAACACCGCGTCGGCGCGATACATGAGAAAATTGCCAATCGGCGCAATGACTTTCTGCACAATCTGTCACGTGATGTTGCCGATGAGTTTGATGCTGTTGCGGTTGAAGATATCAATCTGCACGGCATGGCGCAGGCATTAAACTTCGGCAAAAGCATACATGATAACGGCTTTGGCAGGTTCAGGGGGTTTCTTGCCTATAAACTAAAAGCTCAGGGCAAGGCGTTGGTGAAGGTAAGTTGGAATTTTCCCAGTACACAGCGCTGCTCTGTATGCCATCATATCAATTCTAAAGTTAAAGACCTTTCTGTAAGAGAATGGGTATGTCCGTCTTGCGGCGCCTTGCATAATCGCGATAAAAATGCGTGTGCCAATCTCAAGCAGGAAGCGATAAATTATCTGAACCGTTGGGCTAACGGGGATAGCACGTTGATACTGACTCCGGAAGGAGTCTTGAGCGTGAAGAAGCCCCACCTTCTGAAAGGTGGGGAGTAAGTCACAGCAAAACAAAATAGTTGATGCCAAGATTAATCTTGATTTGTCTGGGCTTAAGATTTAGAGGAGCAATAATGCATCAAAAGGGCAGTAAAAACGCATTAGCACAGAAACTTAATGAAGATCCGCTGTTAAAAAATTTTATAGATTACGTGCGTTTTGATACAAAAGCAGATCCGGACAGCAATACTGTCCCTTCAAGTAAAGGACAGCTTGAATTAGGCGCTTTTATTGTAGAAAAAATAAAAAAACTTAATTTTGATGTAAAACAAAAAGATACCGGCGTTGTCTGTGTAAAGGTTCCTGCAAGTGTCGGTTTTGAAAAGGTAAAAAGCTTATGCCTTTTGGCTCATCTTGATACCGCCCCTGATGCTTCAGGCAAGAATGTTAATCCTTTATTGGTTGAAAATTATGCGGGCAGCGGGATAGAGCTTGAAAACGGATTAATCATTGATGACAAAATATGTCCCGAGCTTAAAAATCATTTAGGCGATGATATTGTAGTGACTGATGGAACGACATTGCTCGGTGCAGATGATAAAGCGGGTGTCGCGGTTTTATGTACTTTGCTGGAACGATTAAGTTCAGGTGCAGTAAAACATGGACCATTAACTATTATTTTTTCAGTAGATGAAGAGCTAGGTAAGTCCTGCGGTCATTTAGATGTTAAAGAAATAAATTGTGATTACGGCGTAACCGTTGACGGTTGTGATTTAGGTGAGTTTGATATAGCTACGTTTAACGCAGATGCTGCCGTGGTTACGATAAAAGGACGCAGCGTTCATACTGCAGTTGCCAAAGGCAAGATGCTCAATGCTATAAAGGCGGGATCTAAATTTATAGATTTAGTTTCCTCTATCCCTTCACCTGAAACAACTGAAGGCCTTGAGGGATTTGTACATCCTCATGACATTAGAGGCGGTGTAGAACAATGCGTAATAAAATTTATCGTCCGTTCTTTTACCAAAGACGGTTTAATAAAGCTTGAGGATAAACTTCAAGCTGCAGTTTCTAAGCTTAATTCTCTTTACGGAGAGGAGATAGCTTCAATTACGTTCTCTTTCCAATACGCCAATATGGAAGAGGTATTAAAACAGCATCCTAAGTTTTTAGACTGCTGCAGGAAATCTTTTGAAGATGCAGGAGTTTTGGTTAAAGAGAATTTTGTAAGAGGCGGAACTGACGGCTCCAATCTTTCAAATGAAGGACTTCCTTGTCCTAATATTTTTACCGGAGGATTGTGCTGTCACGGACCTTTTGAGTGTTTGCCCGTAGCTTCGCTGCATAAATCTTATGCGGTAGTTGAGGCTTTGGTTAAAAATATGCCTAAATTAGATGCGTTATAAATTTTTGACGTTACAAGACGGCAGTGAGGTTAAAGCCGCACTGCCTTATATTATTTCAGCATCAAGGAATTGCGATTTACCAAGCGAGCCTGACAAGCTGCTAAAACTCTTGTCAGCGCCTTTTGTCTCAAAAGTAAATCCGTTTAACCGAAAGCTTTCTTATATTGCTTTTGATGAAGTTAAGCTTTTAGTTTTATGGTCAAAATTTCCGCGGGTTTTTCTTAAAAATCCGTCGTTTTTAAAATCTCTTCCTTATAAAACAGCGCTTTTGTACACTTTAAACGATTATGAAAAAGAGGGATTTGAGCAAGTTCCTGACCTCTTTTGCAGAATTGAGCTTTTTCAAGAATGTGTACGATTACTTGGTAAAGGAGCTGTGATCTGGCGTTATGATCCGATCATATTAAATGAAGAGTTAACGGCAAAAGAACATGTAAAACGCTTTTACCATATTGCGCAAAAACTTAGTGGTTATTGTGACAGGGTGATTTTTTCTTTTGTTGATACCCGCTATCCAAACGCTAAGAAAAATGCCGCATATTTAAAAGTAATAAAAACTTCTAATGAGGAAAAGTTAATGCTGATTAAAAATCTCGTGGAGATTGGCAAAAAATTCGGCATGACTTTACAATCTTGCGCACAATCGTCAGATTTTACAGTCGCAGGAGCAGAATCTGACGGGTGTATCGGCAAGTATCTGGTAAAATATTACAGATTAAATAGTAGTTTATGTCGTGACAGGGCGCAAAGAAAACTTTGTTTATGCCTTGAATCACGAGACATAGGACAAGAGCACGGATGTAAATTCAATTGTGCTTATTGTTATGCGTTTAAGGAAATAAAATGGCGCGAGTGCTGTTGACCGGTGCTTACGGACAAGTCGGCAAAGAGCTTGAAGTTTGTCTTTTAAATAGTGAAGACGAAGTCATTTCTTGTGATCATAAAGCTCTTGATATCAGTCAGGAAGATCGGGTTTTAAGTGCCGTTACCGAAAGCGGGGCTGATATTATTATCAATGCCGCAGCCTATACCAATGTTGAAAAAGCCGAAGATGAAAGAGTAAAAGCATACGAAGTTAATGCCTATGGCCCTAAATATTTAGCCAAAGCAGCAAAACTTGCTGATATTCCTCTTATTCATATTTCAACAGATTATGTCTTTTCTTCAGAAAACGGCAGAGCTCATCGTGAGGACGATGCTGTTGAAGCACAATGCGTGTACGGAAAGTCAAAGCTTGAGGGCGAAGAGAATATCATTGCCTGCTGCAGTAAGTACGTAATTGTAAGAGCTTCATGGATTTTCGGCAGGTACGGTAATAATTTCGTGAAAACCATGCTGCGTCTTTCCGGGAAATACGACGCTGTTTCAGTTGTAAGCGATCAAAAAGGCAATCCTACGCCGGCAAGAGCTTTAGCTGAAGCTTTGTGCGTTATTGCTCATGAGGCCTTAAAACCTGATTTTAAGGACTACGGTATTTATCATTTTGCCGGAAATCCTGCAACCACTTGGGATGAGTTTGCAAGAAGCGTATTTAAATACGCTAAACTTGCCGGATTCATCCAAAAGGATATGGAAGTTAAAAGCATTTTAGCCAAAGACTATCCGTCAAAAGCCGTGCGTCCTTATGACTCAAGGCTTGATACTAATAAGATTAATGAAGTTTTTAAGATAGCACTGCCTGATTGGCAGGACTATTTACCCGAAACCGTTGGGGAGTTTTTTGATGAACAAAACAATTAGTTCGATTTCTTTAGCTTTAATCATCGGACTTTCAGGATGCTCTTTAATGCAGACTGATTATGAGCGTCCGCAGCTTGCTATAGTTGATTCATATCAAAACGCAGCTGAATTTTTAGGCAATCGCGTTTCAGATAAATTCTGGACCGAGTTTTCCGATCCTAAGCTTACCGCCGTGGTGGAAAATGCCTTAAATGCCAATCTTGATTTGCAGTCAGCTTATCTTAACGTCCGCAAGGCTCGTTACGCTTTAGATGAAATCAATACTAATTTGTTGCCTGATTTCGGCGCCGGCGGCAATATCGGCGCTGAACGCCGTCTTGAGCATCATAACAGCGAGACCAAGAGTTCGGGAACTAATCTTACTTTGTCATATGAACTTGATTTGTTCGGACGTCTTGACGCTGAAAGATTGTCATCCTTTGAAAATCTGCAGGCTAGTGCCTATGACTATTGGGCAATGCGCTTATCAACCATAGCATCGGTCGCTAACGCATATTGGCAGTATGCCTATGCAAAAGAGGCAGTGCAATTGGGTGAAGAAGATCTTAAAGATTCAGAGCGCCGTTTATCCCTCATTAAGAGTATGTATGACGCAGGTGCTGCAGACGGTCTTGCTTACGATACCGCAATGGTAAATCATCTGCAGGTTCAGGAGACTTTGGAGCAAAGAAAGAATAATTTGGCTCTTGCCCGTACCGCATTGACCGCTCTTTTAGGTCTTACTGCCGATAAGGATGTTGAGGTAAGTGAGTTAAAGGATTCTGCTGTTCCTGATATTGAATTGGAGATCCCGTCTGCATTGCTTTCCCGCCGTCCTGATTTGATGGCAAGTGAGGCTTTGTTAAGAAAAGCTTATGCAGATTATGATGTTGCGGCCTTATCTTTATATCCGACATTTGTGTTAAGTGCCGGAGTTTCTGCAGGAGATACAGGCACTTTAGGTCGTTTTCTTGCAAATCCTTTAGGTACGTTAGGTGCGGCAATAACTTTACCGTTTTTAAACTATAGTGAGCTTAGTGCCCGTAAAGGTCAGGCCATGACTCAAAAGGACATCAGTGAGCTTGATTTTGTCAATACTTACATTAATGCCGTAAGAGAAGTTTCCGATGCGGTAAGCAATATCACTTACTACAAGAATTTAGTTTCAAAGACCGAGCATGAATATACTCTTGCCCGTCAGAACTACAACCGCTACTCAGAGCGTTATCGCTATGGCGCAAGCTCTTTAAACGAGTTCTTGGATGCTGCCGATACCTTGCGTTCAGCTTCTGATAAATATTTAAATGCAAAGCGCATGGTTTTAAACAGCTCTATGGACTTGATGGTAGCCTTGGGCGGTGATACTCAAGAAGAGAAAATCGAAGATCTGCTGCAGAATATCTAATGGCAAATAATATTTTGGAAAATAAAGCGGCGTTTGAAAAAAGCGCCGCTTTTAATCAGGGACCTTTCGTAAAAATGGATTTAATTCCTTGTCCCGTATGCGGACATTTATGTTCAAGGGATGCGCTTACTTGTCCTAAATGCGGCAAGCCTCTTGCTAAAAAGAATAAGATCATTGCGGCAATTCTGGCGCTGTTGTTCGGCGGCCTTGGGCTGCATAAGTTTTATTTAGGTAAAATTTTGTGGGGAATTATCTATCTGCTGTTTTGCTGGACGGGAATTCCTACTATAGTGGGCCTGGTTGAAGGAATAATCTATTTATTCACCTCGGATGAAGATTTTAAACATAAATACGGTTAAAAAAGAGACATGGATATAAAACTTGCCTCATGGAATGTTAACGGCATTCGTGCCGTCAGCGCCAAAGAAGATTGGAAATGGTTTTCAAACTGCGGTTATGACGTGATTTCATTGCAGGAAACTAAAGCAAGCGTTGATCAGATGCCGTCGAGCATTACCGATCCTGACGGTTATCATGCGTATTTTGCTTCTTCCATAGTAAAGAAAGGTTACTCAGGAACTGCCGTCTTTTCTAAAAAAGAACCGATATCACATGAAATTGAGCTTCCCGATCCTGAATTTCAAGGAGAGGGGCGCATCGTTCATCTTGAATTTGAAAAATTCCATTTCTTTAACGGCTATTTTCCTAACGGCGGAGCCGATATCCTGGATGAAAACGGAAAGCCTACCGGAGAATTCAAGCGTGTTCCGTATAAGATGGCCTTTTTTGACAGCTTTTTTAAGTATGCGCAGAAATTACGCGAATCAAAGCCCATTGTTGTTTGCGGTGATTTTAATATCGCGCATAATGAAATTGATTTGGCTCGTCCTAAGACCAACGTTAAAAACACCGGTTTTTTACCGCTTGAACGCGCTTTTTTAGATAAATTTGTCGCAGCAGGATACGTTGATACTTTTAGATACGTTCACGGGGATTTAAAAGATCAGTACACATGGTGGTCTTATAAGACCAGAGCCCGCGCCAAGAATGTAGGGTGGCGTATTGATTATTTCTTTGTGTCAGAAGAGTTGAAAGAAAATATTAAAGACGCATGGATTGAAAATGACGTTTTTGGCTCCGATCATTGTCCGATAGGATTATGTCTTAGCTTTTAAAATGTATTGAAAAAGTGCGTTTTTTATATTTGTGCACAAAAAGGGAGCATTAATTGCTCCTTTTTTAATGCAATTCATTGTGCCTTGCTTTATTTCAAGCCAACTGCTTTAATATATTAACAGTAAGACCTAGAGAGGTCGTTTTGTTATCAACCCTAATTAATATGCCAAGGAGAGAAAGCGTGGAACGCGTAAATTTCCCATGTGAAAACGTGCTTCGTTTTGCGCCGCTGTCGGCAGCGCAATCATTTAATCAAAACTCTGTTTCATCTTGGCGATATTATTATTTCAACTAATTTTTGAAGATTAAAAAGGGTGGTTTTTATGAACCTTAAGAATAGCAGAATGATCCCCCAGGCACCGAATTCGCGACAGGGGATCGTTGATTCAAGATTGAGCGATATATACCAATTGTTACCTCCTGTTGCTTTAGTTGAGAAATTTCCCGCAACGGACTTTACCGATAATTTGGTAAAAGGAACCCGGAAAGTTTTTCACGATATTTTATGTGATAGCGATGATCGCCTTGTTGTCATCGCCGGCCCTTGTTCCATTCATGATCCCAAAGCTGCGCTTGATTACGCTGCCCGCCTTTTGGAGCTGCGTAAACGCTATGCCGATCAGCTTGAGATCATCATGCGCGTCTACTTTGAAAAACCGCGTACTACCATCGGATGGAAAGGTTTAATAAACGATCCTGATTTAGACGGCTCTTACGACATCAATAACGGTTTGCGTATTGCAAGAAAGCTTTTACGCGATCTTAACGAAATGGGTATGCCGGCAGCTACCGAGTACCTTGATACTATTTCGCCGCAGTACATTGATGAGTTCATTTCCTGGGGTGCAATCGGTGCTCGTACCACCGAATCACAGGTTCATCGTGAGCTTGCTTCAGGTTTGTCATGCCCAGTAGGATTTAAGAATGCAACCAACGGCAGTGTAAAGATTGCTATGGATGCGGTTATTGCCGCTAAGCACGAGCATACTTTCATGTCTGTTACCAAGTTCGGTTATGTTGCTATCGTGCATACCAAGGGCAATGAAGACTGCCACATTATTTTGCGCGGCGGTAAAGAGCCTAATTATAAGAAAGCTGATGTTGATGCAGCATGCGATATGCTGGTAAAAGCAGGTTTGCGTCCTAAAGTCATGATTGACTTCTCGCACTCCAACAGCTTAAAGCAGTTTAAGAAGCAAATAGATGTAGGTAATGACGTAGCGGCGCAAGTTGCTGCCGGTGACAGCCGCATCTTCGGCGTGATGATTGAATCTAACCTGGTTGAAGGAAATCAGTCATTGTCACGCAATATTGATGAATTGGTATACGGCAAGAGTATTACCGATGCCTGCGTCGGTTTTGATGATACCGTCAAAATCATTGAGACTTTAAATAACGCAGTGCTGGAGCGCCGTAAGGTTCATCAGGCTTAATCGATTTTATTTCGTAATAAGCCCTCCTTTTTGGAGGGCTTTGACTTAGGAGGTCTCATGCATCCGTCTTTATCTCTTGAAAAGAGCAAGATTAAGATTTTACTTTTAGAAGGCGTAGATCCTAGTGCAGTAGAAACGCTTAAAAATGCCGGCTACACTAATGTTGAATACGATAAAAAAGCTTATGACGGACAAGAGCTTCTTGATAAGATTGAAAATGTTCATTTCTTAGGTATTCGTTCCCGTACCCATCTGACCCGTGAAGTTTTACAGCACGCCAAACGTCTTGTCGGAGTAGGATGTTTTTGTATCGGTACCAACCAGGTTGATTTGGATGCTGCGGCAGAGCTTGGTATCCCAGTATTCAATGCTCCTTTTTCTAATACCCGCTCTGTAGCTGAATTGGTTACCGGCGAATACTTGCAGCTTTTGCGCGATGTTCCGGCTCGTAATGCGTTACTGCATCGCGGCGGTTGGAAGAAAGCTGCCAAGGGATGCTTTGAGGCGCGCGGTAAGACCTTAGGCATTATCGGTTATGGTCATATCGGAACCCAGGTCGGCATCATCGCTGAAAGCCTAGGACTTAATGTCGTGTTTTATGATATTGAGAACAAGCTCTCTTTAGGTAATGCCAAGCAGCTTGCAAGCCTTGATGAGCTTTTTGCCGCTGCCGATATTGTTACTTTGCATGTTCCCGAGACCGAGCTTACACACGGTATGATTAATGCCGATGCTTTTGCCAAGATGAAAGACGGTGTCTTTTTCGTCAACGCTTCCCGTGGTACCGTTGTTGAAATAGATGCTTTATGCGATGCTCTTAAATCAGGAAAAGTGTCAGGTGCTGCAGTCGATGTTTTCCCTAAAGAGCCAGCAGCTAACGGTGAGGAGTTTGTATCTCCGCTTCGTGAGTTTGATAATGTGATTTTGACTCCGCATATTGGCGCTTCAACTGAGGAAGCACAGTGCAATATCGGTATTGAAGTCGCGCAAAAGCTTGCGTTGTATTCAGATAACGGATCTACGTTAACCGCGGTTAACTTCCCTGAAGTATCGCTTCCTGCAAAGCGTGAAGGAGTATCACGTTTGCTTCATGTTCATAAGAATGTGCCGGGCGTTATGCGTCAGATCAACGAAGTGTTTGCTTCAAAAGATATTAACGTGGCGGCTCAGTATTTGCAGACAACCGGGGATGTCGGTTATGTAGTTATGGACATTCATTCAGAAACTCCTGAAGAGATTGTTCCGTTGTTAAAACAGATCCCGGCTACTTTAAAGTGCCGCATTTTGTATTAACAGTTAACTTTGAATAAAAAGCACATAAATAAAAAGGAGTTCAATTTTTGAGCTCCTTTTTTACCTAAAAGTTGCGAGTTTTTACTGATCTAGTGTCTATTATATTAGACACTAGA
>NZ_CAJKVK010000057.1 GCF_905203285.1 uncultured Succinatimonas sp.
CAATATATAAATAATATTTTTTCAGATAATATAAAAACGGCAGTATGTAAAAACACGCTGCCGCTTCTTCAATAAATGACGTTATTTGCTAATTACTTGTTGGCCTGAACCCACTCAGTAGCAAAATCAACACCTTTCTTGATGTTGCCGTTTAAAACGTCCTTAAGCTCGTCAAGGCACTTCTGCTCGAAAGCGGAGATCTTGCCGATATCATAGGTCTTATCCCAGCCTTCAGTGCCGAAACGCAAACGCTGAGCGAAGAACTTGGTGTACTTGCCGTCGCCTTCAGTGTAGCCGTACTCGGTAACACCGGGCTCACCCATCAAGCCGCGAACGACCTTAAGGGCAAAACGTGCACCGGCAGTAGCCATTGACAAGGTAGCTGAACCTGCGCCGACCTTAGCTTCAACAACTTCGGTACCGGCGTTCTGAATACGGGTGGTAAGCTCAGCAATACGCTCGTCAGAAATGACGTCAGCGTTAATAACCTGAGAAATCAACGGAAGAATGGTGGTGCCGCTGTGGCCGCCGATAACCGGAACTACGGTACGGGCGGTTGAAACACCGAGCTCCTCGGAGAGGAAGGTCTCAGAACGAAGAACGTCAAGAACGGTTACGCCGAACAAACGATGCTTGTCGTAAACGCCTTCAGCCTTCAAAACTTCAGCTGCAAGAGGTACAGTTGAGTTAACCGGGTTGGTGATGATGCAGATGCAAGCCTTCGGGCAAACTTTAGCGCAGTTCTTAACGAGGTTTGCAACGATGCCGGCGTTGACCTTGAAGAGGTCGTCACGGGTCATGCCGGGCTTACGAGCAACACCGGCCGGAATAACTACAACGTCAGCGCCTTCCAAAGCCTTAGGAAGATCGTCACCGGTGAAGCCGTCAACGCATACATCAGTAGGGATGTGGCTTAAATCTTTGGCAACACCCGGAGTGAACGGGGCTACGTCATAAAGGCTTAATTTAGAGCCGGCAGGAAGATTGTTTTTCAAAATCATGGATAAAGGCTGACCGATACCGCCAGCAGCGCCCAATACGGCAACTTTCATGTTCTACTCCTTTAATTAATAAAAAATCTGCTGAATATTTTCCGTAAAAACGGTAAGTTATTTCTTTGCAGTCATTCTACATTTTAACAAAACAAATACTCAAGAACACACTCTTGAGTATTTTACTTTTATATTCTAATCGGCAAAATCAAGCAAAGTATAGACTTCGCTCTCTTTTCCGTTCAAAATTTTAAGTTCTTCAAAATATTCATTCACAGAAGGCATTCTGCCTAACTTTGCGCATACCGCGGCAAGCTCGGCGCTTGCCAGGAATACGTTAGCTCCTTTGCCTAAACGGTTAGGAAAATTTCTTGTGGAAGTCGATACGACGGTAGCGTTATCACGAACGCGCGCCTGATTTCCCATACATAATGAGCAGCCGGGGATTTCCATACGAGCACCGGCCTTGGCAAATACAGCGTATAAACCTTCATCGCGCAGCTCATCTCTGTCCATACGAGTAGGAGGAGTCATCCACAAACGAGAGTTTACCTCTCCGGTGCAGCTCTTAAAAATTTCGCCTGCGGCACGGAAATGTCCGATATTAGTCATGCATGAGCCGATGAAAACTTCATCTATCTTGGTATTGGTGTACTCAGATAAAAGATGAACGTCATCAGGATCGTTCGGTACGCATACGATAGGCTCGGTAATTTCGCCCATGTCAATTTCCAGAACTGCGGCATATTCGCAATCAGGATCAGCATAGATAAGCTCAGGATCTTTTACCCATGCTTCCATTGCTTCGGCTCGGCGTAATAAGGCTTCTTTTGATTCATATCCGTCATTTGCCATCTGACGCAAAAGTGCGGCATTTGAACGCAGATACGCGCAAACGCTCTCTTTACTAAGAGCGATAGCGCAAGCTGCGGCAGAGCGCTCAGCTGAAGCGTCGGCAAGTTCAAAAGCATGTTCGCAGGATAAATCCTCAAGGCCCTCGATTTCCAAAATCTTTCCGGAGAAGATATTTTTCTTGCCTTTCTTATCTACGGTTAAAAGTCCCTTTTTAATTGCAAAATAAGGAATGGCATGCACCAAGTCACGCAAAGTAATACCGGGGCGGCGCTTGCCGACAAAGCGAACCAAAACGGACTCTGGCATATCAAGCGGCATCATTCCGGCGGCCGCGGCGAAAGCCACAAGACCTGATCCTGCGGCAAAGGAAATTCCGATAGGCATTCTGGTATGGGAATCACCGCCGGTACCTACGGTATCGGGCAATGCCATACGGTTAAGCCAGCTGTGAATAACACCGTCACCGGGGCGCAAAGCAATACCGCCGCGCTGTTCCATAAAGCCGGGCAAAGATTTCTGCATCTTGATATCGACAGGCTTAGGATAAGCCGCGGTATGACAAAATGACTGCATCACAAGATCGGCAGAGAATTTAAGGCAGGATAAATCCTTAAGTTCATCACGGGTCATAGGACCTGTCGTATCCTGAGAACCGACGGTTGTGATCTTAGGCTCGCAATATTCACCGGGGCGTACGCCGTAAACGCCGCATGCTTTACCCACGATCTTCTGGGCACGGGTGTAGCCTTTAGAGCTTTCAGGAGCTTTAGGATTAGGAATAAAGATCTCGCTCTTTGGCAAACCCAAAGCGGCACGGGCTTTATCGGTAAGAGATCTGCCGATAATAAGCGGAATACGGCCTCCGGCTTTTACTTCATCCAAAAGATTCTGGGTTTTAAGCTTGAAGCTTGATAAGACCTTATCACTGTCATGTGCGCAAACTTTGCCTGCATACGGATAAAGGTCGATGACATCGCCCATATTAAGCGCGCTGACATCACACTCAATCGGCAAAGCACCTGAATCTTCCAAAGTATTGTAGAAAATCGGGGCAATTTTGCCGCCTAAAACAAAACCGCCGGCTTTTTTATTGGGAGTACCGGGAATTTCATTACCGATATACCAAATAAGTGAATTTGCAGCGCTCTTGCGTGATGAACCGGTACCTACGACATCACCTACGTACACAAGAGGAAAACCTTTTTGTTTAAGTTCATTAATAAGTTTTACCGGACCGCGAACACCTTCTTCGTCAGGAGTAAGCCCGGGACGGGAGTTCTTAAACATGGCAAGGGCATGAAGCGGAATATCAGGGCGCGACCAGGCATCGGTTGCAGGAGAAAAATCATCGGTCGTAGCTTCGCCGGATACTTTAAATACGGTTAAAGTGATCTTTTCAGGCAGACCTTGCTTTTCGGTAAACCAGGTAGCGTTAGCCCAGTTATTCATCAAAGTCTTAGTGCCTTTTACTCCTTTTTGCGCCAATTCCTTAACTTTATTAAAAGCGTCATACACCATGATAGTGTCGGAAAGCGCACTAACGGCGGCATCTGCAAGTTTGTCATCATCAAGAAGAGCAATTAAATGATCGACATTAAAGCCGCCTTTCATTTTGCCTAAAAGATTAACCGCATCTGCAGGAGAAATTAAAGCGCAGATAATTTTCCCTTTGACAATGTCGTTTAAAAACTCCGCTTTAACGGCAGAAGCGTCATCAACGCCAGGCAATACTCTTTCTTCTAATAATTCCAAAAGTTCTTTATTGTCTGCATTTGAAGGATCGGCTAGCAGCAAGCATAATGCTTTAGTTTCATCTGCAGTAAGAGCCAAAGGAGGGATCCCCAATTTGGCACGTTCCGCTGCGTTTTTATGATATTCATTTAAAAAGTTTTGTGCGCTCATTTTTGCTGTCCTTTAAGTCAAAAGTTCGGACTTAATTTACTAAAATCAAAAAAAGGCCCCGGATCGGTTTTGCGTCCCGGCGCAATATCGCTATGTCCGGCGATGCGGTTTTGAATTTGCGGATAAGTGCGGCGTAAAGCCTTCACTGCCGCGTTGAGACTTTGATACTGCTTTTCGGTATAGGCTTCAAAATCCGTACCTTCAAGCTCAATCCCAACTGAAAAATCATTACACTCGGCTTCACCATTATAAGACGAACGCCCTGCGTGCCAAGCTCTATCTAAAAATGACACATATTGGGTAATAATACCTTGTCTATTTATAAAAAGATGAGTCGAGACCTCAAGCTTATAAATCGCTTCAAAATAAGGATCGGCGTTTTTATCAAGAGTTCCGGTAAAAAGATCGTCAATATAATGCCCCCCGAAAATCCCGGGTGGCAAAGAAATGCCGTGAATAACGATAAGAGAAATATCTAAAGGCTTTTTTCGGGCATTAAAAAAAGGAGTAGGCACTTGCCTTACTCCTTCCATCCAACCGGCAACTATACGCATTTACTATGCCTTAGCAAGCTGCATAACATTGCTGCCGATAAAATCTATTCCGGCATTTTCCTGTTCGCGGGAAGACAAGGTTACAACCTCATAATTCTTGCTGTCTGAAAGCAATGCGTGCAACAAACGATTATTTAAGGTATGGCCTGTCTTATATGCTGAAAATGCACCTAAAATGCTATGACCTTCCATATAAAGGTCGCCCACAGCATCAAGCATCTTATGCTTAACGAACTCATTGGGGTAACGCAAACCGTCAGGATTTACCACGCGGTAATCATCAAGCACGACAGCGTTTTCCAAAGATCCGCCTAAAGCCAGATTATGAGCGTGCATATACTCAACATCGCGCATAAAGCAGAAAGTACGGGCACGGGATAACTCGGAAGCAAAGCCGCGGCCTGAAAAATCAAAAGAAAAATGCTGCAGATCTTTTTCCATTGCCGGATGATTGAAGTCAATCGTCAAATCAAGCTTAAAGCCGTCATCGCAAGGATTGAGCTCTGCCCATTTCTCTTTATCTTCAACTCTTACTTTACGCAGTACTCTGAAAAAGCGTTTAGGAGCATCAAGCTCAACGGTACCTACCGACTCAAACAAATAGATAAAAGGCTGAGAAGAACCGTCAAGAACCGGAAGCTCCGGAGCATTTACATCAACAAACAAATTATCAATGCCAAATGCCGATAAGGCCGCGGTTAAATGCTCTACGGTTGAAATACGTACACCTTCGGCATTAACCAAAGCCGTGCATAACTGGGTGTCACGAACGGAGTCGGCATCACATTTCATGACAACTGGAGGATTAAGATCTGTTCTGGTATAAATAATTCCGGTATCTGCCGGAGCGGGGCGGAAAGTAACCTGCACCTTGGTACCTGAATGAAGTCCGATGCCGGTTGTAGAAATCTCTTTTGCTACAGTACGCTGTTTTACCATCAGCTTTAAATCCCCTGAACACTGTCTTAGACCTTATTATTTTAATATATATTTAAGCCTTGAGCTTAGATATATTTCCGCAAAGAAAAGGCGGTCTAAAACCTATTTTTCCTTCCCTGGAATTTTTCCATACACTATTGTACAGTAAAACTCCCTTTTTGCAACAAAAACAACAAAATCACAAAATTTTACCGCCTTAATAAAAAAAGAGCCTGCCCAACGGCAAGCCCTTAATTTCTAAATTTCAGATTAGTCGGCCTTATTGCGTAAAATAGGCGGAACTTCCCAAATATTCTCAGAAGGAGTGTCATTGGAGTAAGAAGGATTAATCTTAACCTCCTCTACATCCTCCTCGGTAAAGCTTGCGGCTTCATTTTCATTATCAAGAGCGGCATGAGAACCGAAATCAATCGGATCAGCAGGACGGGCAGAGCCGAAGTTTGCCGAATGAGGCTGCTGCTCATTACGTGCTGCATTCTGTTTTTGCGAGAAAGCAAAGAAACCGCCTTCTACTTTTTCAGGAGCCGGAGCGAAGTTGCGTCCGCCGCGGTTTTGATTTGAAGAACGACCTACGGCTACAGGGCTTTCTGAACCCGGGATATCAGAACCGGAAATACCGGTAATAAGGATAGTGATGGAAATCTGATCTTCAGCAATGTTCTCATCAAAAGCCAAACCGTATACGCAATCGGCTTCAGCATCAGCATAGCTCTGAATTTCATCGCAGATTTCACTGAACTTGATGATAGGGAAATTAGGATTTAACTTACAGAATGCAAGTAAACCGTTTGCTGAAGAAATATCAACCTGCTCAATAAGCGGAGAGTGGATTGCACGCTGAATAGCGTCTTCAACGAAGTTTGCACCTTGACCTACACCGCTGCCGATCATTGCATGACCGCGGCCGCGCATAATGGTCTGAACGTCAGCAAAGTCAACGTTAATGTAAGCAGAAGTGGTAATGCACTCGGTAATACCCTTAACGGCACGATACAAAACGTCATTTGCTTCGTTAAACGCGCTGATGATTGAAATATTGGCGCCTAAATTCTTTAGAAGCTTATCATTTTCGATAACGATTAAAGAGTCGACATGCTTGCTAAGCTCGTTAATTCCAGACTCGGCGTTTAACATATGACGACGGCCTTCAAAACGGAAAGGCTTGGTGACGACGGCTACGGTTAAAGCTCCGGTCTCTTTAGCGATTTCAGCAATTACCGGGGCTGCACCGGTACCGGTACCGCCGCCCATACCTGCGGTAATGAACACCATGTCAGAACCCTGCAGGAGTTTCTTTAAGTCTTCCTTGCTTTCCTCAGCGGCTTTACGGCCTACGTTAGGATCACAGCCTGCACCCAAACCGTTAGTTAACTTAACGCCGATTTGTACTTTGGTATTGGCAGTTGACTTCATCAAAGCCTGCAAATCGGTATTTACCGCGATAAACTCGACACCGTCTACGCTCTGATTAATCATGTGCTGGACGGTATTGCTGCCACCGCCGCCGATACCTACTACGCGTATAACGCAATTATTGGTAGATCTGCTCATTCCGCCTGAGGTATTTGAAACCGATTCAACGCTAAAATCGCTCATAGTTTTCTCTCTGTATTTTCAGGAAATTCCTGTTATTTGTTTGGTCTATTATTACATAAAAATTCTTGTGAAGTTACAGCTCGCGTGAGAACCAATCCTTTATTTTTCCAAAGACTGATTTCACTCCGGTCTGTTCGGCACGTTCCGTTTCATAATTGCGCTCATTCATCACGCTCTTGCCAAAACGCAGCATACCAACGCATACGGACTTATCGGGACCTATCGGTTCTTCCTTAAATCCGGTTACGCCGCGGGCTTTGCCGATTTTAACTTTCACTACTGAATTTGAGTCAGGAGCCAAGCGGTAAGCGGCAAGCTCCTCAATACCTTTGGTCTTGGCCATTCCACCCGTAAGGACGAAACCGGCGCCCAAACTTAAAACCATTCCGTTTTTACGGCTTAAGCTTTCGATTCGATCACGGATTGAATAGAAAATATCTTCAAGTCCCTGATAAATTAAATCCGCAAGCTCAAGCTTACTTACGATGCACTCTTCACCCTCTTCGGAGTTATTTAAAGTGATCTTAAAACGACGTTTTTTATCTTCAGGAGACAGCATGCGCGGGAAGGCTACGCCGTATTCATTCTTAAGCTGCTCGGCTACCGATAAAGGAAGTGCAAAATAAGTGGCGATTCTGCGCGTAATTTCAAATCCGCCGCGCTCAAGACCGAAAGAAAATACCATACGCTTACGATCGTATACGGTAACGTTAACCGTACCGCCGCCAAAATCAATAAGTCCGACGCCGATTTCCTTCTCGCCTTCAGTCAAAACGGCATCTGATGCGGCAATACCGTTATAAACCACATGATCGATTAAGACGTTAGGTGAAATCTTCGCTATCGCGCTGCGGAAATTATTTTCCTGATCGCGGCTGCAACTTATGATGTGAACTTTTACGTCAAGACGCATTGCCGACAAACCGATAGGATTGGTGATGTCGGAAGTGTTTTCCACGGTATAAAACTGCGGAATAACATGAATTATATGATGTCCGTCGGTAAGTCTTATCGAGCGCGCATTTTCAATAGCCTTATCACGATCGTATAAAGAAACGATCTTATTTTGAACGGTAGCGGCACCGCTTGCGTTTTTAGACTCGATATGGCGTCCGGCGATACCCAAAATGCAATGACTTAAATTTACGCCGAACTCTGACTCAAACACCTGCACAAGTGTTGACAAGCGATTTGATAACGCCGCCAGATCGCTTACGGCACCGTTGCTGATACCGGCAGACTTGGTCTCGCGATAAAACAGAACTTTTACTTGTCCGTCATCAAGCACTTCACCGGCAATAAGGCGAATCATGGATGAGCCGATATCGATTGCAACCAGAACTTTCTGGGCGTCAGAGCTGCGGCGCATCGTTTGATTTTTTCCTGAATTCTGTGAAAACAGCATCTTCTCTTTTTCACTCCTGCTTTTTAGTATTCTTAGTATCTGATTCTTTTTTGTAATTTACGGCAAATCCCACGTCATAACGCAAATCAACATAGTTGATTTCATCCAAATTCATCTGTGTTTGACGGTAGACATCAACAAAGCGTCTTAAACGTCTTAGAATAATATCATTATCATTGTTGCGACCTAATACAAGCTCTGTTCCGTTGGATAAAATCACATGATAACAGCGAATGTTATCAAGATTAACCGCAACAAGCTGCAGCGGAGCCCTTTTTAATTCTTTAATAAATAATACGGTTTTAGCGTAAACTTCAGGCGCCAAATTATCATGGTAAGCGCTAAGTTTCACCAAAGAACGCTTAAAGCGGCGCAAATCCGGATAGAAAACCGATTGCGTCTTAGCATCATACAATCCGTTATCTTTCCAAAAAGCGGCAGGCTCATGCTCGACTATTGAAACTATAAGGGTGTCGGGCATCTGCTTTTCGATTTCAACATGAGCCACCCACGGGATCTGCGACAATGTATTGAGCACCGGAGATAAATCAAGTGTTGAAATATTCTCTCCGGCCGTCATTCTGCCGATAATATCGGCAATATCCTTTTTATTAACCGCGTTAAGAACACCGTCAATAACCGTCTGCCGTACGGGCATCGCTTTATCGGAAGTCATCATGCCCTTTAAGGTCACAAAACCTACCCCAACCAAAACGACAACCCCGACAAAAAATAAAATGCCGAGGATAAAACCGCCGCGGCTTAACCCGCGACGTCTAGGATAGGGGCATCGGGCTGATGTCAAGACCTTTTCCATCGCTTACAGACCGTTCTTCCATCTGTCCTTAAGAATTCCGGCGACCTGTACAACGTTACCGGCCCCTTGAGTTAAAACGATATCGTTTTCTTTAACAATGTGATCCAAAATTTCAGGAACTTCAGCAACATCTCGGGCAAAATGCGGCTCAAGCTTGCCTTTGGCTCTAATGGAACGGCATAAATGACGTCCGTCAGCGCCTTGGATCGGATCTTCACCTGCCGGATAAACCTCAAGAAGAACGAGCTCGTCAACCTGCTGCAAAACTCTTACGAAATCTTCATATAAATCGCGGGTACGAGTATAACGATGAGGCTGGAAAACCATAACCAAGCGGCGAGTCGGCCAACCGCGGCGGACTGCGTCAATAGTAGCCTGAACTTCCGACGGATGGTGTCCGTAATCATCAACAAGGCTTACAAGTCCCTGAGGTGACATTAACTTGCCGTAACGCTGGAAGCGGCGTCCTACACCGGCAAAATTCTTTAAAGCACGCTTAATCGAATCATCATCAATTCCTTCTTCCATAGCGACGGCAATCGCGGCGGCCGCATTCTTTGCCATATGGATTCCGGGAAGGCTCAATTCAATCTTAAGCGGTGAGGCGTTTTTACGTAATACGGTAAAGGTGCAGCCGGCTTCTTTCTGCTCATAATCGACAACCTGCAAGTCACTTCCCTCAACCGTTCCGTAAGTAACGACCGCGCGGCCTATGCGCGGCATCAATTTACGGATAACCGGATCGTCATTGCAGACTACGGCAACGCCGTAAAACGGCAGATTATGCAAAAACTCGATAAAAGTATCTTCAAGTTTTGAAAAATCACCGCCGTAGGTTTCAAGATGATCGGCCTCAATATTGGTAACAACCGTCATCATCGGCTGCAAGTGCAGGAAGGAAGCATCAGACTCATCGGCCTCGGCAATAAGATAACGTGAATTGCCTAAACGGGCATTGGTTCCGGCGCTGTTTAAAAGTCCGCCGATAACGAACGTAGGATCAAGTCCCGCCTCAGCGAAAATACTTGAAATAAGGCTTGTAGTGGTAGTTTTGCCATGAGTTCCGGCGACGGCAATACCGTAACGATAACGCATCAGCTCGCCTAACATTTCAGCGCGTCTTACCACCGGAATGCGTTTTTCAATAGCGGCGCTGACCTCAGGATTTCCCTGATGAATTGCCGAAGACACAACAACTACGCTTGCCCCTTCGATATTTTCGGCACGATGTCCGATAAACACTTCTATTCCGAGATCTTCAAGACGCTTTGTCACTTTGCTTACGGCGATATCGGATCCTGAAACACTGTAGCCTTCATTGCGCAGAACTTCCGCGATTCCGCACATGCCGGCACCGCCGATGCCCACAAAATGAATTCTTTTAACTTTGTGCATCAGGGGAATAAATACTTTTTCAACTTCCTGCTTTGCTGTTTCCATCGTTTTCTACTTCACTAATGAATCAATAACTGCGACCACTTCGTCGGTGGCATGTAATGAGGCTTGAGCACGAGCGTTACTTGCCATCTTATCAAGCAAAGAACGATCATTTAATAAAGGCTCGATAGCCGCCTTTAAGCTTTCCTCATTTAAATCCTGCTGCGCGATGATCTTTGACGCTCCGGCATTTACCATGGTCATGGCATTTTTGGTCTGGTGATCATCTACTGCCGTAGGCAAAGGAATGAACACGGCAGGTAAGCCTGCGGCACTAACTTCGGCAACGGTTAAAGCACCTGCCCTGCAGATAATAAGATGTGCCCACAGATAAACTTTATCCATGTCATTGATAAAGTCGCTTACCTGATAAGAGAAGCTTGCGCCTTTATAACGTTCAAGAGTAGCCTCGGAATTGCCTTTTCCTGCCTGATGCACGACCTCAATTCTGTCGCCGAACTGCTTTAAAGCTTCAGGAAGTTTTTCATTTAAGGCTTTAGCGCCAAGCGAACCGCCGACAATCAACACGCATAATTTGCCGTAATTGAAATCGCGCTTTGATTCATGCAAAGCCATGATTTCCTCGCGCACGGGATTACCGACAAGCTTTACTTTACTGCCAGAAAAAGCTCCGGGGAAACCTAAAAGAACGCGTGAGGCTAATTTAAACAATAAACGGTTGGTAAGACCTGCAGCGGCATTTTGCTCATGCAGAACAAGAGGAATGCGTAAAAGATAAGCAGCCACTCCGCCTGGACCTGATGCATATCCGCCCATACCGATGCATACGCCAGGACGGAATTTTCTTAAAACGGCAAGAGCTTCAAGAATTGATCTTACAAGCATAAAAGGAGCGGTAATCTTTGCTTTAAGTCCGTTGCGTCTTATGCCTTTGACGTCAATGTACTCAATATTAAAACCGTGCTTGGGAACTAACATTTCTTCCATTCGGCCGCGGGTTCCCAGCCACAAAATTTCATAGCCGCTCTCCTGCAGCTTTTTGGCAATAGCCAATGCCGGGAACACATGTCCTCCGGTACCGCCAGCCATAATAAGTACACGCTTATTTTTCACGGATTAATGCCTTAAACAACTGCAGCAGCAAAAATGTCAAAAACGGGAAAAATGCCGCTTTTTGCTTATTTTTAACAAAAATAATTTTAGCATAGACATAAGGTTGCAAAATTAAAGTCCCATATGAGACTTTAATTATGTCTATGGATAAAACGGCTCCCGTTTTTTGTATGAGATTATTGCTGTTTGCTTGAAAAATATCAGGTTATTGTAAGTATCAATAAATTTATGAATTATAACATTTATATCGTTTTTTAATAACTGCTTTTATCCCTTCTTTATACATAAAATCCTTGTTAATTAAGCCCTGCTGAAAATATAAAAAGCGCTAAGTGTTGATGGAAAAGAAAATGCACCGACAGACCCTTTTTCATTAGCGGACATTTAATTTTTACGTTCTATACTAATTTAAAAGGTTAGTTTAAAAATTTGCAGAGTTTCCCATGGTTCATGAAATTATCATCTGCATTATTTTCTTTGCCGCAATGCTTATTAATGCGGTTACCGGTTTTGCCGGCAATCTTTTAGCTATGCCTACGACCATACAGCTTATCGGTATGACCGATGCAAAAGTAATGTCGACAATCGTGGGAATTATCACCTGCGCCGTTATTGCAGCACTAAATCCAAAAGCCATTAACTGGCCTGAAATTCTAAAAGCCATCGTGCTGATGATTCCGGGGATCTTATTTGGACTATACCTTTTTTACAATGTAAATTACCATTTTCTTCTTTACGTTTACGGTACCGTTATCCTTGTCATTGCCCTCAAAAACTTTTTTACCCGCCCTCTTGTTTATAAGATGACTTTACCGCTTGTACTAATCATTATGACAGGAGCCGGAATCTTGCACTCTTTATTTGTATCAAGCGGAGCTTTCATGGTCATCTATGCCATGCATACTTTTAAAGACAAATCCGAATTTCGCGCCACTATGGTGGTATTAGGCGCTTTTTTAAATATTTTGCTACTTTTTCAGGAGATTTTTGCCGACGAAATTACTTTTTATAATACCGGATTAAGTGTTGCCGTTTTAATTCCTTCCTTACTTGCCATTTTCATCGGCAATCGCCTACATAAAAAATTAAGCGGTTCAAGATTTTTTCTTTTAGCCAATATCCTATTGCTGATATCAGGATTGGTTTGTTTCTTTAAAGCGTGATCAAATATTCAATTTGATTGTAATCAGAAATTTATTGAAAAGATGAGTTAAAAAAGATTTTATAGAATGCAAATAGGGCCGCAAGAGGCAAACTTTCATAAAACGACATAGAAAGTGCGGCCCAAATCGGTATAAGCGTCAGTCATGAGCTTTATAGCTTTGTGACTTACGCTTAAATTTGGTTAGAAGCTGTGTCTGAAGCCTCCCGATACGGTGTAAGTGTCTTCGTTGTCAGCTCCCAATGCGGTCTCACCGTCAATAAGGAAGTAAGTGTTATCCAGCTCTGTCCGGTCACATCCCATAATGAGCCTTCACCCATAGTAAGGTTGACTTCGCCATTATGAACAATGTTGCTGCTAAACGCCGGGTTGAAGAAATGCACGTGCTGCTCTGAAAACTCGCCGCTTGTGCCACCTGCGTCCTGATAATCATCAGCACGTCCTATCCAAGAACCGCCGTCCCCTAAATCAATGCTGAGCTTACCGCCGTTACCGGCAATCGCGTTGCCTTTATATTAATGAAATTAGAAGTATTGGCTCTGGATGCTGCTGAATAAGTTTGAATTTCCGACTCTTCAAGAGGCTTGATGACCAGTTTGTCGTCATAGGCGGAAATTAAATCACCTTCAATAGTACTTGCCCCTTTGTAATTAACGGCGACATTGGAGTTGTTTTGGTCAAAATCCCATCTATCATCAATATTAGCAGCAGTACTTGCTACGATTGCGATATCGTCACTGTTGTTTTTGTTAAACTTCTCAGTTTCTTCATATCTGTCGGTAGAAATATTGACTCCACCGTTAATAGTGATATCAGCACCGTTATAAGCCCAGACTTTTCTTTCCAAAGTTCTATGGTCAGAACTATCCGCATAAGTTTGAACCGTGTTAAGTTCACCTTTTAAGACAATACTTGCGCCTTCGCCTTCAGCATAAAGAGCTGAAATTACTCTCTTGCCATCATATTTTTCAATATATTGACTGCTTAAAGCACCATCAATCTCATATATATTTACTGATGAATCTTTCGTATATACAGCTCCATATAATTTATTATTTAAACTGCATTTAGATGCACAGAACTTGCATCCATAGCCTCAATTGCTGTTGAAATACCAAATTGGAGCGATTTAGCAACAAACAAATTACCAGCTGCAATAACATTTTTCTGCGTTAAAGCTTTTAGGGTCACAATACTGTCAGACCCTAAATTTACAGTCTAGGTAAAATCGTCTTTAGATTTCTTTAAGCAGATCGC
>NZ_CAJKVK010000058.1 GCF_905203285.1 uncultured Succinatimonas sp.
TCAGTTGGTAGAGCATAACCTTGCCATGGTTAGGGTCGCGAGTTCGAACCTCGTTTCCCGCTCCAAAAGGCGCGTTAGTAAAGCGGTTATACAGCGGATTGCAAATTCGTATAGTCCAGTTCGACTCTGGAACGCGCCTCCACAAACAAGCTGCCCGGGTGGTGAAATTGGTAGACACAAGGGACTTAAAATCCCTCGAACCTTAAAAGTTCGTACCGGTTCGACCCCGGTCCCGGGCACCAACTCTAAGATTAGTCCTCCTATGGCAATGAACGCCTTTCTTAATAATTCTCTTGATGATTTTTCCAAGTCGGTAAATTCGTCGATTTCGTCTTCGTCACTTGAAGCTTCAGCAATGACCGTAAGTCGTTTTGTAAGCGTGACGAATAATGCTCTTCAAAATTTCGGTCAAGCTGTAGTTATCGGTGAGATAAGTGAAATAAAGACATACTCTCATCTTTATTTTAAATTAAAAGACGAAACGGCAGCTGTTGATTGCCTGATGTTTGCAAGTGTCTTAAATCGTCTTTCGTTCATACCCAAGATTGGTATGAAGGTAGTTGTTGTCGGAAAAAGTTCAATTTATCTTAAAACCGGACAATTTAAGCTGATTGCAGAAAAAATGATTGTGGCCGGTGCCGGTAAAATTATGGAAGAATTGCTGGCATTAAAAGAAAAATTACAAAAAGAAGGTGTTTTTGAGGCAATAAAAAGACCGATCCCTAAGTGGATTAATAAAGTTGGCATAATCACTTCAAAAGAAGGTCATGTTCTTCATGATATGCTGACAGTTTTAAATAAAAGAAATCCGGGTATTGAAGTAGTTGTTTATCCTTGTCAGGTTCAAGGATCTGAGGCTCCTGCCACGATAGTTAATGCCTTAAATACAGCATTTAGAGATAATTTTTGTGATGTGCTTATCGTCGGTCGAGGAGGTGGATCTTTTGAAGATCTTCTGCCTTTTTCCGATGAGTCAGTAGTTCGAACGATTATTAACTCTCCGATGCCTATAATCTCAGCTGTAGGACATGAACCTGATGTTGCTTTGTCTGATTTTGCTGCGGATTTGAGAGCTCCGACTCCAACTGCTGCTGCAGATATTGTTTCTTCTTATACGGTTGAAATGATGCAAAAAGATTTGGATTCTTATGCTTTATTGCTCGGAGATCTTGTTTATAAAAAATTAGATGATTTAAAAGCTGTTTTAGAGAAAACTGAAATTAAATTGAAAAGTTTTGGTCCTGAATCATTACTTAATTTAAAAAGCAGTTATCTTAATTCATTAAATGAAAAAATCACTCGCCTGATTTTTGATAGGCTTACTTTTTCTAAAGCACAAACTGACAGTTTTCTTCATCTGTTGCAGGATCATGATCCTAAATTTAAGTTAAATTCATTTGAACTTACAATTAATGAACTTGAGAAAAGACTTGAATTTACAGTAAATGATGAGGTTGCCAATACCGTAAAGCGTATTGATAATGCCATGTTATCAATGGAAAGAGCATCTTTTCATCAGAATATGATAAATGCGGATAAAAAGATTGAAACAATAAAAGAGAAGCTGATTTCATTAAATCCGTTATTAGTATTAAAACGCGGGTATTCCGTAACTTTAGATAAGAAAGGGAAGAGCGCAGATATTAATACTTTGAAAATAAATGATGAAATTAAATCACTTGTTGTCGGCGGACAAATTTTATCTGTTATAACCAAAATAGAAAAAGATTAAGATTTCTTAATGCTTTTAACTATGGCGAGAGCAGATCCTTGTTAATAAATCTTCAGTAATGTAAACGCAGTTTTCTTCAGGGGCCAAGTCAAACAAAGGTTCGTCAAAATTGTCATAACCGTATTCATTTGCTATCTCTACTGCGGCATCAAGAGACATAAACCCTGAACTTAAACATAAGCCTTCAAATTCTTTAATATCCATAAGATCACGTTGCTGACTGTGAACTCCTTTGATAAGGTGCAACAGATCTTTATCAATTTGATCGGTTGATGCTACATCAACTTCGGATACTGTAGCTGCAGTAGGTTCAGTATTTTTTTCATTTGCTATTGCGTCGTTTGTTTTAACTTTATCGGATGCGTCATCAGTTAAAAATCCTTCATCAGTATTCTCTTCATTTTGAGCTTTGATTTGACCGATAACTTCACGGACTTGAACGCTTTCCTGAAGCTTTGAGTCAATAATAGCTTTGTTTAGATGATTGAAGTCATTTGTCTCTTTGTTTTCATTTGAAGATAAAACAGTTTTGGTATCAATTTTGACGGCATCAAGGATAAGCTGCAATTTATGGGTGAAAAATGGTGAAAAACGATAGCGCAGCAATTCTTTTTGCGCATAGTGCAATAAAATTTCGTAAAAATCAGGTGAGTTTACAATGCTGTCACTATTTTTGTAAAAAAGTTTTAAAGCCTTCAGATCTATCTGAGGGTTAGGATTGTACAGTTTTAAATAATTTTTGAAGGTTTTTAAGTAGGTTTTTGCTAAAGTACGCTCTTGTGCAGAGTTAAAGTTTGTACAAGATAAGATTTTATCAATATCATCGTTGGCGCTTACACTGAAATTTACGCAGCAGATAAGATGATAAGCACACTGTAGAGCTCTTATTTTTTCAATAAACTTGGGACTAAAACGATTAGGCTTTGGTTTTAATA
Source organism: uncultured Succinatimonas sp. (assembly GCF_905203285.1). Taxonomy (GTDB): domain Bacteria; phylum Pseudomonadota; class Gammaproteobacteria; order Enterobacterales; family Succinivibrionaceae; genus Succinatimonas. The sequence goes on from NZ_CAJKVK010000058.1 coordinate 2,668, forward strand.
CGGTTAGAACACAAGTTGAATGATTAAACGGAGTACTGAAAACAAAGCGGTTTTTATTGCTGTAGTCGGTAATTGCCGGGAAACAAATAAAATTGCCTTTAACTAAAATTTTTTCAGTAAGTTCTTCGAGTTCTTTTATATTGTAGCGATCTTTGGTAAATATGGCGCTTAGCGCTTTGTGCGGGGTTTTGGCATAGTTCAGCCAGTTGGCAATAATACCCAGATCGTTAAAGCTTTCTTCATTGATTAGCAATCGGCGTATTGCAGAGTAGATTTTGTTATTAGGATCTTTAAATAAATCGGTAAATAGTTTTTCACGTTTTTTAAAGAATCTGTTTATTGATTGAGTGCTAACGGATGAAATGAGTTTTTTATTATCTTTAATTTCATTAAAGAGTAAATTTGCAAAAATTTTGCCGATTTTAGCTAAAGACGCATGATGTAAAAAGCCGTGTTTTAGCAAGGAATTCTTTAATGATTGGCAATCATTGTCTTTAATGCTTATGTCCAGTGTATATTTAAGATCTTCTTTAAATGTACCGTTTTGCGCATTTTGTTTTAAATATTTGTATAAAAACTTTACCAGTTCAACATAGTAATCCGGATGGAATAACTTCAGGTTTTTATTTAAATATTTAAGCGTAGGGGCAATATAAAAGAGATCTTTAAGATGTTCAGGCAACGAATCAAAATTATTATCATAACTTTTAAGCACTTTGTGACATAACAGGCTTAAAAGTTCGGGACAATAAATAAAGCTTAAAACAAAGTCTTCATTTAAATAATCTTTATCGTTTGCGTTGAATCTAAAGAGAAGATAACTTAAAGCAAGGCTTTGCGGATATAAAGAAGATTCATCATTTAATTGAAGATTAAATGAGTTTAAAAGGTTGATTTCAAGCTCTTGATAGTCTTCTTTGCTGTAGCCTGAAAATAACGGTTTTAACACTAACAGATAGAAAGATGAAAAATTTAAAGCGTAATTACACAACGTTTCATTGCTGTCGATCTTTAATTTTTCATTTAAAAGTTCACGAATTTTGAACCGATCTTCGTCAGGTGAAGGATTAAAAACCAGTGCGTCAAAGTGTTCAACATCTTTTAAACTTGATGATTGCGCTAAAAATTTATTGGTTTTCCCTATGGGTAGAACGGAGATATGGTTGGGATTCGGAATAAGCGAGATTAGATCTTTATTTTTTATAAATAAAGTTAGGTTTTCTTTACTTATAAAGCCGTTTTTTAAAGCGCTAAGTTCTATAGTTGGCGCTGAATTTATATTTTTTTTATAAAATTGCTTGGTATTTAAAATGATCTGACGGTTTAAGCGATAAAACTCATCAATGCCTTTGGTAAACGATGCTTGTTCATTTTTATCATGACTGGATGCTAAGTTTGTTGGTTTTGCTTCTACATCATCATTTACGTCTTTGTCTGAATCAAGATCAGAATAGTATTGAGTGAAATTAAAAATTTTAAAGCGGTTTTTACGTGAACTTACATTTTCAGGAATTTGACAGTTGATCTCTTCAAGAGTCTTAAGTTCAAGAGCATTTGGCTTTAACTTTAGATAAGCATTTTTAAGCTCTTCGCGAAAAGGGTAGTTTGCATCGATTTTGACGTAATAAGGAAGGCTTGCGGCAAGCAATGCCATGATGTTGATGAATTGACTGTGCTGTTCGTCATTTAAACGGCTCAAACAATATTTTTCATCGTTAAAATCACAGGGGTAGGAAGTAATTTCTGCTGCAAAAGTAAAACAGCGGCGAATAAAAATAGCACCTTCTGCAGGCAGGGGCATATCATTTATGATGTTATCAAGGCGTGCTCTTAAATAAACGTTGAGTTTGGTTTTACAAACGGTATGAAGCGCCTCAAACACTCTTAATAAGATGTTGTAATTCTGAATTTTGTATAAAGCATATTTTAATTTCGGTAAATCTCGTTTTGCGATTTGGTTTTGCTCTTTTAAAGCTTTGACGACGGCACAATCTTTGTCATTGTACAGATTGGGTTTTTGTACTATGTAGATTTGAGTGTTTTCATCAATGGTGCTTGGAATATAAAAAGGAACCGGTGCCAAATTGTAGCAGCTTAATAATTTGATTAAATCTGCATAAAATTCTTTATTATAGGTTTTTGCATCAATAAACAATTTGGCGCATAGCTCTTTAAGTGTAAGAGGAATAAGGCCTTTTGATGAGGCAAGAGCTTGCAGGGATTTTATTTCAAAAGTAAAAAGGTGCGGCAGTACGTCGTTTTGGTGTGTAAGATAATAAGTAAGGGTACGCCGTATTTCCATATTTTTTCAAAGCCAAATAGTGTAATAATTAATTATACTGTGCTTTTTTCAAAAAATTAATTTTCATCTGTCAAAACTGTTGTCTGATAGATGTTTTTGCTATTTTGTATGGAGAGTAAAATCGTTTTAAACTAAGTTAAAAATTTTTAAGATAATTTTATGATGAAACGTTATTTATTGAATTTTCTATTGTCATTTGTTGTTTTATTTTCTTTTTTGCAGTCAGTATATGCAAAGGCTGTTATTGAGGTTAAAAATGATACTCCAGAAAGCTGTTCGCTAGCTTTAAGCGGGCCGATTGCTGACGGTAAAAGTCTTACGTTAGGATGGTATGTTTTTGCTCCCGGGGAAGAAGCTAGGATTGTAATTGATGAAATTATCAATACCGAAGATATTTATGTTTTCCATGACTGCGGCTTATCGATAAAAAAGGATGAGGAGCAGAAAAAGCTTTATGTAAGAACTGACTTTAAATTTGCTGATACTACTGATAAAAGTGATACACAAGGATATGAAGAGGTATCTTTTGTAAAGCTTAATTCTTTAAAATTTGTGATAAGAAATAGATAACACTCAATTTAATCGAATTATTGACATGAAAGAAGATTTATACAGTGTTCCGGCTCTTGACGGACTAAATTGCCATCGTACTGAGTTTACGGTAAAAAAGAGTCGCTTTATTACCAGCGTGTTTCATGTTTCATCAGGAGATGAGGCAAAAGCTGCGATTGACTTTGTATGTAAAGAATTTTCCGATGCAAGGCACAATTGCTTTGCCTATAACGCAGGAAAACCCGGATCTACGGCAATTTGCGGATGCTCTGACGACGGAGAGCCTCATGGAACAGCAGGTCGTCCGATGCTAAACGTTGTTTTACATAGTGATGTAGGTGAGTTATGTGTTGTAGTAACGCGTTATTTCGGCGGAATTCTTTTGGGAACCGGAGGGTTGGTTAAAGCATATCAGGATAGCGTAAAGCTTGCTTTAGAAGATTTGCCGCTTACTACAAGAATGATTCCGGCTTTTGTAACAGCTTGTTTTGATCATCGCTATGTAACCGTGTTTTTAAGGCTGCTTCCTACTTTTAGAGCAGATATTATTGATTCAAGTTTTGCTGATAAGGCTTTTTACCATGTGCGTTTACCGCAATCTGAAGTTGAAAATTTTCGTTTAAAGCTCATTGAGATGACTAAAGGGCAAGTGGATTTTTCTGAAGTTAAAAATTAAAGGCCGCAAAAAATAGCGACCTTTAAGAGGATAGCTTTGGAGTTTAAATATCCTGATGTCGTCTGACAAACTCAGGATCATCCATAAGTTTTTGAGCAAGCTTAATTGCAGTCGGAAAATCCTGTACGAAAGCGGCATCGGTAGTATCAGGCGTGATCCCGGCTTTTTTAAGCAAGTCACGCGGCTGCTGGCGCATTGCAGCAAAAATAATGTAGCTGTGGTGTTCTTTACAGATTTTTACGATTTCTTCAATTGAGGCTTCGCCTGATGCATCTAAATAAGGCATAAAACGCATGCGCAATATTAAAATACGGGGCAGAATATCAAGACCTTTCAAGCGATCGCACAGTTCATTGGCTACGCCGAAAAACAATGGACCGTTAATTTGAAAAACGTTGACTCCTTCAGGAATTTCAACCTCTTTTGAATTTTCTCCGTCGTTTGCGTCATATTCGGATAAGCGCATATGCGGTCTGATTTCAATTGACTTTGACATGTGGCGCATAAACAGCAGAGATGCAAAAGTAACACCGACACCGATTGCAACGGTTAAATCAACGAACACAGTAAGAGAGAAAGTTAAAAATAAGATGGTTCTGTCTGAGGGCGATATTTTTGAAATCTGCACGAAATGCTTAATATCACTCATACCCCATGCCACCATAAACAGGACGGCGGCAAGTCCTGCCATGGGGATGTAGGCTAAGATATCCATGATGGTATAAAGGAATACGAGCAAAAACAGGGCATGAAAAATTCCTGATATGGGAGTTTTTCCGCCAGACTTTATATTAGTTGCGGTACGGGCAATAGCTCCGGTTGCCGGAAGTCCACCGAAAAACCCTGAGGCGATATTGGCCACGCCTTGACCTATAAGTTCCTGGTTTAAAGAGTGCTTGTATCCTGTCATGGAATCGGCGACAACTGCAGAAAGCAAAGCTTCAATTCCTGCAAGGAAAGCTATGGTAAAAGCAGACGGAATTAAATTACGAATCTCATCTAAAGTCAGACTTGGTAATGTAGGCATCGGAAGGCCGTTAGGCATTTGAGGGAAGCGCGATCCTATAGTGTCTACCGGTAAGTTGAATAAAAAAGTAATAAGGGATACTGCGACGATAGAAACTAAATATGCTGGGATTTTGGCACTTACCTTTTTAGATATGGCGATAATCGCAAAGCCTAGCAAACCTAAACCTAACGCATAGATTGATGTTTCATCAAGGTGCTTGAAATAAGCCATCCATTTTTCAATAAATTCAGCCGGGACATCGGTAAAAGTAAGTCCTAGAAAATCTTTTACTTGAGAAGAGGCGATAATAACAGCAATTCCGGTTGTAAATCCGGTAATAACGGGATACGGAATATATTTAATGAGTTTGCCAAGTCGTGCATATCCGGCAACTATTAAGAGAATGCCGGCCATAACTGATGCGACGATAAGTCCGTCAAAGCCGTATCTTGCAATTACGTCAAAAATTACGACGACAAACGCTCCTGTGGGTCCACCGATTTGTACTCTGGTCCCGCCTAAAAATGAAATGAAGAAGCCTGCAACCACCGCAGTCACAAGACCTTTATCCGGAGATGCTCCGGATGCTACGGCCATTGCCATGGCAAGCGGCAATGCTACGATAGCTACGGTAAGTCCTGCAATAATATCTTGCCGGAAAGTTTTTAAATCATAACCTTCTTGTATGCAGGTGAAAAGCGACGGAATAAGACGTTCAGGCGTTTGCATAGCGGTATTTCCCGTTTTACTTATGAGTGAGCGTAAAAAACGGTCGATTATACCGAGTTATCTATACTGTTTTCAATAAAAGGATGTCGATTGAGCTTTAATTGAACACTCCATGTTCATATAAAATTGATATACCTATACCAAAAAGTACTAATGCAGCAAAAATATTTAACCAATTATCAAGACGTTTTAGTGACGCAAGTTTTTGCCCGATTAAAAATCCGCTTGCAGAAAGGATGAAACAGACAATTCCGATGATGCCGGCGGTAAATAAAATGTTTGCCTGTAAAAGTCCTGCCGAAAGCCCAACGGCAAGAGCATCAAGTGACGTTGCTATTCCCAGGGATACCAAAGTAACGATATTTAATTTTGATTCTTTTTCCTTTTCTTCTTTTGAGAAAGCGTCCTTGAACATTTTAAAGCTGACAAGAGCAAGCAGTGTGAACGCAAGCCAGTGATCATAAGTATCAATGAGGGTACGAATTGAGCTTCCGGCTCCGAATCCTATAATCGGCATGACAAATTGAAACATGCCGAAGGTTAAACCGATTATAAAAGCGTTTTTGAGGCGTTCCGTACCGGTGATTTTTCCGTAGATGACGGCACAGGCAAAAGCGTCAGTTGATAAAGCAAGCGCGGTTAAAAAGCTTTCAATAAAATTCATTTTTTTTAGAAATTGTTTTAGGAATAGTCAGCTGTGAAATTCTAGCGTAAAAGTAATGCGGCTAAAAGATTTAACTACAGGTTTTAACAATTGCGAATTTAGATAAAAAAACCTGCAGATTGTGTCGTGTCAATCTGCAGGTAATCATCGATAATAAAAATATCGAGTCGGTTATGCAAAAGCCGTGAGAATCCCTTTTGTTATGAAATACCCGCCGCCAACAAGCCAAATATAAAGAAGAGCAGCAAGCATGAAAGGTTTTGAACCTGACTGTTTGAACTTATCAATACTGGTATCTGTGCCTAAGGCGGTCATGGCCATGGTCAGAAGGAAAGTGTCTATATACTCGATGGTCGAATTTAACGGAATGTCTTTGACTGTGGGAGCGTCGAATATTCCCTGTAAAAATGTATTGATGAAAATTATGGCGATAAAGCCGAAGGCAAACCAAGGGATAGTGATTTTAGTTTTTCCTTCTTTTACTCCGGATTGTTTTTGTCTTTTGCGTACCAGAATTAAAGCCATTACTACAAGAACCGGAGCAAGAAGCATTACTCGAATCATTTTAGTGATAGTCGCGGTTCCGGCTATACCAAGAGCATCGGTCGGATCCATGGCATTACCAGCTCCCGCGACATGAGCTACTTCATGTAAAGTTGCTCCCGTATATATGGCAACCATTTGATCTGTCATGCCGTCAAGAATTCCTGCGCGATACAAAATAGGGTACAGGAACATTGAAAGAGTGCCGAAAATAACCACTGTAGAAACTGCTACCGCTGTTTTGTGACTTTCGCACTTTACAACGGGCTCCGCTCCTAAAACCGCAGCTGCGCCGCAGATTGAACTGCCTACGGAGGTCATCAGGGCGGTTTCACGATCCATTTTAATAACGCGTCCTAAAATGACGCCTAACATTATGGTTCCCACGACAATGATAAGGTCAACCATCACCGCCGGAATTCCTACTGCAGCGACATCGGTTAAAGTAAGGCGGAATCCGTAAAGAACGATGCCGGTGCGGAGAATTTGCTTGGTACAGAATTTAATTCCCGGTGTCCAAGGTTCGGGAAGCTTGCTTCTTAAGCTGTTGGCATAAATCATTCCGAGAATGATGCCGACAATAAGAGGACTTAAGGATAGGTTTTTGATAAACGGAGTATCTGCAATGTACATTGCAGCAAATGAGAAAAGGGCGATTAAGAGGATACCGTGTGAGGTATTGGCGCGATTTCCTTTTTCAAACATCGTTATAAAATCCGTAGGTTAAAATTAAGCTACGGGTAAGATACTCTCTTAAAGGAAAAACCTCTAATTGTAATTTTTTATTTGCGATAACTTTTAGTTATTAGATTAAAACTTAATAGCTTTTCCAGTTGGTAATAAAAGAAATGAATTCTTGTGCCGGGTCGGAAATACGACCTTTCATACTGACAAAGCAAAGCTGACGTTTAAAGTTTATGGAATCAATGTCAATGATGCGCAGTGTTTTATCGTATAGTTCTTGTTCAATCGCCGCAATGGAAACAATCCCAATGCTGTTGCTGTTATGAATAAATCTTTTAATCGCTTCGGTACTGCCCAAGTGCATCTTAATATTCAAATCGCTTAGTTTTATTTTTTTCTGATTTAGCTCTTTTTCAATTACATCAAGAGTTCCCGAACCGTATTCACGCAGCACCAGAGGCAATTTTATAAATTCGTCTAAGGTAATTTCTTTATTTAAATTTTCGTTTTTATAACTTGTGATTACTACAAGCTCATCGTCGGTAAAGCGCTGATAGGTTAAATCAGGTGCTTTAATTACGCCTTCGACTAAACCTAAATCGATATCATTATTTTTAAGTGCCGACTCAATATTTCGGGAATTATCATTGATAAGGGAAAGTTCGATTTTAGGAAAAAGCTCATTGAATTTTGCCAGATATTTAGGAATAACATATTGCGCTATGGTTGTGCTGGCACCTAGTTTTAAGGAGCCAACATGCTCGTTGCTGATTTTATGCAGAGCATATTCAAGACGGTTGTACTGAGAAAGAATAAGCTCAGCATGCTGAAGCAAAAGGCTGCCTGCTTTGGTTAATTCTATTTTACTGCCGCTGCGGTTAAAGAGTTTTACCTTATATTCATCTTCAAGAACTCTTATATGTTTTGTCACGGCAGGCTGTGAAATACACAATTCCTGGGCTGCTTTGGTAAAGCTGTGATTTTTAGCTACGCTTTCAAAAACCTTTAATCGAAAATCAGACATAATTCTTTCACCGGCAACACATGGACTTATTGTAGCATCGCATGAGTCTGACTTAATAAGCCGTAATTACAAAATGTTATTAGAAAACATTATATTGTTTTAAACAGAATTCTTGTCCGTTAATGAAGAGTTATGCTTTATAGATATTTCTCTATGAACTTTTCAAGCAATAACGGCTTGTCAAAGAAATACCCTTGAGCGATATTGCATTTGATTTTCTTTAGGAAGTTTAAATTTTGCTCGGTTTCACAGCCTTCTGCTACCGTGTTGATGTTAAATGAGGCGGCAAGCTCGGTCATATGGCGTAGTATTTCTTCATTATATTTTTGTTTTATAGGATCTTTTTCCATTAAAAATTCTTTATCGAATTTTAATTCGTCAATTTTAATTTGAGATAGTACGTTTAATGATGAATAACCGCTGCCAAAATCATCTAAAGCAACTTTTAATCCGAGAAAGTGAATGTTGTTAACGCAATTTATAAGTTCGTTGATATTTTGAGCTGCAATGCTTTCTAATATTTCAACGGTTATAAGCTTAGGATCTACCCCGTTTTTATCGATGATTTTATGAATATTGGCAATATAGTCTTTTCTTAGCAAAAGATTCATGCTTTGGTTTATGGATATATTGATGTTTGTCTTAAATTTTTGCTGCAAATTTTTAACGATGACGCATATTTTCTGAAAGTTATACAGATCAAGATCTACACAGAAGCCGTTTTCTTCAAAAATATTTATAAAATCGTTGGGAAAAATAATGCTTCCGTCCGGCTGATGCCAGCGTACGACAGCTTCAGCCGCCACTACTTTGCCGCTTGATATTTCGATCTTAGGTTGGAGATAAATTTTAAATTCATCATTTTCAAGCGCTTTACGCATTTTACTTTCAATTTTTTTGATGAATTTTTCTTGTTGGTGAGTTTTGTCATCATAAGCTTCAAGTTGATGGACGTAAGATTTTTTCATTTGTTTTTGTACGAAATCAACCTTATGCAGCAAAGTTGCATCATTATCATCTGTTGTGCTTACGGCATAGGAAGCATAGAAAACAATCGGCAGCTGAATTGAAAAATCACTTAAGTTGTTTTCAATTTTATGTACGAAATCAAAAAAGAGTTTGTTAATGTCAGTAGGCTCGGTAGGTGCGATTAATAAATAAAACTGATCGACTCTTGTACGGCATTTATAGATGATCTCTTTAAAGTTTTTGGTAGAAACTACAATAGTTTTTAAAATTTCATTACAGACATCAGTACCGGCTATTTCGTTTAAGTAATGAAAATCACGGATATTAAAAGCAATTAAGGTAAATTTATTTTCTTTAAACGAAATATTGCCAAGTTCTTTTTTGAATTTAAAAATGTTATAAGCTCCGGTCAAAAGGTAAAAAGAAGCAAGTTCAAGTTGTTTGTTATAGCCCCGGCGAATGTAAATATAAAAAACGATAGCGCTTATAAGTCCGCAGATTAATAAGAACGCTAAAGTATAAATTACAGCTATTAACGAAGAATAACCGGGGGTATCTGTCAGCTTGGCAATTTCCAAAGTGATTAAAAACCAGTCGTTCACCACAATAGGATTTACGTGCATGGTGTAATCGTTGTTTAAATACTTAAAGCTAATATTGGATGGCAGCTGCTTTTGCAGGGCATCATTTAGTTTGTGTTTGATTTCATCATTTAATAATGGTGAATTGAATATATTGGCATCATCTGGATTTTGAAACAGAGAAAAAATTCCATTGGCGACTATCTTGCCTTTTCCCGTTACTAAGACGGAATTAATTTCAGGAAAGCGCTCTGACGCCCGTAACAGGGTACGATTGAAATTAACTAAATCTTTGGCACCGCTTAAAACCGCAATGATATTGTCGTTTTCATCTCTTATAGGTACGCAGATGGTACAAAGTCTTTTGTGAGCGGATGTTGAAAAATAAGGATCCGATATTGCACTTTGGCCTTCAAACGCATGAATAATCGCTATCTGAACTTCAAGAGCTAACTGTGAAAAATGATTATTGGTATTTACTCCGCTTAAGGAAACTTGAGTACAAGATCCGTCAGGATGCCAGAAGCCGATAATATCAAAATTTGATGACTGCAAGTTGCGGTTTGGAAGCTGCAGCTTCAGCATTTCTTCATCTTTGGTAAAAATCGATAAAGTTTTAAGCGCATTCAGATCGCCTAATATTTCTCGTTTTAATGTTATGGCAATTTCATTTGACTCAGTGTGCACCATATGTGAATAGGTGCTGCTTAGATATAATTTTATTGAAGAATAGGACGTAAAAATAAGTCCTGACAATATTGCTATAGCCAGGACGGATATTATGGTGATACGACGCAATTTCTTTTTTATTTGCGTTTCATCAAAAAACATATCCATAAAAAACGCCCTCTTAATTTGAGTGTAGGACACTTTTTAAGGATGTTTGCGGATATTGTGCAAAATCTAAATTTAAATCACGTAAAAATTTGAATTGTGATTAGGCTTTCGGTTCCGTCGTTGTCAATTACGCATAAGTCGTAGAAACCGCTTTTATTAACTTTAAACCAAGAAGAGTCATTCTGCTCTATACCGTTTATATAAAGCGTATAAGGAGCTTGCCCTCCTTCAATAATGACATTTACGTATCCTTCATCGGTGGTTTTTATTTTGCTGTTGTTTTGGGGAAAAGTAATTTTAATCGGATGTTTTGCATAATTTTTATTGGTTTTTAACCGCTGTGATGACATGTTTTGCGTAAGATCTTCTAAATTAGGAAGCGGCAGCGGAGATAAAGCCCCTGTAAGCGGTAAGTCTTCTTTTTTTAGCTGCTGCTGTGAAAGGGAGTCTAAAAGAGCATAAAGAATGGGGGCTGCTGCGTTATAGCCGGTTTTCGGATAGTTTGAGCTTCCGTCTGGCTTTCCTATCCAAATTCCTGCAGTGTAGCGACCGCTGCTTCCTATGGATAGCGCATCAATGAAGTCGTAAGAAGTTCCGGT
>NZ_CAJKVK010000059.1 GCF_905203285.1 uncultured Succinatimonas sp.
AACGGCAGAGCAAAAGTCGCTGCTTAATGCTGCTTTGCCCTTTGATATGAAAGAGCTGCGATCCGTATGATCTGATATCGTCAATCGGCGATATGAAATTTTATACTATATTTAAATTACGGCGATCCGGGATATAAAGATTAGGTAAGTTCGTATTGTAAATTCCTGTTTGCGGATATTTGTTGCAAATAATTCGTGAAATACTGCTTAGCAATTCAATTTTTAAATCATCCATACAAAAAACCGTGTATAAAAATACTATATTAGTTGAGTTGTTCTCAAGAGAACTTATACATACATTATTCATATAATGTAGATTTTTTAAAAAACTGATATCATTTTGTTTTTTATCGTAAAATTTGACTGATCCTTACGGGATGAAATTCTGATAAGAGCGGTGTTCTTTGAGCGTATGTAATTCATATACCACTCATAAAAGGCATGTATTCCCTGTTCAATTGAGATCTGCGGATTAAAACTGAAATCATGCTGTAGACGCGAGATGTCAGCGTAGGTACAGCAAACATCACCAGGCTGCATGTTTTCCATCTTAAGTATCGCTTTACGTCCGGTTTCTTTTTCGATTGTTTCTATGAAGTCCATCAAGGCTACCGGGCTTGAGTGTCCAATATTATAAATCTGATGAGGCACGGCCTCATTTGCCGGATGTTCAAGCAAAAGCAATATTCCGCATATCACGTCATCTATGTAGGTGAAGTCACGCTGCATGTTGCCGTGATTAAACACATGTATCGGTTTACCTTCCAATATGGATTTCATAAAAAGAAAAGGAGCCATGTCCGGGCGGCCCCACGGACCGTAGACTGTAAAAAAGCGTAAACCGGTGGCGGGAATTCCGTATAATTTGCTGTAAGAATAGGCCATGAGTTCGTCTGCCTTTTTCGTTGCAGCATAAAGACTAACTGGTTTATCCGTTTTATCTTCCTCTTTGTAAGGTATGTGATCACTCATTCCGTAAATGCTGCTTGAACTTGCATATATAAGATGCTTTACCGGATGGTGTCTGCAATTTTCAAGAATGTTAAGGAAACCGTAGATGTTGCTTTCCACATAAGCAAAAGGATTTTCTACTGAATAGCGGACGCCTGCTTGACCCGCAAGATTAATCACAATGTCAAACTTTTCTTTTACAAACAAGGAGTTCATAGAACTGCGGTCTGTTAAGTCCATTTTCATGAAACGATATAAAGGTGTTTTCTTACTTTCAGTAAGTTTGCCTTCATTAATTGCGTTTGTCTCTATTCCTGCATCGGATAACCTTGCGTATTTTAAGTTTTGGTCATAATAAGAATTGATATTGTCTATTCCTACAACCTCGTGTTCTTTGTTCAACAAGGCTTTAACTAAAGCTGCTCCTATAAATCCTGCAGATCCTGTAACTAATACCTTCATCATTTACCTCTTTTTTCCCCATTTGTTATCAGATAAATGTTTCTTAAATAGATAATGACGCCGAACATCTGCCCTACAATAAGCACGAGGTCAGCTCGTAAGCATCCGTACATCAGAATGAGAAATGATCCTATAAGGCTTATCAGCCAAAAGCCTTCAGGAAGTTGCGATTCTTTTTTCTTGCGAGAATACAGCCACTGATAAATAAAGCGCATCGTGAACAGCACTTGTCCTATTGATCCGAATATCAGCAGCCACGGTTTAACTTCATCATTAAATAAAAACTCATCGGCAAAACTTGCCGCATCTTTCATAACAAAAGCAATGGCTATGAGTGGAGTACACAGCAAAATGACGCGTATGGGGGCGTACAGATTATGCCAGACACCTTTTATGTTTAGGTTCCATATATAAATGTAATAGGATATGAACTGCCCCAAAATAATAGCGAAGTCATTTCTAAGCCATCCGTAGATGCAAAGCAGGTAAGAACCAATAAGACTAAACGCCCAGAAAAGACTGGGAGATAGAACTTTGCGAGCTCTTTCGGATAATATCCACTGCACCAAGATGCGGGCTGAGAAAAAGGCCTGGGCAAGGAAGCCTATGGATAATATGAAAATGGTGCTATCCATTTTTTTGCTCTAAATAATTTTCTTCAGTAATCATGTAATTGATGTAGCGTTTTTTCATCCAGCGATAAGCAAAACAATCCAAGAAAGGTGAAATCAGCCTGTTCCATAAATGGTATTTAGATACGCCGTTCACGCGAGGGAAATGACGGACTGTGACTTGCTTTATTTTGCCTCCCTGCAACAGTATTAAAGCCGGAAGAAAACGGTGCATTCCTGTAAAAAACGGAATACGTTTGGCATTTTGAGTGCGTATGACTTTCAAAGGGCAACCGGTGTCCTGAACTCCGTCATTTGTCATTATTCTGCGAAATCCGTTGGCTATGCGTGACTGCATCTTTTTAAAGAAAGAATCTTGGCGTTTTGCGCGGATCCCGATCACTATTTCGTAGTCACTTATGTATGGAAGCAGCAGGTTGAAATCAACGGGAGCAGTTTGCAGATCTGCATCCATATATCCAACGAATTTTGATTCGGTAGCATCAATACCGGCTTTCAAAGCAGCGCTTAATCCGCCGTTATGCGCTAAGGCAAGAAAAAAGAAATCGTTATTCCTGCTGCATATTGTCTTTATTCGTTGCAGACTGTCATCTGTGGATCCGTCGTCTACGAACATTACACAGGTTTTATAAAGTGATTGCGGTAAAAAAGATGACAATTGCTTTTCTAAGTCATCAATGTTGCTTTCCTCATTAAAAACAGGAACGATGACGGTCAGTTCGTAATCCGAGGTTTTGTTTGTAGTTTCCATTTTTCCCTCTCTTATCGGATTTTTTTATGCAAAGACGGTTTTCCTTATTCAAGGAAGATGACGGCATATTTTCCGACTGTCCAAGACTCTTTGACTTCAAATGAACTCAAGTGGCCTACGGGCAACATCAGTACCGTGTTATGGAGTAAGTGTGTTTTTGCTTCTTCTGAATCCGGTATGATTTGAACCGGATTTCCTAAATAGACATCAATGTTTTCGGCTCTTCTAACGTTCCATGCGGCAAAATTTGTTGTCTCTTTTCTTTCTGCTATATTCTGTGCCGTTTGACACAAATCTTTATATCCAATCCATGGGTTGATGGAAGGGAGTGCCCAACCTAGCATATATAGAGTGCAGGTAAAGCCGATTGCAAGCATGCGTATTCCGACGTACACATCTTTTTGCAGCCGAGAAATGTTATGTAATGCCATTAATCCGCTTGCGGCTAAAATCGCAGCTGCAGCATAAACCGCCCAATGTCTTAAATAAGTGAGGTCGCTAAACAATGAGAGGAATATGACTGTTGGCAGCACTATGACAAATAACGCAGCCGGTATGGCAAAAAGTATATTTATCCATACTTTGTCTTTAAATCGCGGTAAATACAGTACTGCAAGGTAGACCATAAACGGAAATGCAGGCAGCATGTAGATTTCTAATTTTGAACTTATAAGCGAAAGTACAATGAAGGTTGTAAGGGCAACGGTGCAGTAAAAACGCTGCAGTTGCGTTAAGATAAGTCTTTTGCCAAGCGCTGCGACAAGCAGTCCTACAACGAGAAATGACCAGGGAGCCAAGGAATACCATATGGTCTTACAATAATAGTAAAACGGTTCTTGGTGGCGGAATGAATTTACCGCACGATCCAAGGTTTGGTGGAACAGGAGGTTGTTAAGATAATCTTTTCCGCCTTCAAGGAATACGGCACTAAACCAGATAATGCAGGCTACTAATAAAACTCCCCAGGTTCGCCATCCCCAATATTTGCCGATTTGTTTTATTTTTCTTGTCCATAAAAGGAAAACAACTGTAGAACATAAGGGAACAAGCAATCCGACAGGGCCTTTGGTGAAAATGGCAAGAAATATGTAAATAGGAAACAGCCAGGACGCTTTTTTGTCAAGTTGGGGTGTTGTCGCCATTTGATAAAAAGAGCGCAGTGCCAGGACTATGAATAGGCACATCAGCATGTCCATGCGTAAGGTAACGGCTAGCCCTGTAAAAAAGGCGCTCGTTAGGAGCATCATTCCTGCGATGTTCCTGTTATTTTCACCAAGTTCAGGTTCTGTCCATTTGTCCATTATTTTGACAATTGCAATTGCCGGAATGAGCGAGGCCAAGGACAAAAACAACATTGGATGGCTGTTAAAAAGCCATTTGCTTAGCATGACAAACCATAAATAGAGCGGAGGTTTGTCGGTATACGGTTCACCGTGATTGGTAAAGGAAAAAAATGTATGGTTGCGCAAAGCCTCATCGGCAATGCTGAGATATCTCAACTCATTGGTCGGGGTAAAATCGCGTAAAACCAATATAGGCAATAATGCCAGACAAAACACAATGTAATACGCGTTTTTTTCAAAAAATTTCGCTGCCATGCTCAGTTTTTTTTCAGGTTTATAAAAAAGCCCGTTTTTTAATACTTGAAACAAGTATATGAACTGATTTTGGAGAAATTTTGGAGAATTTTAGAACGTGACGATAAAAATATGTTTTTTATCAAAATAGCAGTATTTTATTGCCCGGTCGTGATATTTGCAGATAGTTTTTGCAACGGATAGACCCGCATCGTTGCCTTTTTGGGAGAAATTTTGGAGAAACTTAGAACGTGACGATAAAAATATGCTTGTTATCAAAATAGCGGTATTTTATTGCCCAACCGTGATATTCGCAGATGGCTTTTACAATGGATAATCCCAACCCATTGCCTTTTACTTTTTCAGAGGGACGGTAAAAGCGGCTGAAGATTAATTTATCGTTAAGTGCCGGTTCATCTGAAGTATTGGATATGGCAAGTTCTCTATCTGAGACGAAAATGGAGATCTCTCCTTGAGGTCGATTGTGGCGGACGGCATTGACGATAAGATTATTCACAAGACTTTCCAGTAGCGTACGATTGGCACGGATTGTCAATGCAGTGTTATTAAATTCTTGATGCAGGGAAACATCGCCGGTAACGTTTTGCAGAAAAGGCATTAATTTTTCGATAAAAGAAGATAAATTAATATCTTCCATCTGCTGATATTGCCTGTTGTCTATTTTGACGAGCAAAAGCAAGCTGCGGTTTAAACGCGCAAGACGATTTGATACTTCGTAAAGTCTTTGTATTATTTCAGCCTGGGCTTTAGTCAATTTCGGTTGCTGCAGTAAGAGATCAAGCTGACTTTGGAAAACCGCAAGAGGAGTCTGCAATTCGTGAGAGGCGTTTTCCGTAAACTCTTTTTGCGTTTTGTAGCTATTGATGCTGTTTTGCATCAATGACTGTAATGTTTTGTTAAGACGGGCAAATTCTGCCACATCGGAGTCAGGTAATGTTGGCAGGACCTCGTTTTCTAGTCTGAAACTCTCCAAACGGCGCAAGGTTTCTTCAAAAGGTTTCCATATACGTGCGGTGATAAAGCGCAGCGTCAGTATAATTGCCGCAGCCAGTACCAACATTATGACGCCGAATTGAATCATTACGCCTTGAATTATATCTTCTTCAAGATCAAGCGTAGGGATAGGTTTGCCTTTGTTTACTGCCTGAATGATATTAATCATGTCTTCAGCGTAGAAACTTTCAGTTAGAAAATAAAATAACGGCAAGGCAAGCAACAGCAAGACTGCAATACAGCCGACGAAAGATAACAGCAACTTTTGGGCAAGGCTTTTTCTTTTTAATTTTCCGTCCATTTATATCCGGCTCCATACACTGTTTTGATGCAACTCTTTATGCCAGACTTTGCCAGTTTTGCTTTTAAGTTTTTTATATGCGAATAGATAAAATCATGATTATCAAGCAAGTCGGACATTTCTCCGCTAATGTGTTCGGCAATGGATGCTTTTGAAACAACTCGGTTTTTATTACTTATAAAAAAGAGCAAGAGCTCATACTCTGTCCTTGTCAGCAATATAGATTGATCATTTATTTTTACCGTTTTGCCGAGAAGGTCTATTTCTATATTGTTACTGTAAAGTGTATTGTTTGAGGCAAAAGCTTTGCGCCTGATGATTGCATAGATACGCATTGAAAGCTCTGCTAAATGAAACGGTTTGGGCAAATAATCGTCAGCACCGATTTCCAATCCTTTCACTTTGTCGTCTAAAGAATCTTTTGCCGATACGATGATTACGCCTGCCGGATTATGGCGGCGACGGATATCGCGAAGGATATCTAAGCCGTTTCCTCCTGGCAACATCAGATCAAGTAAAACGCAGTCATAGTCGTAGAGGTCCAATTTTATTTGAGCCTCCTCATAGGTGAAAGCTTGTTCGCATACATAATTTTCGGAACTTAGATACGTCACGATATTGTTTGACAGTTCCTTTTCATCTTCGATAATTAACAGTTTCATTTCATTAAAATAATGTCGCTGTGTTTTATTAACTCAAATTTTGCCTTAAACACTGGCTATGCGCTTTTGTTATTGTATCTGATATGTTCGGTTGATTTTTATGACAATAGTAGAAGTCGAGCGTTTTTAATTAGCAGTATGTTATGAATCAAGATTATTTGCTACCGCAAAAGTATTTTTACGGTAGCTTCTAGATATTATTTTAAATTTTCTTTGAAAAATTGTTCAATTTTATCAAAGGGAATTTTATCCATTTGATCATACAGATCAACGTGGTTGGCTTTTTTACTATGTAAAGCTTCTTAGGAAACTCAGCTTGTTTATAAGCATCCTAACTGAAATATTTTGAATGTGCTTTTTCTCCTGCGATAAACAGCGTCGGGCGCGGAGAAATATCTGCTAGTTGAGCGAAAGGATAGAAGTTGGATAATGCCGGTATTCTGGTATATCTTATACCTGCATAACGAGGGTGCTGACCGCATTCCGGATTACGGTAGTAGTTAAAGAATTCTTTTTGTATTTCATTGGCATTATCAGGTAATTTTTCAGGAGTACTGAATCTAACTCTTGCTTCACGTCAGAAAATATGACGCTGATTCTCAGCACCAAAAGAAATATCGTTTGATTGTTCTCTAGGGGTAGATTCAGGGCCGATAGGATTGTTAATGCCGTTTGCTTTACGCATTTTGAGTGTTTTAATGAAAGCTTTTAGCGCATTAACGCTGCGGGAAAATCCGCAGTAGGCGTAAGTCTGAATTCATACTTCTTTGATTTCATTAATTGTAAGACCTGAATCCAAACCGGTGTTTAATGCAATTTTAAGTCCCGAAATGTCACCTTTTGCGGCACTTCCGCTGATTGCTTATCATTGAACGCTGCTTTTTTACAAAACAGAATTAAAAGAAGATATTAAGAATTTAATAATCGTTGTTTAGCTCTTTTTAAGTGACTTTAGGCAAAAAACTGACCCCAAACAGACAAACAGGACTCCTTTCCAGAAAGTAAAGGATAATGGCGTGTTAAGCATTAATGATGATACAAGTGTCGATAAAATCGGGATGAAATAAGAAAGGACAGCAAGGACTCTGACGTTGCCGCAAGCCATGCCTTTGTTCCATGCCGCATAGCCAAGACCGATTGCAGCTCCGGCGCACAGTAAGGCTAAAGCGGTTTTTAAATCAAAATTCACAGCATAGGTATTAAACGTTAGTCCGTAAGACCAGAGCACGATGGCGATAAGCAGTAAAAAGAAGGTGATGGAAGTTTGTCCTTTGGAAATTTTAGCGGTGACTGAGCAATAGATTGCCCATAAGAAAGCAGCAACTGTTGCAAAGATGTAGCTTAAAGGATTTGAACTTAAATTTTTTAGGATCTCATCTAAATTAAAATCATATTCCCCGCCTAGAACGGTACAGATCCCGTACATGGAGCAGCAGATCCCGATAATAATCCATATCCGTATTTTTTGATGGTTAAGAAAGGTTGAGAAGATCACGACTAAGGCGGGCCATAAATAATTTAAGATTGCAACTTCAATTGCCTGACGGGAGTTTTCGGCAAAGCTTATGGATAAAGACAACAGAATTTCGTATGCGACAAAAAGGATACTGCCTAAAATTAAATAAGAACGCGGAAAAGACGATAAACGCGGGAACCCCGTGCAGATTAAGGTAATGACAAAGGCTACGGCATAAATTGAAGCCGGGCCTAAAAGAGGACCAAGCCCGTCGCTTACTATGCGCATGAGTCCTATAAGAGTGCTCCACAATAAAATTGCGCAGATGCCGATTAAAGTACCGTGAGATATTTGCATACTAATCATTCCTAAAAAACGAAAGTATTTTACGCTTGGCTTTTGTAAATGTAGTTTTGTCTTTTTACTTTTCTTGAAAAAAGAAGTATTAATCTGTTTAAATGAAATGGCCTATATTTAGGAAAAGATTTGTAAGAGGCTTTTAATGGAACTTGTGTACGTGTTTCACAGCGGTTTTGCGGTATTAAGCGATAAGGCAAGTTTGCTTTTTGATTATTATGAGGACACGGATAAAGAGCATGGCTTCGTCCATGAAGAATTATTAAAGCGTCCTGAGCCTTTATACGTGTTTTCAAGTCATTTTCATCAAGATCATTTCAATCCCGAGATCTTCAAATTTAAAGAAAAGAAAGACAATATCGTTTATATCTTATCGGCAGATATTGCACGCAAGTGTTTTAAATACGTAAAAGATCAGGATTATATAAAGTTAAGAAAAGGCGGCAGTTTTGAAGATGATCTGATTAAGGTGAAAGCCTTCGGTTCTACCGATATCGGAGTTTCTTTTGCCGTAAATCTTGAAGAAAAAGAGATTTTTCATTCAGGCGATCTTAATAATTGGCATTGGATGGATGAAAGTACGCAGGAGGAATGGCAGGGATATGAAAAATCATATCTTGATGAACTTTCATATATAAAAAAAGACAAACAGTCTTTTGATTTAGTGATGTTCCCGGTAGATCCTAGGCTTCATGAAGAAAAATCCCGAGGTGCAAGACAGTTTTTGGATGCTTTTAACGTTAAGGTTTTGGCACCGATGCACTTTTGGGATAAACCTGAGGATGATGAAAAACTTCTGCAAAGTGCCAAAGAGCATGATGTTCTTCTTTTAAATATTAAAAAGCGCGGTCAGAAATTTTCATTGCCTTGGTAAAATATTGGCAGAAAAGAAAACAAGGAGCGGTTATGCAGGTTAAAGGCAGATTCGATCATTTCAACATCAACGTTACGGATTTAGATAAAAGCATCGCTTTTTATAAAAAAGCTTTAGGACTTAGCGAGATAAGACGCAAGGAAGCATCCGACGGATCTTTTACCTTGGTTTATTTAGGTGATGAAGCTACCTCTTTTTCTTTAGAACTTACTTATCTTAAAGACAGAAAAGAGCCATACGAGCTTGGCGACAATGAGAGTCATCTGTGCCTGCGCGTTGAAGGTGATTATGATGAAGTACGCAAGTTTCATAAAGAAATGGGCTGTGTGTGCTATGAAAATGAGAAGATGGGGCTTTATTTTATTCACGATCCGGATGATTACTGGATTGAAATTTTACCGGTGAAATAAGCAATGCCTGATTTTTCAAGAATAAGCTGGAAAGTAAAGCCCGGAGTAAATTTTAAGTGTGCTTTAACAAGACCTTCCATGCCTTTATCTGACGTTTATATTGATATGGAAGCTGAGTTTCCCTACATTAAAGGATTAAATCAGTTTCTTTTAAGTAAAAACATTAAAACCGCAGCTTTTGTTAAAGATGCGGAATATGACGCAAATTGCGTTGTGCTGGTTCGCATGGGAACTAAGGTCAAGGGAGATGCTGTCGTGTTTTATTTAAATGAAGACAAGGCAGAATTGTGGAACTTTTTAAAAGAACGCTTTAAGGGCAGATTGTGACGGATTCAAGATTAATTGAATGCAAGGTCCTTAAAGAAGAGCCTACAAAGGATCTTCTTGAAGAACTTTACGCTATCGAAATAAGCGCGCATAAATCGCCGTGGACTTTTGACGGTATTGCAAAAAGTTTTAACGGCAATATCGTTATAGGCTGTTTTTTAGATAAAAAGCTCGTCGGATTTGCAGTCATGCAGACGGTGCTTGATGAGTCCGAGCTTTTAACTATCGGAATTATGTCTGAATTTCAGGGACGAGGCCTTGGCAAAAGCCTTTTGTCAGCGGCTTTATCTGAAGTTAAAAAGCGCGGGGCTAAAAAATGTTTTTTAGAGGTAAGAGTTTCAAATCTTCCTGCTCTTTCCTTATATGAAAAAGCAGGTTTTAAAAAAAACGGCATACGTAAAAACTATTACGTTAAAACCGCAGTTTTACCTGCTGAAGATGCTTATACCATGGTTTCAGAACTTTAATTTAATAAGGTCTGCGGAAATTTTACGGTTTATTCTTTTTCACCGTTGTTATCTTTCATATATCAAATTAGATTCGTGTCTACTTTTGTGCACTTTTCGTGCATTATTCTTTTCATAATTGCGATACACATCATCCTTTTGCCGTGCATAAGACCATATCTAACTTTTAAGCGTTTATAATAATTAATTTGTAGAATCAGACATTTGTTCTGTCTAGTGACTATTGACTATAACAAAGGCTTTAAAGCCTTAATAAATGTAGGATTAAGCCATGCTCATAGGTATTCCAAAGGAAAGTTTACACGGTGAGACCAGAGTGGCCGCCACTCCCGATACCGTAACTAAACTTATAAAGTTGGGCTTTGAAGTAGCAGTTCAGAGCGCGGCAGGTGCTGCCGCCAGCTTTGATGATGCCGCTTATGAAGCTGCCGGCGCAAAGATCGCCAAAGGCAACGATGTTTGGAACAGTGACATCATTTTCAAAGTAAATGCTCCCAATAAAGATGAAGTTAAGCTGTTAAAAGAAGGTCAGACTCTTGTAAGCTTTATTCGTCCTGCCCAGAATGAAGATTTAGTCGCAGCATTAAATGCCAAGAAGGTCAATGTCCTCGCTATGGACATGGTACCGCGTATTTCCCGCGCCCAGGCTCTTGACGCTTTGTCATCAACTGCCAACATCAGCGGTTATCGCGCTGTAATCGAAGCTGCTCACGAATTCGGTCGTTTCTTTACCGGTCAGGTTACCGCAGCAGGTAAAGTTCCTCCTGCAAAGGTAATGGTAATCGGTGCCGGCGTTGCCGGTCTTGCCGCTATCGGTGCAGCTCACTCCTTGGGCGCTATCGTCCGTGCGTTCGATACCCGTCTTGAAGTAGCCGACCAGATTAAGTCCATGGGCGGTGAGTTCTTGAAGCTTGACTTTAAGAATGAAGACGGCAGCTCATCAGACGGTTATGCCAAGGTAATGTCCGATGAATTCATCAAAGCCGAGATGGAGCTTTTTGCAAAACAGGCTAAAGAAGTCGACATTATCATCACCACCGCTGCAATTCCTGGCAAGCCTGCTCCTCGCCTTATCACCAAGGAAATGGTCGAGAGCATGAAATCAGGCTCCGTAATTGTTGACTTGGCAGCTGCTACCGGCGGTAACTGCGAGTTGACCAAGGCAGGTCAGGTATTTACTACCGACAACGGCGTTAAGATCATCGGTTATACCGATCTTGCAGCTCGTCTGCCGGCCCAGTCCTCACAGCTTTATTCAACTAACCTCGTTAACTTGATGAAGCTTTTGTGCAAGAACAAAGACGGTCAGATCAACATTGATTTTGAAGACGTCGTTCTGCGCAATATGACTGTTACCAAAGACGGTGAGGTCACCTTCCCGCCTCCTAAGATCAGCGTTTCAGCAGCTCCTGCAGCAAAGCCTGCCGAGCCGCCTAAGAAAGTTGAGCAAAAACAGGTTTCTCCTAAGCTTAAGAGATTCTGCGTCTCCATTTTGGTTGTCGCTTTCGCTCTTATCGGCTTGTTTGCTCCGGAAAAATTCCTGCCGCACTTTACCGTGTTCGTATTGGCCTGCGTCGTAGGCTACTACGTAGTTTGGAATGTTACCCATTCCCTCCATACTCCGCTTATGTCGGTCACTAACGCTATTTCAGGCATTATCGTGGTCGGCGCGATGTTGCAGGTAAGCTCGGGCAGTGTCGTTATCGGTATTTTGGCCTTTATCGGCGTGCTTATCGCTTCAATCAACATTTTCGGCGGTTTTGCCGTAACACGCCGCATGCTGGCAATGTTCAAGAAGCAGTAGTGTAGGTCGGAGGATATAAGAAAAATGGAATTCGGAATTGTTCATATGGCCTATATTTTGGCCGCACTGCTGTTCATCATGGCGTTAGCCGGATTGTCCAAGCAGGAAACCGCCAAAATGGGATGCTTCTCCGGCATGGTCGGTATGACCATTGCATTGCTGGCAACTTTTGCCCAGGTTGAGACCCCCACAGGCTTTATCCTTATTATCGTCGCCATGGCAATCGGTGCCGGTATCGGTATCTACGTTGCCCGCAAAGTCGTTATGACCCAGATGCCGGAGCTTATCGCCTGCTTGCACAGCTTCGTAGGTTTGGCTGCTGTTTTGGTCGGTTATAACACTTTCTTAGAGTTAGGTGCCGTAGCTCCTGAGACCGTAACCATTCCGGTCGGTGCTACCGAAGCTCAGGTTGCCGCTATTATGGCTGCCGCAAGCGAGGCTGCCGCCAATGTCGGTACCACCATGTCCCGTGCCGAGCTCAACACTCACTTAGTTGAGATTTTCCTCGGCATCTTCATCGGTGCCGTAACCTTCACCGGCTCTATCGTCGCATACGGCAAGTTAAACGGTACTTATAAGTTAAGAGTCTTCAAGTCCGCTCCTCTCGTTATCCCGGGCGGTCATTGGCTTAACTTAGCTGCCTTGGTTGTATCTTTGTTCTTGATGATTTGGTTCATGGCCGCCTCTCAGGCTTCCATCGTTCCGCTTGTCATCATGACTCTTATTGCCTTGGTCTTTGGTGTACATTTGGTTGCCGCAATCGGCGGTGCCGATATGCCGGTCGTTATCTCCATGCTTAACTCCTATTCAGGATGGGCCGCTGCCGCATCAGGATTTATGTTAAGCAATGACCTCCTTATCGTAACCGGTGCTTTGGTAGGTTCTTCAGGTGCTATTCTCTCTTACATCATGTGTAAGGCTATGAATCGCTCCTTTATTTCCGTTATCGCAGGCGGCTTCGGCAACGAAGGTGCTGCAGCATCAGGCGATGAGGAAATGGGCGAGTATCATGAGTTAAAGCCTAATGAAGTTGCTGAACTCTTGAAGAATTCAAGCTCCGTCATTATCGCTCCGGGCTATGGTATGGCCGTATCCCAGGCTCAGGCTGCTGTCGCTTCCTTAACCGAGAAATTAAAGGCTCGCGGCATTGAAGTTCGCTTTGCCATTCACCCGGTTGCAGGTCGTCTGCCCGGTCACATGAACGTATTGCTTGCTGAAGCCAAGGTTCCTTACGATATCGTATTTGAAATGGATGAAATCAATGACGATTTCGAGAACACCGATACCGTACTCGTTATCGGCGCTAACGATACCGTAAACCCTGCAGCTTTAGAGAACCCGAACAGCCCGATTGCCGGCATGCCGGTACTCGAGGTTTGGAAGGCTCGCAACGTTGTCGTCTTCAAGCGTTCCATGAACGCAGGTTACGCCGGTGTACAGAACCCGTTGTTCTTCAAGGATAACACTGCAATGTGCTTCGGTGACGCCAAGAAGACCGTTGAAGAGATCGTTGCAGATCTTGATAAATAATTAATGCGTTGACCTGTTTTTAGGTTTAATCATTAATAGAAATAACCTTCGCAGTAGTGATATTGCGAAGCCTGAACTCTGCTCTTTTTTGTATATCTATCAGCAGAGTTCATAATCAAAGC